>JAUIBB010000008.1 GCA_030427685.1 Alphaproteobacteria bacterium
CCATCATACTTATTGGTTTAGCGTTAAAAATAAGCTTATGCAGGCAACGGCCATACACAAGGCTCTATGCAACCATCTGGCAGGTAAAAACCTGTAGGATAGAAAATGCAAAAGAACAGACCGAGTATAACGCGTGTTACTTATATAAGTATGACAGTTCCATGAAAGTGATGCGCTTATCCGCCACCCGGTAAGGATAATGCGACACGAACCCCTGATTACGCAGGATTAATGGCCGTACACGGCCAATCCTGCTAGCCTCCCCTCCTATGAGCTCGAATATTTATACCGATACTGCCACGCTGGTGAAACGCCTCAGCCATATTGGTAACGCCCTCTCGATCGAGCGCGACCGCGATACGCTGCTGGAGCATATTGTCCTCGCCGCCAAGGAGATCTCCTGCGCCGATGGCGGCACACTCTACCTGGTCTCGCCCGAAGGTGACATGCTGGAACATGTAATTGTCCGCACCGACTCGCTGAAGCTGGCCTTTGGTGGAACGACCGGCAAGCACCCACCCTTCAAGCAACTGCATATTTATGATTACGAAACCGGCCAGCCCCGCCTGCACCGTCAGGTGGTATACGCCCTGATACGTAAAGAATCCGTGAATATCGATGATGTTTACCAATCGGAACGGTTTGAATTCGTCGGCACCCGGGAGTTCGACCTGAAATACGGATTCCGCACCCGCTCGGTGCTGACCATCCCCCTGCTCAACCACCGCGAGGAGTCTATCGGCTGTATCCAGCTCATCAACGCAAAAGACCCCGAGACCGGCGCGAGCATCCCCTTTTCGGAGACGATGGAAGAAATCGTCTCCTCGCTCGCCAGTCAGGCCGCTGTCATCGTCGATAAAGAAACCCTGATCGGCGAGCAGAAAACCCTGCTTGAATCCTTCATTAAAATGATGGCCGCCGCGATTGATGCCAAGTCGCCCTATACCGGTGCCCATTGCGTGCGCGTGCCAGTATTGACCGAAATGCTTGCCGAGGCCGCCTGTCAGGACAAAGAGGGGTTCTTCCATGATTTCGCGCTGACCGAGGATGAAAAATACGAGCTGCACATCGCCGCGTGGCTGCACGATTGTGGCAAGATTGTGACCCCTGTCCATATCATGGATAAGGCCACCAAGCTCGAGACCATCCACGACCGCATCGACGCCATCCGCGCGCGGATGGAAGTGCGTAAGCTGACCCTGAAATTCGACTGCCTGAATGCCATGGCGCAAGACGGTGCCGACGACGACGCCCTGGCCGCCGCATGCGAGCGCGCCCTCGCCCAGTGCGACGACGACCTGGCCTTCATCGAAACCGCCAATATCGGCTCGGAATTCATGGCGGATGAAAGCATCGCGCGGCTGAAAAAGCTGGGCGAAGTCACCGTCGAAATCGGTGGGAAGCCCGAGCCGCTGCTCACTGAAAACGAAGTCTATAACCTAAGCACCCGCCGCGGCACCATTACACCCGAAGAGCGGCAGGTGATGAACGACCACATGGTGCACACGGTCAATATGCTGGAATCCATGCCATGGCCGCGCCACCTGCAGCGCGTGCCGGAATATGCCTGCGGCCACCACGAGAAAATGGACGGCACCGGCTACCCCAAAGGGGTGCTGGCCGGCACCATGAGTATCCCCGCACGGATGATGGCCATCGCCGATATTTTTGAGGCGCTGACCGCCGTTGACCGCCCCTACAAAAAACCAAAGAAGATCTCAGAGGCGATGGCCATCATCGGCCAGTTTAAAAAGAGCAACCATCTCGACCCGAACCTCGTGGATTTCTTCGTTACCTCCAAAACCTACCGCAAATACGCCGAAATGTTCCTCGACAGCAGCCAGATCGACGAGGTCGATGAGCAAGCCATCCTCGATATCATTCCGGAACCGATGCGAATTAAGGGCGACTGAGATGCGACCCCGAGCTAGCGGGGTCCAAATGCGAAGGTATTGGGGTGCGCAGCTTCATCAGGAATCCATCTTCCTACAATTTCTAAAAAAAGATAGATTCTCGCTCTCGCGAGAATGACACAAACGGGCAGGTAGAAACTTAAGCTGCTTTTTTACCGTCTTTGCTTTCGGTTTCCGGCTCTTCGAACTCGATGACGAGTTGGCCGGAGGTGACGCTGGAAGGTGCGGTGACGTGGACGTCTTTGACCTTCGCATCATGGTCGGCATAGATGATATTTTCCATTTTCATGGCTTCAATCACAAACAATTGCTGACCAGCGCGGATGACATCGCCCTTGTTCACATGCACGGCAGAAATCAACCCGGCAATCGGCGCCGTGATCTCGAACTGCGACACATTGCTCTCGCGCACCGGCATGTATTGTCCAAGCTCGGCAACACGCAACGTGCGCAGGTTTGCCTGCACCTCTGCCCCGGCATAGTTAAGCTGGTAGCCCTCGGCCAGCGGCGTTACACGGACACTCACCGGTTTACCATTCACCGTACCCTGGAATAGCTTGCGCCCCAGCTTCCACGAAGAGCGGATCACAATCATTCCGTCATCGTAACTAATGTCGTAGCCGTATTCTTTTTTGCGAGCATAGACGGAAACAGAGTTCCCCGCGAGGGTAATCACCCAGCGCGCACCAATTGGTGGCGTCCGCCCCGGTAGCTGGCCGGTAATCAGCGAATCGCGCTCGATATCACGTAGCGAACAGAAGACACCCACCGCCATACAGACTTTCTGTGCTTCGGTCGAAAGCTCGGCACCGCTGAACCCGGCGGGCCATTCCTGCTCGATAAAGTTGGTGCTGATATCGCCCTGACGGAACCGCTCATGGCTAAGCACCGCCTGCATGAAGCCCGCATTATGCGCAATTCCCTGAATGACAAAGTCCCCCAAGCCATCAACCATCATGGTGGCCGCCTGCTCACGTGTGGGGGCATGGGTGCAATATTTAGCGATCATCGGGTCATAGAACATACTGACCTCGCCACCCTCGTAGATGCTGGTATCAATCAGCGTCCCGGCTTTGGCTTCTGGCTCCTGATATTTCACGATCCGCCCGGTGGAAGGCAGGAAGCCACGCTTGGGATCCTCGGCGTAAATACGCGACTCGAACGCCCAGCCATTGGTGGTAATGTCATCCTGCGTGAAGGGAAGCTTTTCACCCGCTGCGATGCGGATCATCTGCTCCACGAGGTCGATCCCCGTTACCAGCTCGGTCACGCGATGCTCAACCTGCAAGCGGGTGTTCATCTCCAGGAAGTAGAAATTGCCATCCTGATCGACAATAAATTCCACCGTTCCGGCGGAGACATAACCAACTTGTTTCGCTAACGAAATGGCCTGAGCACTCATCTGCTCGCGCATCTCGGGCGTAACGAACATGCTCGGCGCTTCTTCGATCACCTTCTGGTGACGCCGCTGAATCGAGCACTCACGCTCGCCAAGGCTGACAACATTGCCATATTTATCGGCCAATACCTGAATCTCGATATGGCGCGGATTGTCGAAATATTTCTCGATGAACACACGCGCATCATTAAAGCTGTTGCGCGCCTCAGAGGTGGCCATTTTCATGCCATCGATCAGCTCTTCATCAGAGCGTGCCACGCGCATCCCTTTACCACCACCACCCGCGGCAGCCTTAATAATCACGGGATAGCCGATATCATTGGCGATCTGCCGCGCTTCTTTGACATCAGAAATCGCCTCCAGCACGCCGGGAACGCCGTTGACGCCAGCCTGCTTTGCAATTTTCTTCGACTCGATTTTATCACCCATCAGGCGGATCGCCTCAGGCGCTGGGCCTACCCACGCCGCATTACTGCGCTCGATCACCGCCCGGGCAAAGACTTCTTTCTCAGACAAAAACCCATAGCCGGGATGCACCGCTTCGGCCCCGGACTGGTCAATCGCAGACAGCAGGTTCTCGATATTGAGGTACGATTTAATCGACGGCGATGCGCCGATAAATATGGCTTCGTCAGCATTTTTGACGTGCAGCGCGTTGGTGTCGGCCTCGGAATAGACCGCGATCGTACGCAGCCCCATTTTCGTGGCGGTTTGCATGATGCGGGTCGCAATTTCCCCGCGATTGGCGATTAAGATCGAATGAAACATCCGAGCGTTTTAGCGGATTCCGCGCAATGCGCAAATCATTTTGCATCGAAGGGGCTGTGCATAAAAAAGCGGGGGCACGTGGGTGCCCCCGCTTCCGATCCGGATACACGGAAAACCGCGCATTATACGCTCAGCGCACCGCCCTGCGGCTCAGCTTCGATCCGGGCGCGATGTGAAGGAGCAGCTGCCCTGCTAAGGCGCCCGACCATATTCTCGCCCTGCTTCTCTTTGCTCGCTTTGCCGACTTTGAATTCATCCTGATGCGCATAATAATGCTCGAGCGTTTCAGGCGACAGCCCATCGACGCGCGTATTATCGACCTTCGCAAGCGTCTGGCCTTTGAATTTCAGGTTTTCCGCCAGATCCTGCTCATTCTGCCAGGTAAAGTAACCGGCACTGTTAGTGCTGGCGGCAAAGATATGGGTTTTCAGCGGCAAGCTGAGTTCACTACTGATGCCCTTATACATTTTGGCTGTTTCTTTAACGACATGGTCGTAATTCAGACTGCTATCGACCGGCTCCAGTGCATTCACAGAGATATACGGACGCCCCTTTGCCTTGGCGAGATTTGCAAGCACCTGCAAGCGCCCACTGATCCATTGAACATCCGTTGGCGTGGAGGTCTGCCCGGCCTTCAGGAAGCGTTTTCCTTCCTGGGTAATCGTACAGTTCACCTGTGCTGCCGCATTGAGCATGCATTCGCCTGCATAGGTCGGTGGCTGCTGCAACCCGCCGATCAGGATAATGCCTTTCGGATAATTATAGATTGGCTTACCATCGCTTGTGGTACCGGTTTGGGTGCGCGTTTCAAGGCCAATCGACTGACCGATATCCACCAGCAGGTCGGCTTCTGTCTGCGCATAGCCGTTATAGGCCGAAGGGTCGAGGCGCACATTTTCTTCGGTCGAAGGCCGCGAATCCTTCACCGTCTCGATGAAAGGGCCAGTATCGCCAGAATCAAGATGCAGCCCCATAGGGAAGCCATTCTTGCCGCCCATTTTTACCGCGTAATCCTTCATCAGCTTATAAACTACTGGGTTGCGGAGCTCGACCATATAAGGCGACGGCGGCGCATTCCCGATGGTGGGGTCACGCAACCACTCACCTTTGGCATTCTTCAGGAAGCCCTGACCCGATGCATTCTCCTCCGCCACAATCGCGTTATAAAGCGCATGATACTCGGCGCTGGACTCGGTGCCAGGAGGCACAAGGCTGGTGAGTGACGCATAGCCATAGGCGTTGATACCGCGTGCCTTGGCGTCGGCTGCCGAGATATAGGCAGGCTCAACCACCACGCCACCATATTGGTTCAGCCCGTAAGCATTTTTGTTTTTGCCATAATAAACCGCAAATGTCCCCGCATCAATGCTGGAGGTCGCCGCCGGATGGGTGGGATCCACCGGATCGGTAGGATCCGTGGGATCGGTAGGCGCCACATTCGGTGACTTCGTACAGCTTGCCTGCGTAAGCGCCACGGCAGCCGCTGTTGTACCCACCGCCGCCGTCGTCATGGTGCCCGCCGATGGCACGAGCGGACCCGCCACCATTACAGCCTGCGCAAACGTGCGCCGGGTATTTGCTTTGAATTTGTCTGCGAAACTTTCTGGCGCGTTTTGTTCTTCAGCCATGCTACTCTCCTATGCGGGTATGGGTCCTCGATAGGATAAATATACGCGCTACCGCCCCCCAAACCCAGTGACAGTTTGATGACATCGCACACCGCCCCCCATGGCGAGGGATGGAAACTAAAGATTATTTCATAATAATCAGTCGATTATAAAGATAGGCTATTGGAACTGCTCTTCTTCCGTTGAGCCTTTGAGGGCAACGGTTGAGGCCTGTCCGCCGGAAATGGCCCCTGCCACGGCATCGAAATAGCCAACACCCACCTCGCGCTGGTGCTTCACCGCCGTAAAGCCGCGCGCCGCATCGGCAAATTCTTTCTCCTGCAAGGTCACATACCCTGCCATCCCCGACTCACGGTAGCGGCTTGCAAGGTCGAACATCCCGTGATTGAGGGCATGGAACCCGGCAAGGGTGATGAACTGGAACTTGTAGCCCATCGCACCAAGCTCTGTCTGGAACTTGGCGATGGTGGCATCGTCGAGATGCTTCTTCCAGTTGAAGCTGGGTGAGCAGTTATAGGCAAGGTATTTGCCGGGGAACTGCTTATGCATGGCTTCCGCAAACTTTTTTGCCTCGGCAAGGTCTGGCGTGCTGGTTTCACACCAGACGAGGTCTGCATAAGGTGCGTAAGCAAGACCACGGTTGATCGCCGCATCAATCCCACCTTTATATTCATGGAACCCTTCGATGGTACGGGTTTTCCCCATAAACGCACCGTCACGCTCATCCACATCGCTGGTGATGAGGTACGAACCATTGGCATCCGTCCGCGCCACGATAATGCTTGGCACACCACAGGTATCTGCCGCAAGGCGCGCCGCGACGAGTTTCTCGATATGTTCACGGATCGGCACCAGTACTTTGCCGCCCATATGGCCACATTTTTTAGCGCTCGACAGCTGGTCTTCCCAGTGAACCCCAGCCGCGCCCGCATCGATCATCTGTTTCATCAGCTCAAACGCGTTGAGGTTGCCGCCAAAGCCAGCCTCCGCATCCGCCACAATTGGCTGGAACCAGTCCGCCGTTTTGGTGCCCTCGGAAACCTCAATTTCATCTGCACGCTTGAGGCAGGCATTGATCCGCCGCACCACCGATGGCACCGAATCCGCCGGGTAGAGCGACTGGTCAGGATACATCTGCCCCGAAAGATTTGCATCGGCCGCCACTTGCCAGCCGGAGAGGTAAATCGCCTTGAGGCCCGCGCGCACCTGCTGCATCGCCTGATTGCCCGTCAGCGCGCCCAGCGCGTTCACATACGGCATCGTCGCGAAATAGCGCCAGAGAGTCTCAGATCCATGCTTTGCCAAAGAGTATTCAATCGGCAAGCTGCCGCGCAACTTCACCACCTCGGCCCCGGAATAAGGACGTGTAATCCCCTTCCAGCGAGGGCTTTCATTCCATTCTTTTTCAAGCTGTTCAGCGCTAAGCCATGTCATACGTCTCTCCTTTGTTGCGAGGACTCTACCATGCAAGCACACCCCGGCAAGCCTTAGCCGCCATATAGCTGCCCCACACCTTCGCAATTGCGAGAAGTGTTGCCGGGTAGCGATGCCCATGGGCACGCCGGAATTATCCGGAAATGTCACGAAACCTTCACACGCTTTCACGCCTGTTTTTAGCATAATGCTTCCGTAATACATGCCACCCCATCACAGGAAAGAAATGCCAAGGCATAAACAGTCCGGGACCAAAGACGCGGAACACAGAATGCACGAACGGCGTCTCTTAGGGAAAGCCTATACGAATCGGGTGTTTGCCGAGACACGCCACCGTTGCGGCCAGCATTTTACTATGAAAGACCTGCATGTGACGGCACTAAGCATGGGGAATGCCAAACTGAGTGGCCAGGAAGAAGACCCAAATATCCACCGGAAGGCTATCACTAGCCGATTCTCACTGATTCCAGACCATCTGGCCTTAGCCACCTTAAGCCCAGACCATGCGCAGCTCATCGATACATTGCCAGAGCACTATGTTCTCGATGCGCTACATATGTGGATCCATATAGGCACCGATAAACGGCAGAATATTGAGGATGAATTCTCACTGGTGGCGGCCCAGAGTGGCATGCTGAATGGCATGGACCAGCAGGAATACGCCTTCCGTTACTACCTGCTGAACTACCCTGAGTTTGCCAAAGCCTTCACCAACCCAAAGATCCAGAGCATCACCCGTGACGCACAAAACCTGCACCCCAATTATGCTCCGGATGGCCGCGATCCATTTGGCAACCTCCTGTGCGTAGAAGATGTAGTGGAGCGTGTTCTACCGTCCCTTGCATCCTACCTTGCAGTTGCCCAGAAAAACCCGACCTCAGGTCGAAACCTGCTGGATCCGCGAAGCAAAGCTGGTGAATACAGCATGACGCCCACCCATTATCTGGATTCTGTGGCACGCGGTGCGTTACTAAAACACAAGATCGAGCGCGCCTCCCCTCACGGGCATGATGTATTCATCAATCACCATCAGGCACTAGAGGCCATGCCCGGCACCACGATCTATACGGAAGACTGTGAACGCGAACTGGCATTACGCATTGCACAGGACAAGCCAATTCCCAAGTCGCGCCTGCCATTTTCTGCGCACCAGATCAGCCAGACAAAAGACGTCGCCGCAGGCATCCGCGATCAAATGGCATCCTATCGCTAAAATATACCCGCCAGCACCTGCTGGCAGAGCATCACTAGAGCGGCAGGTTGTCGTGCCGCTTCTGGGGGTTGTCGAGCTGCTTGTTGCGCAGGGTTGCCAGTGCACGGCACACGCGCCAACGGGTGTTTTGCGGACGCACGACATCGTCGAGATAACCACGGCCAGCCGCAGCAAATGGCGACGCGAAGTTATCGCGGTAGCTCTCGACTGCCGCATCGACTTCTTCCTGCCCCTTCAGCTTGCCCTTGAAGATAATCTCTACCGCACCGGCAGGCCCCATCACGGCGATTTCCGCCGACGGCCATGCATAGTTGATATCGTTACGCAGATGTTTGCTCCCCATCACGATATACGCACCGCCATAGGCTTTGCGGGTAATCACCGTGATTTTAGGCACCGTTGCCTCGGCATAGGCATAAAGCAGCTTCGCGCCGTGGCGGATGATGCCGTTATGCTCCTGCGACGAACCGGGCAAAAAGCCCGGGACATCGACAAAGGTAATGACCGGAATATTAAACGCATCGCAGAAACGCACAAAGCGTGCTGCCTTGCGGCTCGCATCAATGTCCAGACAGCCGGCCAGTTCCATCGGCTGGTTGGCAACTACCCCTACCGGGTGTCCTTCCATTCGCGCAAAGCCAACAATAATATTCTTTGCGTAATCCGGAGAGACTTCAAAAAAGTCTTCTTCATCCACCACACGATGAACGATGTCGTACATATCGTACGGCTTGTTCGCGTTCTCAGGAATGACGGTGTTCAACCCCATCTCGACACGATCCGCCGGATCTTCCGTCGGGCGCTGCGGTGGTTTTTCGCGGTTGCTGAGCGGCAGGAAGTTAATCAGGCGGCGCACTTGCAGCAGCGCTTCGATATCGTTGTCGTAGACCATATCGGCCACGCCGGTATGCTTACCGTGCATATCGGCCCCGCCCAGCTCTTCCTGCGTGATCTCTTCATGCGTCACGGTCTTGACCACATCCGGCCCCGTCACGAACATATAGGAAGACCCGCGCACCATGATGGTGAAATCGGTCAGGGCTGGCGAATAAACCGCACCCCCGGCGCATGGCCCCATAATCACGGAGATTTGCGGAATCACACCGCTGGCCAGCACGTTCCGCTGGAAGATTTCGGCAAAGCCGGCGAGCGAATCAACGCCCTCCTGAATCCGCGCCCCGCCGGAATCGTTGAGGCCAATGATGGGCGCACCCATTTTCATCGCCATATCCTGCACTTTGCAGATTTTTTTGGCGTTATTCTCGGAAAGCGACCCACCAAGAACGGTGAAATCCTGCGAGTAAACGAAGACCAGACGCCCGTTGATCGTCCCCTGCCCCGTTACCACACCATCGCCGGGAACTTTGCTTTTTTCCATCCCGAAATTGGTGCAGCGATGCTCGACAAACATGTCGTATTCTTCGAACGAATCGGGATCGAGCAACACTTCAAGGCGCTCACGTGCGGTGAGCTTTCCTTTATCGTGCTGCACGTTGATACGGGACTGGCCGCCGCCAAATCGCGCAGCTTCGCGTTTAAGTTCAAGTTCCTTCACAATCGCAATCGCGTTCATGGAGCCTCTGGGGTTAGTGAACCAATGTGCGGATCAACGCACGAAAGTCGGCGGTATAACACAGCAAAAGAGGCGGCGCAAAGCGCGAATTTACAACACTGTGCGCAACGCAATAGAGTGAGACTTTATGCAGATTTATGAGCGACTTGCATGTCAAGAAAAAAGGCAGATGCCTGCGCATCACGGCACTTGTTCGCCCATGCCTGCACGGAATCGGGATCTGCACCCCAATGCTCGGACTGGAAATCTTCCTCCAGCCGCGCACTGGCCAGCGCCTCTTCAATCGTCAGCCGCTTCCGCCAGACAGCCAGCGCAAGTACGGCAGACCCCAAAATGGGAACCAACATTGCAAGCGCAGCAAGCTCGGCATCGTTTGCTGCAGCGAATTGTGCAGCAAGTGCAGACAGGGATGCGGCATCCTGTGCGATTGGCATGACGGTATCTGTCACCTCCAACGCAATACAATATTCCGATGCGGCCCATTGCAGAATCGGATCAAAGGCCGCGTCCTGACAGGCGCGCAATTTTTCCATATCGGCCCCTATCGGATTTCCAGATGAACGCGGCGTACGATAGCAAACTAAATCCGTTGCACCATAGCCGGAAAGATCGTGCAGCAACGCAACACGGTCTGCAGCAATACGGTCCATCGCCAGCGAGGTAAGCCGGGTAAGCGGCATGCTGTCTGTATCAATCACATCGACCTGTGATAACCACTCTTCGGCCATAGCATCGGCCAGCGCACGCACAGGCGACTGCAATATATTTCGCGCAGGGGTGCGAATGGGTTTGCCATCCAGAAGCACCAAAAATGCTGCATCATTTTGCTGCACTTCAACTGCAACATAAAACCGTTTTGGTAAGGGGCGTGACTCGATTTTTGCTTTAGACATCGACACCATTACTAGCCCTCCAGTGTCATGCCCAACGCATCGAGACTGGACTGGATATGCGGCGCAATCGACGCCTCAAAAACGCGTTCTTCTTTGCCAAACATCGGAGGAAGTTTGATGCGCCAGGCCTGCAAATGCAGCCGCCCACTTAACTCGATGCCGCCCTTAATATGTGCGTCCTTACCGCCGTATTTTCCATCGCCAATGATCGGACAACCAAGCTCGGCCATGTGCACCCGCAGCTGGTGGGTACGGCCCGTGATCGGCTCCAGCTCAACCAGCGCAATTTTCTTCGCGAGATGCTCAAGGGTGCGGTAATGGGTCACGGCGCGCTTGCCAGATTCCTCGACGCTGCGCACCATCTCGCGGCTGTCTTCACCGCGTGCGAGCTTGTCGAGGTTCGACTCGATCTCACCGGAATAGGGATTCGGAATTCCCGCCACCAAGGCGAGATAGGTCTTGCTGATTTTCTTGTTGGCGAAACCGCGTTGCAGCTCAGCGGCGGCGGCCACATGGCGCGCAAGCAGCATCACGCCGCTGGTATCTTTATCCAGCCGATGCACCAGGCGTGGTGTTCCCTTTGCCTCGAACTGCAATGCTGGCAGCAGCCCATCGAGATGCTTGCTGATACCGCTTCCACCCTGCACCGCCAGCCCAGCTGGCTTGTTAATCACAAGAATATCTTTGTCCTTATACAGCACCCAGCTCTGTGCCTCGGCGGCCAGTTCAAGGGTTAGCTTCATTTCCTGCTTCGGACGTGCCGGTGCGGCTTTATCCGGATTGGTGATGTCGCCACGCACTTCAACGATCATCCCGTCGAACACGCGTTGCGAACCTTCTGCTTTTTTGCCGTCGAGACGAATCAGCCCCTTGCGCAACGCCTTCTGATACACAGAGTTTGGCGCACTGCCCAAGATGCGCTGACACCAGCGATCCAAGCGCGTATTGCCATCCATGGCATCGACTACATATGTTCTACGTTCCATGCGCCCCTTATCGCAGCCCTGCCCTGACTGCGCAACCGAAGACTTGCCCTGCCTTACAAATGGATTATGCTCGTCGATATTACCATTGACCACCTACCCACCGAAATGGGGAGGCTCTTTTAAGGACGAGGGGCGCATGTCTTCTGTTTTTTATGGCTACCTTTGTGTGTTTTTTGGCGGTGGCCTTGGCGCAATGCTGCGGCATGGCGTCAACCGCCTTTCTGCCATTATCCGCCCGGATTTCCCCTATGGGACGCTAATCGTCAACATTCTGGGCTGTTTTATGATTGGCCTGTTTGCTGCCTGGTTCGCCTATCGGGGGGAAGACACCTCCCCCCATGCGCGCCTTCTGCTGATTACCGGGCTGCTGGGGGGCTTCACTACCTTCTCGGCCTTCTCGCTCGACACTGCCTATCTCTGGCAGCGGGGCGAGACGGTACAGACCCTGCTGTATGTGGGGGCATCGGTGCTGGTTTCGATCGTCGCCGTGTTTGCCGGACTGGCCGTCATGCGGCAGGTGATGAATTAACGATCTGTCACCCTAACCGTTCCGTTTCGCCCGTAACTTTGTCCAATATTCCAGACGTTTTGAAATGTCGCGCTCGAACCCGCGCTCAACCGGGCGATAAAACTCCTCGCGCGGCATATCGTCGGGAAAATAATTCTGCCCTGAAAAACCATCCTCAGCATCGTGATCGTAATCGTATCCCTGACCGTAGCCGAGCGTTTTCATCAGCGTCGTTGGCGCGTTGAGAATATGCTGTGGCGGTGTCAGCGAGCCATACAGCTTCGCCGCCTTACGCGCCGCTTTATACGCCATATACTGCGCGTTCGATTTGGGTGCTGTGGCAAGGTAAACCACCGATTGTGCAATCGCCAACTCGCCCTCCGGTGAGCCTAGCCGCTCGTAAGTATCCGCCGCCGCCAATGCCTGCAGATGCGCCTGCGGGTCGGCCATGCCAATATCCTCCACCGCAAAACGTATCAGCCGACGATTGATGTAACGCGGGTCTTCACCACCTTCCAGCATGCGTGCAAACCAGTAGAGTGCCGCATTCACATCGCTCCCGCGCAGCGACTTATGCAGCGCCGAAATGAGGTTATAATGCGACTCCTGCGCCTTGTCATAGACCGGCGGACGCTGTTGCAGCAGTTGCCCGAGGGCCGCCGGATCCAATGCCGCCTGTGGTGCCGCATCCATGATCGCTTCCACCATCGATAGCAGGTAGCGTCCGTCGCCATCTGCCATGGCATGCAGGCTTGCCCTCGCCTCGTCCGTCAGCGGAAGCGCCTTCCCGAATAAGGCCTCTGCACGCCCAATCAATGCCTCTAGCGCCGCTGGCGAGAGACGGTTGAGCACCAGCACCCGCGCACGTGAAAGCAACGCAGAATTCAGCTCGAAGGAGGGATTCTCCGTTGTCGCACCAATCAGCGTAATCGTGCCATCCTCTACCACCGGCAGCAGTACATCCTGCTGCGCGCGGTTGAAACGGTGGATCTCATCCACAAACAAGGCTGCGCCTTGACCCATGTGTTTTTTGTGCGCGGCAATTTCGAAATGCTTTTTCAAATCCGCCACACCAGATGCCACGGCAGAAACCTGCTCGAGCCCATACCCCGCTTCCTGTGCCAGCAGCCGTGCAATGGTGGTCTTTCCACAGCCCGGCGGCCCCCAGAGGATAATGGACTGCAACTTCCCCGCCTCCACCATGCGCGAGAGAATGCCCTCCGGACCGGTCAGATGCTCCTGCCCGATCACCTCAGAAAGCGCCTGTGGGCGCAGTTGCTCGGCCAGCGGGGCGGTATTGGCCGCACCGGCAAAAAGGGAGTCCTGAATAGCAGTCATTTTCTTAGGTGACATAGCAGAGATGTAGTGCAATTTGCCCGTTCTGCCAAGGAATGCGGATAATTATCTTCATAAAATTGTCATACTGCGAATGAATCAGAATGCTAGTCTGGCTGCTGATCTTTTAAACTAAAGCAGGTGCGCTATGATGGTTGAGACTGAATTCCAAAGCTCAGAAATAATGGAGCAAAAAGCCTATCGTCTGGCTGAGCTAATGCAGACGCGTGAGCCGCTTGGTAAAGACTTCCGCGACAAAGAAATCAATGCCGTCCGTAAAGCACTCTATTTTTATGCGCGCAGCGAAAATCCAGAACAATTCAAAAGCCTGGCAGCACGCGTGGAAAACAATGGGAAGCTGGAAGATCAGCTCAATGCTTACGTCGCTCAAGTGGCGAAAACCCGCGAAATTACCATGCCGGAAGATACTGTCTTTTTCCCGACAGGTATCGCAAGCTCACTAGCATAAAGCGACTTCCTCTCCTCCAACAAGAGGCGCTCAACCACTAGCTAGTGGCTTTGTCTTTGCCGCGCACGAGAAAACATACCCAAAACAAAAAAGGCCGCTGTTTCCAGCGGCCTTTTCTGTTTTGGGACGTTGCCGGACTTACGCGGCAGCTTCCTCGCCCGTGGTCTCGGCTACTGGGCCGGAATCCTGACCACGTGCCGACTCATCACGGTCAACGAACTCGATGATCGCCATCGGGGTCGCATCGCCGTAACGGAAGCCTGCTTTCAGAACGCGGATGTAACCACCCTTACGCTCTGCATAGCGTTGCGAAAGTACGCTCAGCACTTTTTCCGCCATCTTCTCGTCGCGCAGGCGCGCGATCAGAAGGCGACGTGCGGCAAGATCATTTTTCTTGCCGATGGTGATGAGTTTTTCCACGATCGGACGAAGGTCTTTTGCCTTCGGCAGGGTCGTGAAGATTTGTTCATGCTTAATCAGCGCGCATGCCATGTTGGCAAACATCGCGGTACGGTGCGATGCGGTGCGGTTCAGCTTGCGGCCTGCTACTTGGTGTCTCATATTTTGCTCCCTTTAACCCGGACTCAGTACGGGTCTTCAAATTTGCGTGCCAGTTCCTCGATATTTTCCGGCGGCCACGAAGCCACTTCCATACCGAAGCGCAGACCCATGTTGTTCAGCACTTCTTTGATCTCGTTGAGCGACTTGCGGCCAAAGTTTGGCGTTTTCAGCATTTCGCTTTCCGTTTTCTGTACAAGGTCACCGATATAAACGATGTTGTCGTTTTTCAGGCAGTTTGCGGAACGGACCGAAAGCTCCAGCTCATCCACCTTCTTGAGGAGGTATGGCGAGAATTTCAGTTCTTCTTCTGCCGACTTGGTGCTGACTTCATGCGCATCTTCAAAGTTGATGAAGAGTGCCAGTTGGTCTTGCAGGATACGTGCTGCGAGTGCAACCGCATCGTCTGGTGCTACCGAGCCATCGCTTTCGAGTTCCAGCGTCAGGCGATCGTAATCCGTACGGTTGCCAACGCGTGCGTTTTCAACTTTGTAGGATACTTTCTCAATCGGCGAGAACAGCGCATCGACCGGAATAAGGCCAATCGGTGCATCGCTTGGGCGGTTCTGCGAAGCTGGCACGTAACCCTTGCCCACTTCAACGATCAGCTCCATGTTGATGCTGGCGCCCTTGTCGAGCGTACAGATCACCAGGTCTTTGTTCAGCACTTCGACATCTGCGTCGGTCTGGATCATGCCAGCGGTTACTTCACCCGCTTCCGATGATTTCAGCACCATGCGCTTACGGTCAGCCGAGTGTGCTTTCAGTTTCAGATCCTTGATGTTGAGGATGATGTTGACCACATCCTCGCGTACGCCTGGGATCGCCGAAAATTCGTGCTGGACACCTTCGATTTTGATGCTGGTCACCGCCGCGCCTTGCAGCGAGCTGAGCAGGATGCGGCGCAGTGCCACACCGAGGGTGATCCCAAAACCGCGCTCCAGCGGCTCAGCAACAACCGTCGCACGACGTGCATCACCGGTCACCGGCTTCACATCGAGTTTGGTTGGCTTAATCAGGTCTTTCCAGTTCTTGTTGAGTAGTGCGCTCATTATCAATTCCTCGTGGATTCGTGATTTCGTGGATTCGTCAATTCGCCTTACACGCGACGCTTTTTCGGAGGACGGCAGCCGTTATGCGGTACCGGCGTGATATCCTTGATGCTGGTGATGTTGAAACCCACCGCAGCCAACGCGCGCAGTGCCGACTCACGACCCGCACCGGGGCCCTTCACGAGCACTTCAACGGTACGCATGCCATGCTCGAGCGCTTTTTTACCAGCGGTCTCTGCAGCCATCTGCGCCGCATACGGCGTCGATTTACGCGAACCTTTGAAGTTGTTGGCACCTGCCGACGACCACGCGATTGCGTTGCCGAACGGATCGGTAATGGTGATGATGGTGTTGTTGAAGCTTGCGTTTACATGCGCAACGCCCGAAGGCACGTTCTTACGGTCTTTCTTTTTGACCGTCTCGGCGCCTGCCTTTTTGGTTTGTGCTTTAGCCATAAAGTTTTAGTGATGAAGCCTGCTGCGCGCTGCCAGATGGCACGGTTGCATTCGACTTGTTCACCCCTCCTGAAAATCTAAATCGGTTACTCATTCGTACCGGGCGATAAAGCACCGGCACATTGCCTGGATTACTTGGTCGCCATTTTCTTACCGGCGATGGCCACAGCTTTCCCTTTACGGGTGCGCGCATTGGTATGCGTGCGCTGGCCACGAACCGGCAGCTTTTTACGGTGGCGCAGGCCACGGTAGCAGCCCAGATCCATCAGGCGTTTAATGTTCATGCTGGTTTCACGGCGCAGGTCACCCTCAACCGAATAATCGGCATCGATGATTTCGCGCAGGCGGCTGACTTCGAGTTCGCTCAGCTCGGCAACCCGGCGAGTTTCTTCGATATCCGCTTTTACAATGATTTCTTTCGCTTTCGCGTTCCCAATGCCATGGATGTACGTCAACGCAATGACGACACGCTTAGCAGAAGGAATATTAACGCCGGCAATACGAGCCATGCTACACTCCTGAGTTTAAAGATAAAATTCCCTGCGGATCACTGCTGCTCACCCCAGCCCGCTTCTCGCGAGAGCGGGGAATATACAGGCGAAACACCGGGTGTCAACGAGTATTTGCGGAAAGATTGCGCGCCATTGTCACGGAAGCTTCATACTACGCGCGCAATAAATGGATTAATTCTTGTTTATATCTATACCCAAAAGCGCAACAACCAATCAGGGAATCGCATGGGAACCCGTGGCGGAAAAACAGATTTAGATCGGCTAATCGCCTATTTGAACACGAAACTCAATACCCCCGCTGCCAAAAATACCATTGGCACCGGTATCAATGGGTCTATCGAAGTAAAAAGATCAGAAGTACCGGGGGCAAATCCAGCATTAGAGCTGCACATCACAGGCGATGGGTATGCTGACTACAAGGGGATCGTTTCTATCAACCACGCGCTCGACGAGCTTGAGGGCTATGTGCACGCTGCCATGCCCAATACACCAGCAATGGGCTGCATGGAGGCAGGCCGGGCCGAAGCGATCGGCGACGGTGAATCCGCCATCGTCCCCCTAGAGGTAAAATCCGTCGCCATCGCCTTAAAGCTGGCAAAAGCCAAAGACTCGGTAATCTTCACGGAGTCACAAACACGCATACGTGAAATCTAGGCGACAGCGGTAAACTAAGCTGCCTTCTTCTCACCCAGAATCTTTTCCAGCGACTTGGTAACCTCGCCGATCTCGGCCATGCCGTCGACACCCTTCAGCGTGCCGGTCTTGGCATAGTAGCCGGCAACTGGTGCCGTCTGGGCATGGTAGGCCTCAAGACGCTTGGCAACGGTCTCCGCGCGGTCATCTTCGCGGCGGGAGAATTCCGTACCGCCACAGCTATCGCATACGCCTGCTTTGGCTGGCTGCTTAAAGGTATCGTGATACCCTGCCCCACACTGCTTACAGGAAAAGCGTCCAGAGATGCGATTGACCATCTCGGCATCATCGACCTTCAGCTCGATAACAAAATCAAGCTTTTTACCAACCTCTGCCAGCATGACGTCCAGCGCCTCCGCCTGCGCGGTAGTACGCGGGAAACCATCGAGGATAAATCCGTTCGGACAGTTTTGGTCTGAAATCGCATCGCGGATAATACCGATCATGATGTCGTCGCTCACCAGCTTACCTTCCGCCATCACCTGCTTGGCTTGCAGCCCCAGCTCGGTACCTGCTGCAACTGCTGCACGGAGCATATCACCGGTCGCCAGCTTGGTGAGTTTGAAAGTGTCGCGCAGATAGTCGCTCTGCGTCCCTTTACCAGCGCCCGGGGGGCCGAGGAGAATGATGTTCATAAACACTCCGTATACGTAATCAGAACCCAGTCTCGGGCCTGACCCCGGTTGCTCGTTATTTCCGGCCCTTAAGGCGCGACTTCTTAATCAACGCTTCATACTGATGCGCAAACAGATGTGACTGCACTTGACCGACAAAGTCAATAATCACGTTCACCACAATCAGCAAGCTGGTGCCGCCAAGGTAGAACGGAACATTGAACTCTGAAATCAGAAACTCCGGCAACGTACAGACCAGGCAAAGATAGGCTGCCCCAACCACGGTCAACCGCGTCAGCACATAGTCGAGGTAATCCGCCGTTGACTTGCCCGGACGGATCCCCGCAATGAAGCCACCATTTTTACGTAGGTTATCCGCCGTCTCGGTCGGGTTAAACACTACCGCAGTGTAGAAGAACGAGAAGAACACAATGATGCCCACATACAGCGCAATGTACAACGGTTGGCCGTGCGCAAGGTAGACCGACATCATCCGCAGCCACTCGGGGCCACCTTCGGCGTTGAAGCCCGCAATGGTCAGCGGGAACAGCAGAATCGAGCTGGCAAAAATCGGCGGGATAACACCCGCAGAGTTCAGCTTCAGCGGCAAATGCGTCGCCTCACCCTGCATAATCTTGTTCCCCACCTGACGCTTGGGATACTGGATCAGCACTTTGCGCTGTGCGCGCTCCATATAAACGATCAGCGCAATCAGCCCCAGTGCGATGGCAAGCACCATCAGGATCGCTGGCGTCGAGATCACCCCTTTACGACCCAGCTCAAACGTACTGGCAAAGGCGCTCGGCAGGTTCGCGACAATCCCGGTGAAGATGATAAGCGAAATCCCCTGACCAATACCACGCTGGGTAATTTGCTCGCCCAGCCACATCAGGAACATCGTACCGCCGGTCAGCGTCACCACGGTCGTAAAGCGGAAAAACAGGCCCGGATCAATCACCGCCGAAGCACCATTCGCCTGCATGCCCTCCAGCCCGGTCGAAATGCCGTAGGCCTGAAGAATGCACAGGAACAACGTGCCGATGCGGGTATATTGGTTGATTTTGCGGCGCCCGGCCTCGCCCTCTTTCTTCAGTGCAGCCAGATGCGGCACCGCAGAGCCCATCAGCTGAATAATAATCGAAGCTGAAATATAGGGCGTCACCGCGAGCGCAAAAATGGTCATCCGCGACAATGCGCCGCCGGAGAACATGTTGAACACGCCAAGTACGCCGCCAGCATGTTGCTGGTAGACCTCGTGCAGAATCTGCGGGTCGATACCGGGAATCGGAATATAGGTACCAAGGCGATATACAATCAGCGCGCCCAGCACAAAAAGTAAGCGGCTTTTGAGCTCTGTAGCGCGGCCAAGCAGGCCAAAATTGAGGTTCTGGGCAAATCGTTCAGCAGAGGAGGTCATGTTCTATCCTGAATTAAATAGCGAAAAGACGGAAATCGTCTCGAACGCTTGTGATTAAAGCCTTGCACAGCAGAGTCAAGCGCCTTGCAGCGGGTACCAACAAAAAAGGCAGCCGAAGCTGCCTTTCATGTCGCATTCGTCAACAGTTAGGCCTTAATGGCTTTCCCTGTCTTCGGATCTTTTTTCACTTTTTCGCGCTTCGGCTGTTTTACCTTTACGGTAACGCTGCCGCCGAGTTTCTCGATCGCTGCTTTTGCGTTGGCAGAAGCGCGCTCGATATCAACGCTCAGTTTTGCTTTCAGCTCACCCTTGAACAGTAGCTTCACGCCTTCGCTGGTCTTCGGAATGATCCCTTTTTCTTTCAGCGCTGCCGTGGTGACGGTATCACCCGCCTTGAAGCTGCCATTGTCGATCATCACCTGCAGATCGCGCAGGGTGATCACGTCAAAGTCAACGCGCGTGTGGTTGTTAAAGCCACGCTTTGGCAAACGACGGTGGATCGGCATCTGGCCGCCCTCGAAGCCTTTAATCGCAACACCGGAGCGTGAAGTCTGCCCCTTGCCGCCACGACCACAGGTTTTACCCTTAGTGCTGCCGATACCACGACCCACACGCATGCGCGATTTACGAGCGCCAGGGTTGTCTTGCAGTTGATTCAGTTCCATTACTCTCTCCGTTGACGCGCGTAGGGCGCGATAGCTTAGTTCGTTTCAACAACCGCCACAAGATGCGGCAATTTTTTAATCATGCCCCAAACGGAATCCGTTGCCTCAAGGGTGCGCACTTTGTGCATCTTGTTGAGGCCAAGGCCAATCAGGGTTGCTTCCTGCTTTTTCGTGCGACCGCACGGGCTGGCAATCTGCTTGATCGTTACTGTTTTCTTGGCTGCCATCGTTCTTCTCCTAACGGCTCACTATTCTGCTTCTTGGTGCTGGCCCTGCGCCTTGGCACCTACTTCACGACGCTCAACCACTTCACCCACTTTCATGGTGCGGCGAGCGGCAACACTGCGTGGGCTGCTCATCAGCTTCAGCGCAGCGAAGGTAGCCTTCACCATGTTGTGCGGGTTGCTGGTGCCGGTCGATTTGGCAACAACGTCATGCACGCCCAGTGCTTCAAAGATCGCACGCATCGGACCGCCGGCGATAATACCGGTACCTGCCGGTGCCGAGCGCAATACAATGCGTCCTGCGCCGAAATGGCCCTTAATGTCATGGTGCAGCGTACGCGACTCACGCAGCGGCACGCGGATCATCGTTTTCTTTGCACCTTCGGTTGCCTTTTTCACGGCGTCCTGCACTTCTTTGGCTTTCGCCGTGCCGTAACCGATTTTGCCTTTGCCATCACCCACTACGACGAGCGCAGCGAATGCAAAGCGACGACCACCTTTAACGGTTTTGCTGACGCGATTGATCGAGACCAGGCGGTCGATGAACTCGCTGCCTTCACGGTCTTGACGGTCTGCGTTGGATTCGTATGCCATAATTTTCCCTTATCCTTTAGAATGCAAGACCGGCTTCGCGCGCGGCATCTGCCAACGCTTTGATGCGGCCATGGAACAGATATCCGCCACGGTCGAACACGATATGCTCAACCTTCGCTTCTTTTGCGCGCTTGGCGATCTCGGTGCCAACGCGTTTTGCGGCCTCGATGCTTGCGCCGTTTTTCACGTCGCCCTTCACCGTTTTTTCAGCCGTCGAAGCTGCTGCCAGCGTCACGCCCTGCGTGTCGTCGATCAGCTGCGCGTAGATGTGGCGCCCCGAACGGAACACCGACAAGCGCACACGGCCAGCGGCTTTCTGCCGAAGCTGGTAGCGCACCCGATTTTTGCGGCGCGTGAATTTACATACTTTAGCCATAGTCTTCTCCAAACTCTTTGAACCAGTTCAACAACCAATGCCACCAAGGTACTGGCCACGAACCAATTAAGCTTACTTCTTTTTACCTTCTTTGCGACGAATCGTCTCGGTCGAGTATTTGATACCCTTCCCTTTGTACGGCTCTGGCGCACGCAGTTTACGAATCTCCGCAGCAACCTGACCAAGCTTCTGCTTGTCGGCACCCGAGAGGTGAACCGTGGTTTGCTTCTCAACCGTCACCGTAATGCCCGCGGGGATGATGTACTTGATCTCATGGCTGAAGCCAAGCGCCAACGTCAGGATCTGGCCCTGTGCAGCTGCACGGTAACCAACACCATTGATGTCGAGTTGCTTCTTATAACCATTCGTGACCCCTTCAACGAGGTTCTTCACGTTAGCACGGACCGTACCCCACATTGCGCGGCTGCGCTGGGAGTCATCGGCAGGCTTAACCCATACTTTACCATCGGTGATGCTCACGATCACATCGCTGCTGGTCAGCGTCGAGAGCTCCCCTTTGGGGCCGGTCACCGTGATGGCGTCGGCGGCTACATTAACCGTCACTTTATCCGGGATCGCCACCGGCAGTTTACCTAAACGAGACATCTTAAAACTCCTTCAATCCCTTAGAATACGGTGCAGAGAATTTCACCACCAACATGCTGTTGGCGTGCATCGAAATCCGTCATGACACCTTTGCTGGTCGAGACAATCGAAATGCCCAGACCGTTATAGTGTTTTGGCAGCTTGCCAACCGGTGAATACTTACGCAGACCCGATTTCGAGATGCGCTTGAGTTCACGAATGGCGGGCTCGCCTTCTACGTATTTCAGCTCAATCACGAGGTTCTTCTTGGCACCATCCTCTTCCATACGGAAGTTGCGGATGAAGCCTTCAGCCTCGAGGACTTTACAAATATTGGCAAGCAGGCCGGAATACGGCATGTTCACAACATGAAGTTGCGCCTTATAGGCATTGCGCAAACGGGCGAGCAAATCTGCGACGCGATCGGTTACCATTATACTCTCCTTACCAGCTTGCTTTGATGAGGCCTGGAAGCATCCCGAACGAGCCAAGCTCACGCAGTTTGTTACGGCACATTTTAAATTTACGGTAGTAGCCACGCGGACGACCCGTCAGCTCACAACGATTACGCTGGCGAACGCGGCTGCTGTTACGCGGCAGTTCGGACAGTTTCATTTGCGCATCGAAACGCTCTTCCATCGTTGCTTCACGATCCATAATGGTCGCTTTCAGCTTCGTACGGCGGTTACGGTGCTTGGCATTCAAGTCTTTGCGTTTATCGTTACGCTCTCTCATGCATACTTTTGCCATGGTAACTTAACTCCTTATTTGCGGAACGGAACGTTGAAGCCTTCGAGCAAGGTGCGCGCTTCTTCGTTGTTTTTAGCGGTGGTCACGATGGTGATATCCATGCCACGCACATGCGATACGCGGTCATAGTTAATCTCCGGGAAAATCAGCTGTTCTTTGAGGCCCATGTTGTAGTTACCACGGCCATCGAAGCTCTTAGGGTTAATGCCGCGGAAGTCACGGATACGTGGCATTGCGATAGTAACAAAGCGATCGAGGAACTCATACATACGCTGCTTGCGCAGGGTAACGCGGCAACCGATCTGCAGGCCAGCACGCAGTTTGAAGCTTGCCTCTGCTTTCTTTGCCTTAGTGATAACAGGCTTCTGGCCAGCGATCAGGGTCATTTCTTCAACGGCCGAAACAATCTGCTTCTGGTCGGCAACCGCCTCACCAACACCCATGTTGATGACGATTTTCTCAAGGCGCGGCACTTCCATGACGTTCTTGTAGCCGTATTTTTCTTTCATCGCCGGAACGATGTCACGCTCATATGCAAGCTGCAGGCGCGGCGTTTTTGCATTGCCTTCCAGCGTTGGGCCAACTTTAGCAGCAGGTGCAGCAGCCTTTTTTGGTGCAGCAGCTTTGCTTTCTTTTTTGTCCGCCTTGGGCGCTGCCGTTTTTGCGGCCTTCGCAGCGGGTTTCTTTTCGGTTGCCATGACTTTAGTCCTTTTACCTTGTTATTTTACGCGGTGATCGTTTCGCCGGAGCGTTTTGCTACGCGGCTTTTTGCACCATCTTTACCCACAGCAAACCCAACGCGGGTGGCTTTGCCATCCTTCGGATCAGCGAGCGCGATGTTGCTCAAATGGATGGGGCTTTCCTTGGTGACGATGCCACCATTGCCAGCCGCGCTAGGCTTGGTGTGTTTCTTCACCTGGTTTACACCAGCCACCAATGCACGGTTGGTCTCGGTGATGATTTTCAACACCTCGCCCTGCTTGCCTTTATCGCGACCGGTGAGAACCACCACGTTGTCGCCTTTTTTGATTTTTGCAGCCATAACTTCCCCTAATTTCCTACAATACTTCCGGCGCCAGCGAGACGATCTTCATGAACTTCTTAGCACGCAACTCACGAGCAACTGGCCCGAAGATACGGGTGCCAATCGGCTCACCCTGCTTGCTCACGAGAACGGCTGCGTTACCATCGAAGCGGATCGCGGAACCATCCTGACGCTTGGTCACGAATTTGGTGCGCACGATCACCGCACGGTGGACGTCACCTTTTTTTACTTTGCCGCGCGGAATCGCGCTCTTGATTGACACCACGATCACATCGCCAATCGATGCAGTCTTACGGTGCGAACCACCAAGAACCTTAATACACATCACTTCACGTGCACCCGAGTTGTCGGCAACGTCGAGACGGCTTTGCATCTGAATCATATTGCTCTCCTATCCCTGACGTTATGCTACAGGAGCATCGGCGATTTTCTCGACGACGGCCCAGCATTTGGTTTTGCTGATTGGCTTGCTTTCGATGATGCGAACCACATCACCAACTTTACAGCCGGATTCATCATGCGCCGCGTATTTTTTCGAGCGGCGGATAATTTTGTTATAGAGCGGGTGCTTGATTTTGCGCTCAACTTTAACCGTAACGGTGTTGGTGCATTTATCGCTAACCACGACGCCCTGAAGAATACGTTTTGGCATGACTTATAATCCCTATGCAGCGTTTTTAAGTTCGCGAATTTGCGTCATCAGACGCGCCACTTCGCGACGCGCCACGCGAAAGCGCGACGTGTTGTTAAGCTCACCCGACGCCTTTTGGAAGCGCAGGTTGAACAGTTCTTTTTTCAGGTCAGCAACGGCGCCTTGCAGCTCCTCAACCGACTTACCTTTGTATTGCTCGCTAGCCATTCTTCTTCTCCTTAGCCTTCAACGCGCTTGATGAATTTGGTTTTCACCGGCAGTTTAGCGCTCGCACGGTCAAATGCTTCACGCGCAATCGCTTCCGGCACACCATCAATCTCGAACATGATGCGACCCGCTTCTACGCGTGCCACCCAATATTCCACCGACCCTTTACCCGAGCCCATGCGAACCTCAGCAGGCTTGCGCGTAATCGGCACATCCGGGAAAATCCGGATCCACATACGGCCAACGCGCTTTACATGGCGCGAAATCGCACGGCGAGCCGCCTCGATCTGGCGCGCAGTAATACGCTCTGGCGTCATGGCTTTCAGGCCATATTCACCAAAATTCAGGCTGTAGCCGCCCTTGGCAGCACCCGATACCCGGCCTTTATGGGCCTTACGGTACTTGGTTTTTTTAGGTTGCATCATATGCTTTTGCTCTTCTTACGTTATTGTTCGGCTACAATTACGACGCTTGCGCGAAGCTGGTCGTCGTGGTCGGCATCCGTTGTAATTCCTGATCTTTTAGGATTTCACCCTTGAAGACCCAGACCTTCACACCGATGATTCCATACGTTGTGAGGGCGGTGGCTATACCATAGTCCACATCGGCGCGCAAGGTATGAAGTGGCACGCGACCTTCACGGTACCATTCCATCCGCGCGATCTCAGCACCACCAAGGCGGCCAGAGACGTTGATACGGATCCCTTCCGCACCCATACGGAGGGCGGATTGTACGGCACGCTTCATTGCACGGCGGAAGGCCACGCGGCGCTCCAGTTGCTGTGCAACCCCTTCAGCAATAAGGGTAGAATCCAGTTCAGGCTTACGCACTTCGATGATGTTCAGGTGAACTTCATCCTTCGTGAACTTCTGGACGTCTTTTTTCACTTTATCGATATCGGCGCCTTTTTTACCGATCACCACGCCCGGACGCGCCGAGTGGATCGACACATAGCATTTTTTGCCTGTGCGCTCGATGATAACCTTGCTGACACCCGCCTGGCTCAGCGCCTTTTTTACATGCTTGCGGATTTTCAGATCCTCATGCAGTTTATCGGCGTAGTTAGCACCTGCGTACCAGCGCGAATCCCACGTTTTATTGATACCAAGGCGCAGCCCAATTGGATTGATCTTCTGACCCATATTATGCTCCCTGCGTGTCGCGAACGACGATCGTTAAATGGCTGTAAGGTTTCAGGATTTGTGCGCCACGACCGCGTGCACGGGCATGGAAACGCTTCAGAACCATCGACTTACCAACCCATGCTTCTTTCACTACCAGCGAATCCACATTGAGGTTATGGTTGTTTTCGGCGTTGGCAATCGCAGATTGCAGCGCCTTTTTGACATCCTGTGCAATACGCTTGTTGCTGAAGGTCAGCTGCGTCAGCGCCTGCTGCACATTCATGCCACGGATCATTTCCGCAACAAGGTTCAGCTTGGTCGGCGAGGTGCGCAGGTTGCGCACGATCGCTTGAGCCTCATTGGCCGGCAAGCTGCGTGGTGTTTTTTGTTTGCTCATGGTCTATCCCCTACTTCTTCGTTGCCGTACCGGATTTTTTCTCATTGCCGGCATGGCCTTTGAACTCACGCGTCGGCGCAAATTCACCGAACTTGTGGCCGATCATTTCCTCGGTCACCGCAACCGGAATATGCTTCTTGCCGTTGTAAACCCCAAAGGTGAGGCCAACAAACTGTGGCAGAATGGTGGAGCGGCGCGACCAGATCGCGATCACCGTATTGCGGTTGCTCTGATGTGCTGCCGCTGCTTTCTTAAGCAGGTAGCCATCAATGAACGGACCCTTCCAAACTGAACGTGCCATAATCTTATCTCCCTTACTTACCGCGGCCCTTCGCCTGATGGCGAGTGCGGATAATGAGTTTGTTTTTGCGTTTTGGATTACGCGTTTTGTAGCCCTTGGTTGGCTTGCCCCATGGCGTCACCGGATGGCGACCACCTGCGGTTTTACCTTCACCACCACCATGTGGGTGATCAACCGGGTTCATTGCAACACCGCGAACATGCGGACGTTTACCCTTCCAGCGGTTACGACCCGCCTTACCAATCACTTCGTTCTGGTGATCCGGGTTCGACACCGCACCAATCGACGCCATACACTCGGACTGCACCATGCGCAACTCGCCCGAACGCAGCTTCAGCTGTGCATATCCGGAATCCTTACCCACGAGCTGGACGTAAGCACCTGCCGAACGGCCAATTTGGCCACCCTTGCCGGGTTTCATTTCGACGTTATGCACGATCGTCCCAATCGGAATGCTCGACAATGGCATTGCATTGCCAGGCTTAATATCCGCACGCGCACCGGAGACAACCACATCCCCTACGTTCAGGCGTTGTGGTGCCAGAATGTAGGACTGCGTACCATCTTCGTACGTAATCAGCGCAATGAAGGCCGAACGGTTTGGATCATACTCCAAACGCTCTACCGTCGCCGGCATATCGAACTTACGACGCTTAAAGTCGATCACGCGATACGCCTTCTTGTGTCCACCGCCCTTTTGGAACGAGGTAACACGACCCGCGTTATTGCGGCCACCCGTGCTGCTTTTGCTCTCGACCAGCCCCTTGACCGGCTTGCCTTTGTAGAGGCCTGCGCGATCGATCAGTACCAGTTGGCGCTGACCCGGAGTCGTTGGTTTGAAATGTTTCAATGCCATGGGTTCTCTCCCCTATTCTTTCTTACCGCGCACCGGCGGCGAAATCGATGGTCTGGCCAGCAGCAAGCGTGACAACTGCCTTACGCAGATCGTTACGCTGTCCGGTCTGACCACGGAATTTTTTCATTTTGCCTTCAATGTTGATCGTATTCACTTTCAGCACCGAGACTTTAAAAATTGCCTCAACGGCTTTTTTCACGTCTTTTTTGGTTGCGGTCGGTGAGATCTTGAACACCACTTTATTTTGCTCACTCAGGGTGGTGGTCTTCTCGGTCACCAACGGCTGCACGATTACATCGTACAGACGGGCGTCGGAAAGTACGCTCCCCTTGCTCGCCTTGCTTGCTTTCGCCTTTGGCGCTGCGGCTTTTTTCTCAGTTACGCTCATTTCAGCCTCGCTTCCAGTGCTGCAACTGCTTCTTTGCTCAGCACTAATTCTTTATGACGCAGGATGTCGTACACATTGGCACCCTGAACTGGCAATGCATCATGGCCGATCAGGTTGTTGATCGCCTTGGCAAACAGTGCATCCACAGCAGCGCCGGAGATGAACAGTGGCTTCACCAGGCCCATCGTTTCAAAATGCTTTACAACCGTCTTGGTCTTCGCTGCTTTCAACGAAAGCTCATCTACCACGAACAGTTTGCCTTCTGCCTGCTTAGCCGAAAGGGCATGCTTCAGGCCAAGTGCACGCACTTTTTTCGGCAGGTCATACGCATGGCTGCGAACAACCGGACCATGTGCACGTCCACCACCTTCATGGTGCGGCGCGCGCAACGTACCCTGACGGGCGTTGCCGCTACCTTTTTGCTTGAACGGCTTCTTACCCGTACCCGAAACTTCCGAACGGGTTTTGGTTTTATGGGTGCCAGCACGCTTCTTCGCACGCTGCCATTCTACCACGCGATGGAGGATATCCTTGCGCGGCTCGAGGCCGAAGATGGCATCTGCAAGCTCAAGCTCGCCAGCCGCCTTATTCTCTAGGGTTACAACTGCTACTTTCATGACTTACTCCGCCTTTGCTTCTTCAGCTGCCGGGGCTTCAGCTGCAGGTGCTTCCGCCTGTGCTTCTGCCTTAACGACGGCTGGATAGGGTGCATTCGCCGGACGGGCACGCTTATGCGCATCAATCACGCGAACAATGGCCTTATCAACGCCTGGGACGTTCCCCTTAACGAGAATCAGGTTACGCGCCTCGTCGATCTGAATCACTTCGAGATTCTCAACCGTAATACGCTCGACCCCAAGATGGCCGGCCATCTTTTTGTTTTTAAAGGTCTTACCCGGATCCTGACGCTGACCGGTCGAACCATGCGAACGGTGCGAAACCGAAACACCGTGGGTCGCTTCAAGACCGCGGAAGTTCCAGCGCTTCATCGCCCCGGCAAAGCCCTTACCCTTGGTGATGCCGATGACATCGACGAACTGGCCTTCAACAAAGTGATCCGCACGGATCTCTTGGCCAACTGGCAACAGGGCATCTTCTGCCACGCGGAACTCCGCGAGTTTTTTCTTAGCTTCAATGTTAACCTTCGCAAACACCGCACGCTGCGCTTTGGCAACGCGGTGTGCTTTGGCTTTCCCCATACCAACCTGAACAGCGCTATAGCCATCCTTTGCTTTGGTACGTTGGGCAACCACTTGCAGGTTATCCAGTTTCAACACGGTCACCGGCACGCTTTGACCATCTTCGTCAAAGATCCGGGTCATCCCGATTTTTTCTGCGAGTACTCCAGTACGCGACATGACTTTCTCTCCCTACGCTGCGTTCAGCACGGTGATTTCGACTTCCACACCCGAAGCCAGATCAAGCTTGCCGAGCGCGTCCACGGTTTGTGGGGTAGGCTCAACAATGTCAATCAGACGCTTGTGGGTACGGATCTCAAACTGCTCACGCGACTTCTTATCGATGTGCGGCGAACGGTTTACCGTAAAACGCTCGATATGACGCGGCAGCGGCACGGGGCCCAATACCTGCGCACCCGTACGCTTTGCAGTATGGACGATCTCCTTCGCGGAGTGGTCCAGAACCGCATGGTCATACGCTTGCAAGCGAATGCGGATTTTTTGGTTCATCATCGTGGCCATTGTGCCCTCTAACCTTGGTTACTTCGTTGTGTTAAGCAATTACTTTAGCGACGACGCCAGCGCCGACGGTGCGGCCGCCTTCGCGGATTGCGAAGCGCAGACCTTGATCCATCGCGATCGGTGCGATCAGCTCAACTTCCAT
>JAUIBB010000115.1 GCA_030427685.1 Alphaproteobacteria bacterium
AAGATGATGCACCGCTGGTGCTACGCTTTTCTGCAGATCCGCACATGATCCGCTGGGGCATGCTGTTCCTCCGAAACTGCCTTCCTGCTTATGCGCGCCGCCATAGCGAAGTCATGCTGCGCCTTGGCCTTTACAGCAAACAGAAAATGGCCGAGCTGATGGCAGATGCGCCAGTGGATTTTCACCATCTGGATAAGGGAATCCTGCATGTTTATTCTGAGCAGGCGGCCTTTGACCATGCACGTCAGCAGGCAGAATTCCAGCATCACCTTGGCTGTGACGAGGTAGTGCTGACTCCCGACGAAACCATTGCCTGCGAGCCAGCGCTCGCCGATGCAGAGATGAAAATTATTGGCGGCATTCATGCGCCGATCGATGAATCCGGTGATATCCATCTGTTCACCCGCAATCTAGCAGCGCTGATTCAGAAAAAATACAATGTCCACTTCCTTTTTGGAAAAGCATTGCGCCGTATCCATAAGCAAAATGGTGCGATTTCCCATCTGGAGTTTGAAGGCACAACCCCAGAATACCTCTCTGGCTTTGATGGCTACGTGATGGCCATGGGCGCAGGCAGCTCGATTTACCTGCGGCAAGTAGGGCTTTATGTACCTATCTACCCGATGAAAGGCTACAGCATCTCCTTTGACAGTTCGGAATTCTGCCCGAATGTGAGCATTACGGACGATGCTGCCAAGCAAGTCTACTCGCTGCTGGGAGGTCGCATGCGCGTCGCCGGAACAGCAGAGTTTGCTGGTTATAATGAAGAGGTACGAAAAGTACGCATTGCCCCCCTATTAAAGGGCATGCAAAAACTCTTCCCGAAAGCGCCGCTTGAAAATCTTGAGGAATGGGCATGCCTGCGCCCATCCACGCCAGATGGGCCGCCTATTATTGGTAAAACGCCACTTTCCAACCTTTATGTAAATAGCGGCCATGGCACACTTGGCTGGACACAAGCCGCTGGCTCGGCGCGCCTGCTGGCAGATGTGATTGATAACAAACCTACCGAGATCCCGCTTAGCGGCCTTGATATCGAGCGCTGTTTGATACGAATTTAAGAATGCGATCACCGGATCGCCCGGATACCGCATGAGGAATAAAATGACGCCACGCCACCACAGAATTCCTGTCCCCAACAGCACAGGTGACGGCAAACATGAGATTGTTTTTTATGATTGGGGCGATGTCAGCGCACAACGCACGGTGGTCTGTGTTCACGGGCTGACACGCAACGCCCATGACTTTGATGTTTTGGCAGAAACACTGGCAAAAACAGGCCGCCGAGTCTTGTCGATTAACATGGCAGGTCGCGGTGAAAGCGCCTGGCTGGATGACCCGATGGGCTATAACTATGCTGCCTATGTCGCAGACTGCCTTGCGGTTATGGACAACTTCCATCTGCGCGGGGTTGAGTGGATTGGCACCTCGATGGGCGGCATCATCGGCATGATGATTGCGGCACAACAGTCTGGGCGCATCCGCAAGCTGGTGCTCAATGATATCGGCATCCACCTCGGCACCGAGGCGCTCATGCGTATTTATGACTATGTACGTAGCATTCCACACCAGTTCGTCGACCGTGGTGAAGCAGAGCGCTACCTCGCTGAAATTTTTAAGCCGTTCCAAATTAAAGACCCCACTTTATGGGCCACATTTGTTGATGCTTCGCTGATAACAGACACGAGCGGCATACTGCGCTATAGTTGTGATCCGGCTATTGCCGCACCACTCGCTGCCGCCACGCAGGATTTCACCGAAATCAACGACGTCAATCTGGCGCCACTATGGGAGCAGGTAGATATTCCAACCCTGATCGTGCGGGGCGCAGCATCGGACGTGTTAAGCGCCGATACTGTGCGCGCCATGCGCCGAACCAATATACACGCCGACACTATTACCATTCCGGACGTTGGACACGCCCCACCGCTGATGACTGATGACCAGATTCGCCCAATCAGCCAGTGGCTTACGGGTTCATCCAGCGGCATGATGGCGGCAGGATTTTAAAGCCGGTCACGCAAAAGACGGCATGACAGCACGCGGCATCGTTGCTATACTCGGCGCATGGCTGATGATCTGATTCCCTCAAACTCCCTTATTCGTGCGGCTGAGCGTGTGCGCAAGGCGCGCGCTGCAGGGCTGGTGGAAGCCCCTGTCCAGCCCGAGAAAATCACCGTTATTACAACGACTGGCAAAGTACGTGCACGGCTGAACTTTCTGCCAAATAACGACATGCTGAAGGAAATGGTTGGGCAAGCACTGACCGCGCTTTCACGCGGGGTGCGCTGGGCACGTGGCTCCATTATCAACCTCGTGGTTTGATTTTCTTTATTTTTGCGCAAATTGCATGCCGAACTTGATTCCGCACCCGTCTGATTATAGAGGATAAGCCTAACGCCCCGCATTGTGGAAAGGTAGTTATGCTTAAGGAACTCAACTGGGAAGACCCGCTCAATATCGACACCATGCTGACCGACGAAGAGCGCATGGTGCGCGACACCGCGCGGGGATTTGCACGTGATCGCCTATTCCCCGGCGTCATCGAAGCCAACCGCCACGAAAAATTTGATCGCGAACTGATGCGCGAAATGGGCGAGCACGGCCTACTGGGCTCAACTATTGAAGGCTATGGCTGTGCAGGCGTCAGCCATGTGGCCTATGGTTTGGTAGCGCGCGAGGTGGAATGGGTTGATTCGGGCTATCGCTCGGCTCTGTCGGTGCAATCGTCACTGGTGATGCACCCCATCCACGCATTTGCAAATGACGCAATGAAAGAGAAATACCTGCCGCGCCTTGCGACCGGTGAGATCATCGGCTGTTTCGGCCTGACCGAGCCGGATGCAGGCTCTGACCCCGCAGGCATGAAAACCCGCGCCGTGAAGGTAGATGGCGGTTACAAACTCAGCGGCTCGAAAACCTGGATCACTAACTCGCCGATTGCGGATGTAATGATCGTATGGGCAAAGCTTGATGATGCCATCAAAGGCTTCATTGTTGAGCGTGGTGATAAGGGCAACCTCAGCACCCCCAAAATTGAAGGTAAGCTCAGCCTGCGCGCCAGCACCACTGGCATGATCATGATGGACGACGTGTTTGTACCAGAGGAGCGCATGCTCAACGTGACCGGCCTAAAAGGACCATTCTCCTGCCTCAACAAAGCGCGTTACGGCATCGCGTGGGGGGCAACCGGCGCAGCACAGCACTGTTTCGAAATCGCGCGTGAATATACGCTCGAGCGCCATCAGTTCAGTCGGCCGCTGGCAGCTAATCAGCTGATCCAGAAAAAGCTGGCGGATATGATGGTCGAGATCAATCTTGCCAGCCTCGCTGCCTTGCAAGTAGGTCGCCTGATCGACGAAGATCAATATGCGCCAGAAATGATTTCTTTCGTGAAACGCAACAGCTGCGGAAAGTCGCTTGAGATCGCTCGCACCGCCCGTGACATGCTAGGCGGTAACGGGATTGCAGATGAATACCATGTCATCCGCCACATGATGAATCTCGAAGCCGTCAATACCTACGAAGGCACCCACGATATTCACGCGCTGATTATGGGACGCGCTATCACGGGGATTGCGGCATTCTCGTGAGTGCGACGCTACCCAATACCCCTCCCACTACGGGCGCCCTGCTTGCCTTTGCTCACCAATTGGCCGATGCCGCCGGTGCAGTGATTCGTCCCTATTTTGGGCAATCGCTTGCGGTCGATGCCAAGGCAGACGATTCGCCGGTCAGCATTGCAGATCGCGAGGCCGAAGCCACCATCCGTGCTTTGATTGCAGCGCATTATCCCGAGCATGCCTTCTTTGGCGAAGAGTCTGGCTCACGCGCCTCTGCCAGCCCCTATACCTGGGTGATTGATCCGATTGATGGCACCCGCGCCTTCCTCGCCGGCACGCAGGAATGGGGCACGCTGATTGCGCTCTGTGAGCATGGCATCCCGATTCTCGGCATCCTCGACCAGCCGGTTACCCGGGAGCGCTGGGTAGGAATGGCTGGTGTACCCACCACGTACAATCGTAGTGCCGTCCATGTTCGCCACTGTGATAAGCTTACTTTGGCAGAAATGTCCTCGACCAGTGCGCGTTATTTTACCCCTGTCGAGGCCAGCCATTTTGTTATGCTGGCCGACCAATGCGTACGCGTCATAGAAGATGGCGATTGTTACGCCTATGGGCTGCTGGCCCGTGGCGAACGTGACCTTGTCATCGATGCCGGGCTAAAGCCTTACGATATCCTTGCGCTAGTACCGATTATCATGGGCGCGGGCGGCGTTATTTCTCACTGGGATGGCGCAGCAGTCACTATGGCGCATTACGCCAATATTGTGGCGGCAGCTAATCCTGAATTACATCAGGAAGCGCTGGCAATTTTGGGCAAATCGCTCTAACCCTCTCTCTTCACTTTTCCCCCAAACAGGATCGCATCATGCAACACGAACTTCATATTATTGGCTCTGGCCTTGCAGGATCCGAGGCCGCATGGCAGGCAGCAGAACGTGGCATCAAGGTAGTGATCCATGAAATGCGCCCCGTTGTAAAAACCGATGCCCATCACACCGGCTCCGACTACCCCAACATGTTCAATACTCATGGTGACCTCCATCTTCCTTTAAAGGTAATTGTGTTCGATTCGTTAATGTCGTTTGCGACGCTGCTGTGCTTGCCGACGTCGCGCGGCGCGATCTTGGCGCTGGCTGGCGAGGGCGCTGCTGCTGCTCTCGGCCGAGGCCTCGATTTGTGCTGCCAGCGCGGCCGCTTCATCCGCCGCCGCCAAGTTCAGGTCGAGCGGCTTCGGTTCAGTGATGTGCAGGTTGCGCCACGCGGGCTGGCAGCCCAGCAGCCACAGCTTGCACACGGTTTCGAGCAAAAAGCGGCGGGCGGGTAGCTGTTGGTAGCTGTAGCCCACCGTGGACAAAATGCGCTGCGATTGTTCGCGCGTGCAGCCGGGGTGCTGCTTGGCAAAGGAGCCCAGCGCCTGACCTGGCCCCACTTCGAGCAAAATCTGCTCTTGGCGGGTAGCGAGCAGCGTGGCGAGACCGTCGAAGAGCAGCACCGGATTGCACATGTGGTGCGACCAGTAGGCGGGATCGGTGGCCTCGGCCGAGGTCAGCCAGCTGCCCGTGGTGTTGGAAATGCAGGGCGTGGCAGGCGGCGCGAGCGTGGCTTCGCTTGCCAGCGCGGTTACCTGCTCGGCCAGCGGCCGCAGCATGTGGGAGTGGAAGGCGTGGGTGGTGTCGAGCTTGCGGCTGGCGATGCCCTGCTGCTGTAGCTGCACGGCCAGCGCGTCGATGGCGGGCGTTTCGCCTGCCAGCACGCATCCCATTTGGCCGTTATGAGTCGCCAGCGAGATCTCGGCCGAGAGCCACGGCTCCACGTCACTGCGCGAGGCCGACACCGCCAGCATGCTGCCTTCGGG
>JAUIBB010000116.1 GCA_030427685.1 Alphaproteobacteria bacterium
TCGTGAGATGTTGGGTTAAGTCCCGCAACGAGCGCAACCCTCGTCCTTAGTTGCCATCAGTTCGGCTGGGCACTCTAAGGAAACTGCCCGTGATAAGCGGGAGGAAGGTGGGGATGACGTCAAGTCATCATGGCCCTTACGACCTGGGCTACACACGTGCTACAATGGCGGTGACAGTGGGATGCAATCTGGCGACAGTGAGCGAATCTCCAAAAACCGTCTCAGTTCGGATTGTGGGCTGCAACTCGCCCGCATGAAGTCGGAATCGCTAGTAATCGCAGGTCAGCATACTGCGGTGAATACGTTCCCGGGTCTTGTACACACCGCCCGTCACACCATGGGAGTTGTTTCTGCCTTAAGTCGGTGAGCCAATCTGGCAGCCGCCCACGGCAGGGATGATGACTGGGGTGAAGTCGTAACAAGGTAGCCGTATCGGAAGGTGCGGCTGGATTACCTCCTTTCTAAGGATCGGTTCGGATCAATCATCAGCAATTATGCTGGTAATTTCCAAACCTCATACCTTACATATTCTACTTGCACTCATCTGCGCTTAAACGCTTCACAGTACATTTGCTAAAACTCCATTGCTTTCGGGGTCTTAGCCAAAAAGAATAATCTAAAAGGTTAGCAACAGAAAAAGCCCCTGCGCAAGCGGGGGCTTTTTTTGTTTGGGAGCGTGAGCCCACGAAACCTTCAAATGAGAATGCAAGAATATTGGGATAATGGGCCAGGGAAAAATGATTCCAGCATTAGAAATGTTTTACACGCTTGGTTTGCATGTAGAGACTCGGACGGATGTATTCGTGTGTAGTTTCTAGAAAAAAAGAGAGCGCTTAGTGGTTAATACCCACGCCCAACCGCGAACTCCGCGGCTTCCAGCAGGGCGGCTTTGGCGGCGGAGGCTGGGAATCCAGCCAGCGCGTCACGCGCGGCATCAGCAAATTTATGTGCTACCTGAAGTGTTTGCTCAAAGGCGTTGTGCTTTTTGAGTAATTCCTTCGCTCGGCGGAGGTTCTCGGGGGAGAGGGCTTCGCCTTTTTCCATGGAGGAGAGCCAAAACTGGTGCTCTGCATCATCGGCCTTTGCGTAGGCGAGGATCACTGGCAGGGTAACTTTCCCATCGCGGAAATCATCGCCGATGGCTTTGCCCAGATCCGACTCGCTGGCCTGATAGTCCAGCGCATCGTCCACAATCTGGAAGGCCATGCCCAGAGCCTGCCCATAGGCACGCAGCGGTGCGCGCCATTCCGGCTTATCTGCGACGACGGCTCCCAGCTCGCATGCGGCGGCAAACAGTGCCGCTGTTTTGGCCGAAATCACTTCTTCATACACGGCCTGGCTGATGCCAAGGTCGTGGCTGACCATGAGCTGGTGCACTTCGCCGGCAGAAATAATGGCCGAGGCATCCGACAGAATCTGCAGGACGTCCAGCGAGCCATCCGCCACCATGAGCTGGAAGGCGCGGCTAAACAGGAAGTCCCCCACTAACACGCTCGATTTATTCCCCCAGACGGCATTGGCCGTGGGGGCGCCGCGGCGCAGATCGCTGGCATCCACGACATCGTCGTGCAGCAGCGTGGCGGTGTGAATGAATTCGACCGAAGCGGCGAGGCCAATATGGCGGTCGCCCTCATAGCCGCAGAGTTTGGAGGCCGCGACTGTCAGCGACGGGCGGAGCCGTTTCCCCCCTGCGGCAATAATATGCGCGGCGAGGTCACTGATAAGCGTAATTTCACTTTGTCCCTGCTCAAGAATGCGCTGATTGACCTGCACAAGGTCATCGGCGACGAGCTGGCGCAATTGCGTCATCTCGGCAGGGCGGCTGGTGATGTTCTCAGATGCAGTCATGGTGGAGGTTTCCTAACCTATGGCGGGTGCTCAGGCAAGGATTGTATGCGCTCCGGCGACGTGAGAAACGCTCGCAGGCTTGGCTTGCGGTTTTACGAAGCGCTCTTCCCCATGCTGGAAAACCAGGTGGCCGGTGAGGCCCGTGGTGCCAGTTGCAGTTTCAAAAATTCCCCGGATATCGTCGCAAACTGCGCCTTCCAGCGGTGTTTGTGAGCGCACGAAAAGCTCCAGTGACTTTAGTTTTGGCTCATAGCGCACGAACCCATCGAACTGCATTGGCCCCAGCTCTGAGAAGGCAATGTCGAGCAGGAATCGTTGGCCGAGTTTATTGGCCTCTGATGCATCCGATCCTCCGCCTCCCTCGTGACGGATGTACAGATGGGCGGGGGTTAGCTCGCTACCGAAAATAAATGGCAGGGTCATTCCTTTCCATTCGCTGTTGGGGGGATCGGTGAAGTGCTGGTGTAGTGTCCCGATGTCTTTGGTAAGTTTGGTGAGTAGCTCGGGCTGTTCGGTTGACAGCAGGTTAAGCGCACGGTTGCTAAATGTGTCCCGCAGCGAGCCATGCTTGATAGCGCTGATAAAATAAAGCAGTCCGCTGGTGAATTTGGGGCCGATAACCGGAAGTTCTGCGGTCATGGCACGGAACATGCCGGGGTTAAGTGCTGCCCATTGGCTAAGCACTGTGCTGAGCTCAGGAAATGAAATTGCAGCCGGTAGTGGTGGAGCAGGAATATCTGAAAAGGTTGCTATGGGCTGCTGCGTGGCGGAGGCTGCCACCAGCTCTGCTTTTACGGTGAGTGTTGTGCCAGAGGGAAGCGGTTGTGCTGTGAAAAGCTTCAGGGTGGCAAATTCTGTGTGTAGTATGTTGGCTCCGTCTTCACCATGTCCGATCACCGTTGCGGGGAGGGTAACAGTATTGGCTGTTGCAGCCAAAAGCGCATTGGGAGTCAGTGAAGAAGGTGTGGCCGTAGAGGGCGCTGCGGGTTGTGTGGCAGGGGCGATTGGTGCTGTGGATGAAAAATGGCTGGCAGAGGTGGGGTAGCTTGCTGCAGCTGTACCGCGCGTGGAAGCGGGTCTAGGGGATTGCTGGGCTGCGACCAGCGTAGGAGGCAATGCGTTGAGATAGGCCGAGGGCGCCGGGGTGGTGGGCGGTGCTGTTGCAGGTGTTGTTGGTGGGGCGGCGGCAGTTGGCGGTATCGTTCCGGCAACCGTAGGTCCGGGTGGGGCAGCTGCTGCCGGGGCAGGTGGGGCAGCTATATTGGTGCTGGCTGGTGTTGTGGTCGCTTGCCCGGGTTGCGGAAGCGGCGGTTGGGGAGCACTTGGTGCTGTGGGAGGTGAAGGCGGCGGTGCCAGAAGATTGGCCAGCGAGGGCGCTTCAGGAATGCTACTGAGAGAGACGGGTAAGGGGGGCAATTTTACGTCGAGCACGGTGAGTGAAACTACGTTTCCCTGTGCAAGTGCAGCAAGCGCTGGTGGTAGTGCGGCTGTTGGTTGAGGGGTTGCCGTGGGGCGCGCTGCTGATGCAGGGGGAGCACCCGCAGGAGGAGCTGTTGTTGGCGGGGGTGCCAGTCGGGCATTTGCTTGTAGCACGATCGCTTGCAGTACGGGGTGCGTGGCCGCTGTGCTGGTAGTGTTGGTGCCTTGCGTGGCTGGCGCGAGTGCCCCGCTGAGCGAAGGTTGGGCGACGGTATCTTTGGTCAGGCCACGGGTGGTTTGTGCGCTGTATTCCTCGGGGCTGAGATTGTCGATCGTCAGGATGCGCGCATGGCTGCTTTGCGAGGAGTCTACCCGCAAGGTAACTTCGCTACCGGTTTTAATGAAGACCTCACTGCCAACGGTAAAGTCGCCCTGGGGTGTGCGTAACACAGGGTTTCCGCGCGCGTCGCGGTTAATCACAAATCCGCGTACGATTGAGCCATCGGAGAGGAGCGCCAATACGTTTGGTGTGCCGGCGGCGTCACGGTTTGCTGTCGCCGATGCCAGCGGCTGAATCGTAATAATCGGATTGATCGCTTTGATGTTCTCGTTCAACGACGCCTCCTCAGACGGCTACTCCGTGGTCAGCAGTTTAATCGAGATTGCCGCGACATCGCTGGCAGCGGTAGTGTGCGGGGCTTTCTCAATGATCGAAGATTGCGAGCGGATCGAATCCTTCACTTTGTTATCCTTACGGATAATCCCGATCAGCGGCGGCGAATATTTCAGGAAATTCTCAGCCGCGCGCTTGATGGCACCGTAGACAGCCTCACCTTCTTTCTGTGAGGCGGCCTGATTAACGACAATCTGTACAGCAGGAGGGTTCTCTCGGGTGACGCAAAGCTTGATGAAGGCGTAGGCATCGGTGAGCGAGGTTGGCTCATCGGTCAGCACCACCAGCACTTTACTGGCGAGCGCCGACATCACCTGCACATGTTGCTCGATGCCTGCGCCGAGGTCGATAATCACAAAATCATATTGTCCGGCAAGCTCCACAAGCTGCTCGGCTGCGGGCATCATGCGATTGGCACCCAGTGCTGCCATCGAGGTCGAGCCAGAGCGCCCGGCAAGAATGTCGAAGTTTCCTGGCTCGTAATGGGTGATGGCATCTTTCATTTTACGTTGTCCGGAAAAGACAGAGCCAAGATCGTATTTAGGGGTAAGCCCCAGCTGCACATCCACGTTCGCCAGCCCGATATCACCATCGAACAGCAGGGTGCGCCGCCCGGCGCGTGCAAACAGATGCGCCAGTGTAATTGAGAACCAGGTCTTGCCGACGCCGCCCTTGCCGGAAGCCACCGCAATGATATTGTCGGCACGTAGTATCGATGGTTTGGGTGCAGGTGTGTTCATTCTATACTCCTACTGATGTGTCATTCGCTCGCGCACATGGCGGAGCATCAAACGGGCGATGGCGGGGGCTGAGAGTAACTGGCAAGCGGTGCTTGGCAGTGCAGACTGGCTGAAATTAGCAAGGGAATAGCCCCCAGCCGTTAGCGTAGCAAAGACGCTGCCAAGACGGCGTACGGCATCCAGACGGGTGACAATCATTCGTTCAATCGGGAGGAAGTCAAAGACGCCGACCATCTCCTCGGCTTCCTGAGCATCCATGCCAGCGGGGCAGGTGAGGACCGGCTCTACCTGCTGGAGTCCGGCGAACCCGCCGAGCCGCTTGAGCTGGTTGAACTCGTAGATATTGGCGCCGGTGCTGTCGATCAGCACCCATGCTTTACCGACCAGTTTGCTGATAAGCCCTTTGAGATGCGTGCGCGAGTCGCTGACCACCACTTCGCATTTCAACAGTCCGGCAAGGGTATGGAGCGCATCGACGCCGCCCATCCGCTCAGTGTCGGTGCTGATAAGCACAATCGGCTGTTTTTGTAAGGTCAGCTCGGTGGCAAACTTTGCAATGGTCGAGCTTTTTCCGGCGCCATGGGGGCCGATGAGCATGATTGCTTTTGCGGGCGGTTTATTCGCCGTGACAATGGGCTTAAATGGAATGGTTGCATCCAGTGCTTTCGAGAGCGCTGTTTCTGCTACGTCGAG
>JAUIBB010000117.1 GCA_030427685.1 Alphaproteobacteria bacterium
CATGGTAAACACATCGCGCAGAATACCGCCAACCCCTGTCGCTGCGCCTTGGAAAGGCTCGATAAAGCTTGGGTGGTTATGCGATTCCATTTTAAAAATAGCAGCCTGGCCATCACCAATATCCACTACGCCGGCATTCTCACCAGGGCCACAGATGACATTCGGGCCGGTGGTGGGGAACTTTCCCAGATGGATCCGGGTCGTTTTGTACGAGCAATGCTCACTCCACATCACCGAGAAAATACCAAGCTCGACAAGGTTGGGGGAGCGGCCAAGGATCTCCTCCACGCGATCATATTCCTCGCGGGTGAGGCCATGCGCTTCAATCACATGGGCAGGAATGGCAGTGGCGGAGGGCTGTTTCTGGGCAACGGTCATAAGGCTCGAACAAAGGCTGAGGTTGACTTCACGCTTTGGGATGTAGCATCAACTGGCTAGCTATTCCAGTGAAAGCTGACCTGAAATGCTGCACGAGCCACTACCTGCCAAATCCAGTTGCCTATTATGCCTGCTGCGGCCTATAAGTCCTGTATCGGAGGAACCATGCGCTGGCTTATACGTTCGTTGATCTTCTGGGCGGTTTGTACGCCGCTCTTTTACCTGTTTGGTCTTCCCATGTTGATGGAGAAGCTGGAAACCAGCTCGCGGGCAGAAAACTATACCGTCTGCCAGCAGCACCTGGCCGATGAGCATCTGGCGAACGTCCCCTCTGCCCTGCTCAGCCCACAACAGGCAGAGGAATACTGCCACTGCGTTAGCGACGGCATCACCCTGACCAAAAGCGACCTGTTCGACCTCGCCCTCAAGCGTCAGCCTGCACGGTTGACCGAGGCGATGAAGCCTGTCGTCGAAGCATGTAATGAGACGCTCCAGCAGGCGCTGGACCGGGCACTGAATGCCGGGACGGCCCCACGCTCGACCTGGGAGCCGGATGGCACCGAGACCATCCATTTCAATTAGCCCGGCACGCCGCCGCGCGGTGCTTCACCTTTCCTTTACCGTTTCATGGTATGCTGGATGCCTAAGGAGACTCCATGCCCAAGACGCCTGAATCCCTTCCTAGCATTCACTGGCAAGCCTCGCCCAACGAGAAGCCCGATCAGGATTTTGCGCATGCCACCCGCCTTGATCCAGCTAAAAAACGTCTTGCCGCAGAACATGATCCGGCGAAGCGGGAGCTGCTGAGCAAGCAACTTTCGCAAGAGAATGCATCGATGATTGCGGATATGGCTGATTTTTTTGCGCATGGCCAATACACTCCGATCCGCTCCATCAATGCCGAGTTGGCAAAAAAACATACGTCGCACACTGCCGGGGCAGCACCGCAGATGGTCGCCGATCCACTGGCCGCCATCATCCAATGCATTGGCGATGATTTCGACGGGGTGCGCGAGGGTATGATGGTCGTCACGGTGCAGGAGCGCGCCTATGAAGTGCCGATCACAATGGATAATCTGTGGCGGCTTTCTTCGTTACTGGGCACCGCCAAGATGATTGTTGAGGAAGCCTCGACCACCGAAGCGGCGATTCATGGCCTAAACCATCATCTGGCGTTAGGCTTACGCAGTCGCTTTCATTCGCATCCGGTTCCCCCTTCCAAGGGTGGCTAGCGATCTGGCTTCTTGCATCCTGCCGATAATCGCCTATATTCCGCTCAAACAGGAGCATGTATGACCGAGAACCCAGCCTTTCCCCGTATCGAAGCAGATATCCGTGCTAACGACATCGTCCTTTACATGAAGGGCAGCAAGAAGCTTCCGCAATGCGGCTTCTCGGCCACCGTTGCAGCGATCATGGAGCGCCTTGGCGTCTCCGACTATAAAGACATCAACGTGCTTGCTGACCCGGAAATCCGTGAAGGCATCAAAGCCTTCAGCGACTGGCCAACCATCCCGCAGCTTTACGTTAAGGGTGAGTTCGTTGGTGGGTGCGATATCGTTCGCGACATGTACCAGTCCGGCGAACTACAAGCGCTGCTGAAAGAAAACGGCATCCCGTTTAATGAAGCGGTAGACGTCCAGTAGCGACGACGACTAGCCGCGTCCTTCACCACCCCTGCCCTGATCGCGCCCCTTGCCTTTGGCGGCACTGACATTCGCGGCGAGCTCACCCAGCTCACGCTTATCGGCAAGCTGCGTTTGCAATCCAAAGTTTGCAAGGTCCTGGCCGAGATTGCGCACATTACGCTCCATCGAAGGGCGGGCAAGGAAGGCCTCGCGTATTTTACGCAGAGTCTCTTCCGACATAATCCACGCCAGCCACTGCATGAACATGTTCCGCTGACGCGTTACCTCCACACGCTTCTGGGCGTCGAGGTATTTATCCAGCTCTTTCTCTTTTTCCTGTGCCCGCTCGCGGAGCATCTCACGGAGCTTTTCAACGATGGCGACGCGCACCTGCTCTGGCTCATCCTCGAGCATTTCGGCAAGTTTCATATCGCAATCGGGCATGTCAGAGGCAATGGCTTCGATCAAAGCCAGTATCTCGTCCATCTTATCGCGCAGGAGGTGCTCAATGTCCGAAGACTGCGTGGCAGGAAGCTGCTTTTTCATCCGTGCATTGTAGCGCATTTTGCCGGTGGGCAAAACTATATTCGCTGTCATAAAAAAGGGCGCCCGAGAGCGCCCTTTTTCCTTTATTTTCAGACCGATTAACGGCTGTAGAATTCGACCACCAGATGTGGCTCCATTTTTACCGGATACGGTACGTCTGAGAGCTTTGGCTGACGGGTAAAGGTCGCTTTTAGCGCCTTTTCGTCCATGTCGATATATTCCGGCACATCACGCTCTGGCGACTGCATGGCTTCAAGTACCATGGTCAGTTGCTTGCTGCGCTCTTTCACCTCGACCACATCACCTGGGCTCAGGCGGTAGCTGGTGATGTTCACGCGCTTGCCGTTTACTTTTACGTGGCCATGGTTGATGAACTGACGCGCCGCGAACACGGTTGGCACAACGCACATACGGTAGATTACCGCATCAAGGCGCGACTCAAGCAGGCCGATCAGGTTCTCAGAGTTATCGCCCTTCAGGCGGCGTGCTTCATCGTACAATTTAATGAATTGTTTCTCGGTGATGTTGCCGTAGTAGCCTTTCAGCTTCTGTTTAGCGCGCAACTGCGTGCCATAATCCGACAGCTTGCGCTTACCTTTGCTGGCAGCACCGTGCTGGCCAGGGCCATACGAACGACGGTTTACGGGATCTTTCGCGCGGCCCCAGAGGCTTTCGCCCAGACGACGGGAAATCTTGTACTTTACGGCATGGCGTTTCGACATGCTTCTCTCCTTGCAACTAAGTCCTATCCCCACATTGGCCCGAAGGCCGCCAACCTTCGAGGAGAGGGGGATATGCGCTCACGACCCCGAAGGAGGTGGGAATCTATGGATTTCTGCGGCAGAGTCAAGGAAAAATACGACCAAAACCGCCAGCCACGCGCTCTTTTCTTAAAAATCAGGCATCCTCCCAACCTATCCCGGCGGGGCAACATCGCTCCCTCAAGCGCCTGAGGAACAAAAAGGCCAGCAAAAAACCCCGCATGATTGCGCATGCGGGGTTTGATATTTATCGATTCAATAGGTGTTAGACGCCCGGAGCAGCGCCCACGGCATCCTGCTGCTGGCGTGCAGCGGTGACGCCTGCTGCGTGCCCGGCTTTATCTGCCATGCGGCGGTTCATTTCGTCGTATTCCGCCTGCGTCACTGAATTCTGATACGATACAGGCTGACCACTGGCCGGAGCCGCATAAGCAGCACCCTGCTGCGCCTGCGCAATTGCCGTTGCCTGCTCTATTTCAGCCGCAGCCTGTTCTTGTGTGCGCTGTTCTGCACGACGGCGGCTGCCTTTGCTCGCCAGTGCTGCCGCGCCCAGCACGGTAGCCGTTATCCCAAGGATAGGGAGCTTTTTAAATACGGTGCCAACTGCACTCACGCCACCACGCACAATGCGTGTGCCCAGAGCCAGCGGTTGCTCAACCAACCATACACCTACCTTTGCCGAACCCTTCATTACGGATCCGCCTGTCCGCCCAGCGGCACGGAATGGCATCGCTGCTAAATCTCCAGCCGTCTCAGCGCCGCGCTTTAAGATGCCCCGTTTTGCGACAACTTCTCCCGCAGCCGTTTCTGCTGCCCCGGATGTAAATGCACCCTTAAACCCGCTCAATGCACGCCGCGGCATGGAGAGAAAGTCGTTTCCGGCACTGCGTCCACTGTCTACCAGTTTATTAAGTTCTGTGCTCAGTCTCATGTGCTACCCCTTTACGCGCGCTGCAGTTGTGGCGCGTCCACTCGCCCCATGCTCTGGAGGGAGTCTGCCTGAATGGTCGATGCTGCCGGATTCATAGCCGATCCTTGCTCCGGCATTGCGTATTTATTGGCATAAGCTGCCGGCTGAGGTGCCATCACCTGCGCTTTATATGCCTCTACCTGTGCATCCAGCATGTGAGCGGCGCCACGTTCTTCGCGTACACGGTGCGCAGCGCGGCTGCCACCTCCCAATGCGCCGAATGCGCTACCGATAACCCCTGCTGCGGGTGATGTTAAAAACCCGACAACGCCACCGCCTACAAGCCCTAAAAGGATCGGTGCTGCAGCGATGCCGCCCAGTGCGATCCCGCTGGCAATACCCGCTGCTGCAAGCAGTCCAGTCCAGACAAGCCCCCATTTGACGCCGCCTTTGATGGCACCACCCGTTACACCTGCTGCGGTGCTGCTGAACGCGCTGCCTGCGGAGTGGTTGATCGGTGCAATGTTATCATTCGCCATGGGATATACCCGTCCTTAAATTATTACCTAGTCTGCATACTAGCATGGTGGTCTGGCTATGTGTGTGAAGCTTTTATGACAATACTTGCGGCGCGGGAATACCAGAATAAAGTCTTTTTATTCAATTCGATACAGCACTCTAGCCAACACTGGGGGTGGCTGGATCCTGCTGCTTTCCTCCTGCTCCGCCAACTGGTGACACAACATCGGGTTTTTTTGCACTGGCCACATCTGCAGGCCCTGCATAGCCAATATCGTTTCGCTTCACGGCTTTAAAGGCTAACGCGCCGATGCCAATTAGCACAGCAGCTGTTCCCACAGCGCTTCCGGCCTTACCCCAGCCACTGGTCTCTTTATCTCCGAGATTCCCGGCCACTTCGCCAACAACGCCGCGCAAACCACCTGTAACCCCATTGATGGCTACAGCAGCAAGCCCAACATCCATCAGCAGG
>JAUIBB010000009.1 GCA_030427685.1 Alphaproteobacteria bacterium
CTTCTATGCTGCGGCAAATGCTGCAACCGAAGCTGCACAAAAAATGGGTCGGCCACCTTGCGTGTTGCTAGCACCGGGATGCGCATCGTTTGACCAGTTTGCGAATTTTGAAGTACGTGGTGCCGCCTTTGTGGCGCTGCTGGAAGAATGGAAAAAACGGGGAGGAAGCAATGCGGCAACCGCTTGACCGGCGCAACACAACGGCGCTGGGACGCTGGTGGTGGACCATTGATCGTCCTGCCTTCATTGCCATGATGGCCTTGATTTCGATTGGCTTCTTTCTGGTGATGGCGGCGAGCCCCCCTGTCGCACATCGCATAGGGCTTCCTGACTTTTACTTTGTCTCCCGTCACCAGATCTTTTTGGGGATTTCGACGGTGCTGATGGTGCTGATCTCAATGCTGGATGCGCCGAAAGTGCGGCGGCTTGCGATGTTGGGATTTGCAGTGAGTGTTGTGCTGCTTCTACTGTTGCCGTTGATTGGGTATGCGAATAAGGGGGCGATTCGCTGGGTGCATATTGCGGGGATGTCGATCCAGCCCTCTGAATTTATGAAGCCCTGTTTTGCGGTTGTCCTCGCGGCCATTTTCTCGGCACGCTTTACGCAGCCAGATTTCCCTAGCTATCGGATTGCAATTGTTTCCTACCTCTTCATTTGCGCTTTGCTGATTATCCAGCCGGATTTTGGAATGACGGTCACGGTAACCAGCATGTTTGGTATCCAGTTCTTCCTGGCGGGGATGCCTTTTTTGTGGGTAATGGGAATGATCGTGATGGGTATTGGCGGGGTGTTCGCCGCCTACCACGCACTACCACATGTGGCAGCACGGATTGACCGATTCCTTGATCCTGAAAGCGGGGATAACTATCAGGTAGAGCAATCATTGCATGCCTTTAAAGAGGGGGGGCTCTTCGGGCGTGGTCCGGGTGAAGGAATCATCAAGCAGCATATCCCGGATTCGCATACAGATTTTATTTTCTCTGTCGCAGGGGAGGAGTTCGGGATGATCTTCTGTCTGCTGATTATTTTCCTGTTCGCATTTATTGTGGTGCGCGGATTCGCAAAATTGGCTCAGGAGACGGATATGTTCCGGCTCATTGCGGTTGGCGGCATCCTTACTCAGTTCGGTATTCAGGCCATTGTTAATATGGGGGTTGCGGTAAACTTGCTGCCCGCCAAAGGAATGACCTTGCCCTTCCTGAGCTATGGTGGTTCGTCGCTGGTTGCCATGGCGGGCGGGATGGGAATGATGCTGGCACTGACCCGTAAGCAATATGGTAAACCGCGTGCCGGGCGTGCATTGGGCAATAAGCGTTACGGTGGCGCGTAAGGAAAGACTTGCCTAAATCCCGCCTCCCCGGCAGGATGCGCGCATGCATCAGCCATCTTCAACACAGACAGTCCTGCTCGCTGCCGGCGGCACCGGAGGGCATATTTTCCCTGCCGTCGCGCTGGCTGAGACATTGCTTGCGCGCGGCTATCGGGTCGAGCTGGTGACGGATCACCGATTCCACCAGTATACCCGCTCGATGGAGGGGGCGCTGGCCGAACTCCCCATCCATACTATTCGTGCCAATACCCTGCGGGGTGGGCCGATTAAACGTGTGATAGGCGTGGTAGGCATTGTGCTGGGTGTGGTGCAGGCGTGGCGGATCATTCGCCGGACAAAGCCTTTGGCCGTAGTTGGTTTTGGTGGGTATCCATCACTGCCAACCATGCTGGCCGCGATCATTGCTGGTCGCCGGACGGTAATTCACGAACAGAATTCTGTGTTAGGTCGCGTAAACCGTGCGATTGCATCACGTGCTACCCGTATTGCCACGACCTATCACGAGACCCGTAAAATGCCTGCTGCCGCTAAGGAGCGTACCGTTATGACGGGCAATCCAGTGCGTGCCGCCGTCTGTACGGTTGCCGACGTGCCCTATCCGGAGCTATCCGCAGGTGGCATCCTGCGGGTGCTGGTAATTGGGGGTAGTCAGGGGGCAAGTGTCTTTAGCGAGATCGTTCCGGCCGCATTGGAAACTTTATCGGCAGAGCTGCGCGCACGGATCCGGCTCGACCAGCAATGCCGTGTTGGCGAGATAGATGCCGTACGTGCACGCTACGATGCCTTGGGGATGCAGGTTGATCTGGCACCGTTCTTCAGTGACATGGCGGCACGGCTTGCCTCCGCCCATTTGGTGGTGTGCCGTGCCGGGGCATCCACCGTGGCCGAACTGATGATTGCCGGACGCCCGGCGCTGCTTGTGCCGCTGCCGATCGCAACCGACAACCACCAATATTACAATGCGCAGGCTATTGAGGATGTTGGTGCCGGATGGGTAGTGCCGCAGGAGGCATTCACCCCGCATGCGCTGGCTGCAAAGTTGGAGACCTTATTGCGTGCTCCGCAACGCCTTGCTGAATACGCGGATGCGATGCGTCGTCTCGGTGCCCCACGCGCGGCAGAGCGGCTTGCTGACCTTGTGCTTGATATAACCCTTGCGGATCCGCTCGCGCCGGATGCGCAGACAATGGAGACCGCGGCATGAACAAAAAATTCCGTGCATTTACGGCAGGCAATCGCATGCCGTTGGATATGGGGGTGCTGCATTTTGTCGGCATCGGCGGTATCGGGATGAGTGGCATTGCCGAAGTGCTGCATAACCTTGGCTATCAGGTGCAGGGCTCAGATATGGCCGATAGTGCAACGGTAGAACGGTTGCGCGCCCATGGGATGAACATCATGATTGGCGAGCATCGCGCGGAACATGTTCAGGGTGCCTCTGCGGTTGTGATTTCTTCGGCGGTCAAGCCAACCAATCCGGAAGTGGTCGAAGCGCGCGCGCAGCGTATACCTGTCGTGCGGCGCGCCGAGATGCTGGCTGAACTGATGCGGCTGAAGGCGACGATCTCTGTGGCCGGAACGCACGGCAAGACGACGACAACCTCAATCATTTCCACCCTGTTCATGGCAGCAGATCGGAAGCCGACGGTTATCAATGGCGGGATTATTAATGCCTACGGTACCAACGCCTTATTGGGTGAAGGGGAGTGGATGGTCGTTGAAGCGGATGAGTCGGACGGTACGTTTATCCGTATTCCTTCAACCATTGCCGTGATCACCAATATCGACCCGGAGCATCTCGACCATTATGGTGACTTTGAAACCTTGAAAGCCGCCTTTAAACAGTTCCTCGAACAGCTCCCGTTTTATGGGTTTGGCGTGCTCTGCATCGACCATCCCGAGGTGCAGGCGTTGATGGCGAAGATTACCGACCGACGCATTATCTCCTACGGTACCAGCCCCCAGGCCGATGTGCGTGCAGTGAATATCCGCCAGACGGGTGATGGGCAGCAGTTCGATGTGGAACTGGCCGATCGTGCAGGCGGCGACATGTGTGTGCTGAAAGATGTGCATTTCCCAATGTACGGGATGCATAATCTACGCAATGCGCTGGCGGCCATTGCCGTGGCGCGCGATGTCGGGATCGAAGATGCCGTGATCCTGCGTGGTTTGCGCGAGTTCGGAGGCGTCAAGCGGCGCTTCACCAAAACCGGTGAGGCCGGAGGGGTAACCGTAATTGATGATTATGGTCACCACCCGGTCGAAATTGCAGCGACGCTCAGCAGTGCGCGGCAGGCGGTAGAAGCTGGTGGTGGCCGGGTGATTGCAGTAGTGCAGCCACACCGCTACACGCGGCTTTCAAGTCTGTTCAGCGATTTCTGCACCTGTTTCGATAGCGCAGATACGGTGGTCGTCGCGGATGTTTATAGCGCAGGAGAGGATCCCATCGAGGGAGTTAGTCGTGATGCGCTGGCGGAGGGTATCCGTGCCCATGGGCATAAACATGTCCTTACCCTGCCGCACGAAAAAGAGCTGGCTGCTCTGTTGCTCGAAGAGGCGCAGCCGGGTGATTTTGTCATCTGCCTTGGCGCGGGGAGCATCAGCAAGTGGGCGGCAAAGCTGCCGGAAGAACTGACTGCATTGCAGCAAAAAAAGGCGAAGGAACGTGCGTAGCGACTTGCCGGAGGTACGCGGCACTTACCGTTTCAATGCCCCGCTCGCCGGCACAAACTGGTTCGGCGTAGGTGGGGTGGCTGAAGTGCTGTTCAAGCCTGCCGATGCAGCTGACCTTGCCTTTTTTCTGAAGCACAAGCCTCCGGGGCAACCGGTGACGGTAATTGGCGTCGGTTCCAACCTCATTATTCGTGACGGTGGCCTACCGGGGATTGTGGTGCGCTTAGGGCGTGGCTTTACAGAGGTAGATGTCGAGGGTGATACCCTCATCGCAGGTGCGTCGGCGCTTGATGTCAACGTGGCGCGCCTGGCGGCAACCCATGGCCGTGCGGGGCTGGAGTTTTTTGCAGGCATCCCCGGTACTATTGGCGGCGCGTTGGCCATGAATGCCGGTGCCTATGGTCGTGAAACAAACGATGTGCTGGTGCGTGCCGAAGCGGTTACCCCGGCGGGTGCGGTGATCACCCTGTCACGGGAAGAAATGCACTATAGCTACCGCCATTATGCCGGGCCGCAGGGCGTGATTTTTACGCGCGGCTGGTTTGCAACAACGGCCGATGCGCCGGAGGCGGTGGCCGCACGGATTGCTGAGATCCAAAGCAAGCGCGAAGCAACGCAGCCGATCCGCGAGCGCACGGGCGGCAGTACGTTTAAAAATCCTGACGGGCATAAGGCATGGCAGCTGGTCGATGCGGCAGGCTGTCGTGGACTGACCATCGGTGGCGCGCAAATGTCGCCATTGCACTGTAACTTTATGATTAATACAGGGGCTGCGACGGCAGCAGATCTTGAAGCGCTTGGCGAGGAGGTGCGCGCCCGAGTGAAGGCGCATTCCGGAATCACGCTGGAGTGGGAAATTAAACGTATCGGTAACCCTGCAGCATAAGGTGCGGTAAAGTATTTGCATCGTTATGGTGCTTACGCTAGGCTGCGCGCAACAAAAAGCACGCACAGGACGGGCTTATTCCATCGCAATGGCAGGCGTGACATACTCTTTTTTGTGAAGGATTTCGCACGTATGCATGTGGCTGTACTCAAGGGTGGAATGTCCGCTGAGCGGGATGTGTCGCTAACCAGTGGTGCAGCCATCGAAAAGGCATTGGTGGCGTTGGGGCATCAGGTGACGCCAGTGGATGTCACGCCCAATGTGGCGACAGAGCTGGCCGCGCTCAAGCCCGATGTTGCATTTAATGCGCTGCATGGCCGCTTTGGTGAAGATGGCTGCATTCAGGGTATTCTCGAGTTCCTGCAAATACCGTATACGCACTCTGGCGTGATGGCGTCCGCTGTGGCGATGGATAAGCCCATGGCAAAGGTCATTTTTGCTGCGGCAGGTCTGCATTGCGCCAAGGGGATTGTGGCACATAAAGACGCGGTTATTGGCCATGATATCCTGCCACGCCCCTATGTGGTAAAGCCTGCGAATGAAGGCTCTAGCGTTGGTGTTAAGCTGGTTTTCCCTGACGATGGATTTGTGTTCACTCAGGAGAACTGGCCGTATGGTGAGACGGTGCTGGTTGAGCAATATGTGCCGGGGCGCGAGATCACGGTAGCCGTACTCGATGATACCCCGCTTGGGGTTACGGAGATTCGTCCGCTCAGCGGTTTTTATGACTACGAAAATAAATATACCGATGGCAAAAGTGAGCATCTTTGCCCAGCGCCACTGTCGCCGGAAAAGTACGAAGAGGTGATGCAACAGGCCCTGATCGCGCATCGTGCACTTGGGTGTCGCAGCCTCTCGCGCTCCGATTTCCGTTACGATGAAACAGGGGATGGGAAGTTCTATATCCTTGAAACCAATACCCAGCCGGGGATGACACCGTTATCCCTGTCGCCGGAAATCGCGGCCCATGCGGGCATCTCTTTTAACGAGCTGGTTGCGCGCATCCTCGCAACTGCCCGGCTGGACGGGTAGCGATGCCCCGTCGCGCAAGAGTCAAGGTCAAGCCGCAGGCCGTTACCCGGGCACAAGCTGCGGCAGAGTTCGGTCGTAAAAAAGCAAAGCTGAAGCGTAAGCAGTCGCATCGCCGCATGATCCTGATCGGCGCTGGCCTGCTGGCCTGCTACAGTGCCGCGGGTATGTGGTGGTTATCGCATACGGGTCGATTTGGCGGGGTTGTCGAAGGGGTGGGTACACGGTTCTGGCAGGCAACCTCCAGCGTTGGGTTTACGCTCGATCAGGTGCTTCTAACCGGGCGCAACCATGCGGATATCAAGGCCGTGAAAGACGCATTGCAGATCGAGCAGGGCGCGCCGATTCTCGCGCTGCCATTAGAGCAGATGCAGCAGCGCCTTGAAGCCGTTCCGGAAATCAAGCGGGCAGCAATTGCACGGAAGCTTCCCGGTATATTAGAGGTTGCCATCACCGAGCGTTTGCCTGCTGCCCTATGGCAAACCAATGGAAAGTTGCGCCTGATTGACCGTGAGGGTGTCGTGCTGAATCAGGAAAAATACCGCGAGAAACTGGCCTTGCCACTGGTCGTGGGGGCGGATGTTCCGGCGCATGTGGGGCCGTTACTCGCCCTGCTGGATACCGTGCCCAGCTTGCGCACGGAAGTGGTGGCCGCCGTGCGGGTCGGTGGGCGGCGCTGGAATATCGAGTTGACCCATCACGTCACCGTAATGCTGCCGGAAGAGGCACCAGAAGCGGCCTGGAAACGCTTTGCAAAGCTGGTGAATGAAAAAGCCCTGTTGAGTAAAGCGATCCGCAGTGTAGACATGCGCATGGAAGATCGCGTATTCATTATGCCGATTGAAGAACACCGAAGCATGATTACGCTCACCACCGCGCGTGATACGTAGTCAGGAGTAACCGAAATGCGCCACTCTGTTCCCACCCGCCACGGCCCGATTGCAGTGCTTGATATTGGCACGACGAAGATTGTCTGCCTACTTGCCGATGTGGCGGAAGATGGTTCTTTTGCGGTGATGGGGGTTGGGCATCAGCTGTCGCGGGGGATTAAATCGGGTGTCATCACCGATATTTCCGAAGCAGGTACGTCGATTACTGCCGCGGTGCATGCCGCCGAGCAAATGGCCGGAGTAACGGTGGAAGACGTCATCGTCAGCGTGAATGGTACGAACCTGAAGTCGCGCCATGTTTCTGTTGAGCTAGACGTGCTGGACGATGGTGTGTCCGATCAGGATGTGGCCGATATTATTCAGGAAGGTTGTGCTTCGTTGCGCGGTGCGGATGCGTCGGTGCTGCATTGTTTTTCGGCCAGCTATACGCTGGATGGCCTGCGTGGCCTTAAGGATCCACGTGGCATGATCGGCAAAAAACTGGGCGCAGATCTGCAGATTATCACCGCGCGTGAGCAGTATCTGGGCAACCTTGGCGCGTGCATTGCGCGCTCGCATCTCAATGTATCCGACTATGTCATGGCCAGCCACGCAAGTGCGATTGCGGTGCTGGAAAAAGACGAGATGGAGCTGGGCGTAACGCTGATTGATATGGGCGGTGGTGTGACCTCATTCGCGGTGTTCTCAGGTGGGCGGAATATCTATTCCGACACGATCCCCATTGGCGGCAATCACGTGACCAATGACATCGCCCAAGGGCTTTCTACCTCGCTGCATCATGCGGAGCGCCTCAAAACCCTGCATGGTAGCGCGATTAATTCCGTCAAGGATTCTGAAGTGATGATCGACGTGCCACAATTGGGCGAGCGCGAGGACGAAGACGAGCCAACCACCATGCCTCGCGCCATGCTCGTCGGTGTTATCCGCCCTCGGATGGAAGAAATTTTTGAGATGATCCGCAGCAAGCTCGAAGCCAGTGGCATGGATAAAGCAGCAGGACGCCGTTGTGTCATCACCGGCGGCGCCAGCCAGATGCTGGGGGTGAGTGACCTTGCTGCCCGTATGCTTAGCAAACAGGTGCGCAAGGGCAAGCCAAGCCCTATTCCGGGCCTTGCCGAAGCCGTCAGCGGCCCAGCATTTGCGACGGTTATCGGGATGCTAAATTATACCCAGCACCGCACTTGGGAGGAAGACATCCTCACCGCCGCCAACGCCCGTAAACGCTTCCTGCCAGAACGCGTACTAAACTGGTTCCGCGAGAATTTTTAGCGGGTCTTTCCAGAAGGCTCTTTGTGCGCATGAAGATGTTTGCCAGCCTTGCCTTCTTCTGCCGCTATATACTCTGCCACTGAGATGGCCTGGGCTTTAAACATATTCCCGCTCTCATCGCGGTAGCCGGGCATATAGAGATAGTCCGGCAGGTGCTTTGGCGGATGTATAAACAGGGACGCTAGCACTTCTTGCATTTCATCCATCGTGGCAACGGTGCTGATTACCAGTATATTGGCAGCGCCAAGGCAATCACGCATATTGTTGGGCGTGTGGCCATCAAAATGCCCGGCACCCCACTGGATAGCAGCTTTTTTTTGGTTTTCAGATTGCTGGGTAATAGTAAGGGAGGTCAACGAATCCGTTTGCACCATCTGTTGTTTAATAAGGGTGGCCAATGTAGCGCTTTGTGCGGCGAACTCGGGCGAAAGCCTAAAGCCTTCAACCATGTTATGCAGCATGATGACCTCGTCCAGTGTCAGGTTCGGCATGTTAAAATTCGCAGCATCGTTGACTGTTAGTTGTTTGGGGGTCAGCTGGTGTAAACGGTGGAGTATGTTGAGATTCCGCTGTGCGCTTTCATAGGGGGTTGAGCGAACTCCCTGACTTTTGCGTGCCTGTTCCAGCTTTTGCGTTTCATCCGTCACCATGAAATCAAGCAGATTGGAAAAATGCCGGGTATTGCTTTCCTGCTGCGGTGTTTTTAGTAAAGATGGCCCGATATAGCGTCGTAATGTCGCAGCACATCGCGCGCTGACTTCCGTATCATTTTTTGCCTCCAGCGCTTCCAGCAGAAGGACGTCCATCCACCGGTAAACGGCCGCCTGCGCAGCATTGGAGCGCATGTGTTTCTGTATATCGGCGACGACTTCCTTTTTTGAGTGCGGAGGCCGGGCGTCACAGGCAATGGTTTCTATATGTTCCGCCTTAAGGGTTGCGTAGGATTGCAGCGACACAGAATAATTCGGGCTATACGGGCCGGAAAGTTCAACGGCCTTACTCGCGGAGACTTTTGGGTGCTGCTTCACAGCTTTTTGAGAATCCCGCTCCAGGTCTTTTAGAAAATCCGGATGAGAACCCTCATCGAACAGCATAGAGATGCCCGAGCGCTGCATTTCAGCGGCAGCAGTATCATCAAACAGCATTTCATGCGTGTAGTGGTTTTCATCCGCCAGCACGAAGTATTTTCGGTCGATCGCCAGCGCCTGAGTAAAAAAATGCTGGCCATCTGGGATCGTTACGTTTCCCTGACCATCTGTTTTTAGGCCAAACCGGTCGCATCCGCTGTTTCGGATGCGTGCGCCAAGTGCCTGAACTTCCTGTGGATCAAATGCCATGCCGAACATAATGGCATGAAGGTGTGAAGGTTTCATGACAGCGGCATATTTTTTTATGAGTTACCGCTGTTTTTTCATAACTAACGCTTGCGTTCCCTAAAGCCACTACATATAGTGTGACAAAAGAGCGGTGAACCGCAAGATAAAGCCCCGGCAAGTGCAGTTACAAAGACACATGCGTCCGCTGAGAAGCGGCATTCAGGAGGCATTATGACAATCAACCTACATCTTCCATCCCATGTTGACACTTTGCGGCCCAAGATCACCGTTGTCGGCGTTGGCGGTGCAGGTGGTAATGCGGTCAACAACATGATTACCGCAAACCTCGAAGGGGTTGATTTTGTTATCGCCAACACCGATGCGCAGGCATTGGAATCCGCGCAGACAGATCGCATCATCCAGCTTGGCGTCAACGTGACGCGCGGCCTCGGTGCCGGGGCGAAGCCTCAGGTTGGCCTGGCCGCCGCCGAAGAGGCAATGGACGAGATCGGGGATTACATCCACGGCAGCAACATGGTGTTCATCACCGCCGGTATGGGCGGTGGCACGGGTACCGGTGCAGCGCCAGTGATTGCGCGGATCGCCAAAGAGCAGGGGATGCTGACCGTTGGGGTTGTCACCAAGCCGTTCCAGTTTGAAGGTGCGCACCGCATGAAGCTGGCTGAGGCTGGTATCCATGAGTTGCAGCAATATGTGGACACGCTGATTGTCGTGCCCAACCAGAATCTCTTCCGCATCGCGAATGAGAAAACCACGTTTGCCGAGGCGTTCCGCCTTGCTGATGAGGTATTGCATTCCGGCGTTCGTGGCGTCACCGACCTGATCGTGAAGCCCGGCCTCGTGAACCTTGACTTCGCAGATATCCGTGCGGTGATGAGCGAAATGGGCAAGGCTATGATGGGTACCGGCGAGGCAACCGGTGATCAGCGTGCATTGCAAGCATCGGAAGCGGCAATCTCGAATCCGCTGCTGGACGATGTTTCGCTTAAAGGCGCACGCGCCGTTCTGGTCAACATCACTGGCGGCCAGGACATGTCGCTCTTTGAGGTGGATGAAGCCGTCAACCGTATTCGTGACGAAGTCGATGCCGATGCAAACATCATTTTTGGTTCGACCTTCAGTGATGCAATGGAAGGCCGCATGCGCGTTTCCGTTGTTGCAACGGGTATTGATTCGGCTGAAATGCAGATGCGCCCAACGCAGGAATTGCCTAACCCTGTCCCTGCGCCACGTAAGCCATTCATTGGTGCGGGACTTACCCATGCACCACGTCGCGAACAAATGACCGCAGCTCCTGCATCCGCACGTGGTGAGCGGTCGCCAGCAGAAATCGTCCGTCAGGCGGGAACTCCGCCAACCACTACATCGCAGGCTACTGTTGCAGCGGCTTCGGCGACTACTGTACCAACCGCCGCAGCGGCGCCGGTGATTCGCGTCGTCGATGAAGCGGCCCATGCGGAACAAGAGCGTCAGCGTATCTGGGAAATGGAGCAGGCGGCACGTGCCGATGAGATCGCACGTCAGGCTGCGCAGGAAGTTGCGCGCGCTGGTGCGGCACCTGTGGCAGATGCGGGACCATTATTTGTAAGCCCTCGTGCAGAAACTCCGCAGCAGCGCACCCTGTTTACGGCGATGGCGCCAGAAGGGGAAGATGATGAGGCCGCTACGGAAGAATCCGGCAATGGCAAAAGCCTGTTCAACCGCCTTGCTAATGTTGGTAAGAGCATTGCAGGAACGGGGCGTAGCCATGTGAACGCGGTGCGTTCGGCTGCGGCACCGGTCGAGCGCAAGGCAGAGGTGCGCGAAAGCACCCCTCATGCAACCGATGAAGACGAGATGTATGATATCCCGGCTTTCCTGCGTCGTCAGGCGAACTAAGATAGAAAAACAAGGGTATCCATGCTTTGGCTGGATATCCCCCGATCACAAAAACGCCGTTTCCCCTGTTGGAGGCGGCGTTTTTTCTGTCTATGTCCTTTGTAAAACCTGATATTTTTATTGTAACAATCCGTTACAAAGCGTGAATTGTTGGAGGTGGTACTTCCGACTATGGTCGGCCTTAGAACACAAGACACTAAGGACAAACCATGCAAAGCCCGCACGAATCAGAATCCCTCTACCAACACACGGTTGCCGCTGAAGTCAGCTGCGTGGGGGTTTCGTTGCATAGTGGCGATATGGTCAACATGGTGATTCGCCCCAGCCAGCCGCATAGCGGCATCGTTTTCGTTCGTACGGATGTCGCGGCGAATGCGGTTGTTCCTGCAACCTACGACGCAGTGGTTGAGACGACGCTGGGCACGACCATTGCAAACAAGTATGGCGTCAGCGTATCGACGGTTGAACATTTGATGGCTGCACTCTGGGGTGCGGGGATCGACAATGCACGCATTGAACTGAATGGCCCGGAAGTGCCGATTATGGATGGGTCGTCAGAGCCATTTGTCTTCCTGCTGGAATGTGCTGGTCGGGTGCAACAGCGTGCCTTGCGCCGTGTGGTAGAAGTGCTCCGCGAAGTAACCGTGACCGAGGGTGCATCGATAGCTACCCTGACCCCGCATGACGGGTTTGCGTTGGATGTAGAGATCGCCTTCAACCACCCGCTGATTGCTACGCAAAAAGCGCGTTACGATTTTGCAAACACCAGCTTTAAGCAGATGCTCTCTCGCGCGCGCACCTTCGGTTTTGCGCAAGATGTCGAGAAAATGCGCAGCATGGGGCTGGCACTGGGTGGATCGCTGCATAATGCGATCGTCATTGGCGAAAATGACATCGTGAATGAAGGTGGCCTGCGCTACGCAGATGAATTCGTCCGCCACAAGGCGCTGGATTGTGTCGGTGATTACTTCCTCGCAGGTGCGGTAATCCAAGGCGCGGTAACCACGATTCGTCCGGGGCATGGCATCAACAACAAGCTGCTGCGTACCTTGTTCTCCGACCCGGCCAACTACCGTATTCTCGGCGATACCGAGGCCGATGTGCCAATGATGGTTGCCCGTAGCGAGCATAGTGCTGCATTAGCTGGGTAAGACGTGCCTGTAGCCATTGCGTGCCCGTGGCGTCCTGCTATAAGGAAGGCATGAGCCTTATCTCCAGAGTGATCCGTGTGAACCTATCAGCCGTGGCGGTATCCGCCCTTTTGGTGCTGGCGGCCTGCAGTAGTGACCCTGTCGAGGATATCAATGCTGCGGTCGATGCGAACAAGCCGATAGACGAGCTGTACGACACCGCGCTTACCAGTTTCTCCTCTCGCAAATATAAGCTTGCTATCGAGCAATTCGAGGAGGTTGAGCGTCAGCACCCCAGCTCCGAATGGGCCGCGCAAGCACAGGTGATGGCTGCCTATGCTGCTTACCGTGGTGGGCAGTTTGACGATGCCATCAGCATCCTTGATCGCTTTGCAAAGCTACACCCAACCCATGCCAGCACCCCTTATGCCTATTACCTGATGGCGCTTTGTTACTATACCCAGATTTCAGATATTGGTCGTGATCAGGGGAAGACCGAATATGCCCGCAGTGCCTTGCAGGATGTGATCAATCGCTACCCTGATTCTGCCTATGCACGGGATGCGCAGATCAAACTTGACCTGACCAATGACCATCTCGCAGGAAAGGAGATGGAGGTAGGGCGCTACTACCTGCGTCATCTTGATTACGCAGCGGCCATTAACCGCTTTAAATTAGTCGTCGATCGTTACCAGACTACCAGCCATGCACCCGAGGCATTGCATCGTCTTGTTGAATGCTATTTGCGTCTTGGCGTTGTACAGGAAGCCAAAAACTATGCCGCCGTACTTGGTTACAATTATCCCGGATCAGACTGGTACAAATACAGCTACGAGATGATCAAAGGGAATTTGGCGCCTGAAGAAAAGAAAAGCGTCTACGATAAATACCTGAAGCTGTAGCACCATGCTGTCGCAACTCTCCATTCAGAATATCCTGTTGATCAAATCCTGCGAGATCGGCTTCACGTCGGGGCTTAACGTGTTGACGGGAGAAACCGGTGCAGGAAAGTCGATTCTACTCGATGCGCTTGGGCTGGTGCTGGGTGAGCGCAGTGAATCGGGACTGGTACGCAGCGGTGCTACGCAAGCCAGTGTTACGGCAGAGTTCGATATTCGTAACCATGCAGCGGTTGGTGAGTTGCTTGCTACGCTGGCCTTAGAGGTGGGTGATACGCTTGTGATTCGCCGGAGCCTGAATGCGGAAGGTAAAAGCCGCGCCTTTATCAATGATGCTCCCGTTGCCGTCGCCACGTTGCGCAAGCTGGGTGAGCTGCTTATCGCTCGCCACGGCCAGCATGATCAGCGTGGCCTTCTCGATAGTAAAAGTCATCGCACATTGCTCGATCTATTCGCAGGGAATCAAGCCTTGTTAGAGAAAACAAGTGCCTCCTTCACCGCGCTGAAAGAGGCGCGTGATCAGCGTGAAGCCCTTGCGCTTCGCGCGCAGGAGGCGGCACGCGAAGAGGAATGGTTGCGCCACGCCTGTGCTGAATTAGTGGCACTCGATCCAGAGGAGGGCGAAGAAGAAGCACTGGTTGCCTTGCGCAAACGTGCAAGCGATGTGAAAGCAACTACCGGTGCCTTGCGTGAAGCCATCACGCTGTTGACGGATAGTGGGGGTGTCTCGCTGACCCTGCGTCAGGTTGTGCGCCTGCTCGGAAAAATCCCCGCGGTGGAAGAGGATACAGTTGCCGCGCTAGAGCGCGCCGAGACCGAGATCGAAGAAGCCAGTGTTACCTTGGAGCGGTTGCTGGATACCGCTGCAATTGATCCGCGAGAGGTCGAAGCAGCAGAAGATCGCCTGCATGCACTGCGTAGTGCAGCTCGTAAGTACAATGTTGCCGTTGCGCTCTTACCAAACTTGCGTGCAGAGTCTGAGGAAAAACTCGCAACCTTGACCAACCTTGAAGCCGAAACCCGGCGCGCCGAGGCGGCGGTTGCTGCGGCAGAGAATGCCTATCGCGGCAACGCAACTGCGTTACATCAGGTGCGTGCGAAGGCTGCAGAAAAACTCACCAAAGCTGTGATGGCAGAATTAAAGCCCCTCAAGATGGGCAGCACCCAGCTGCGCGTGGTGCAGACGGAATTACCAACCACCAGCTGGGGCGAACAAGGCATGCACCAGGTTGCCTTCGGGGTTGCCACCAATGCTGGGATGCCGTTTGGCCCCTTGGCCAAAGTAGCGTCGGGTGGCGAGTTATCACGCCTGTTGCTGGCCATGAAAGTAGTATTGCGTGATGGCGATCGCGTCACCGCCATCTTCGATGAGATCGACAGCGGTACAGGCGGTGCTGTGGCCGAGGCCATCGGCCAGCGTCTGAAAAACCTTGCCGCCAACGGACAGGTAATTGTGGTCACGCACCTGCCGCAAGTGGCGGCGCTGGCGGTGCATCACCTGTTCATCAGCAAGTCCGGCACCAAGGAAATCACCACTCGCGTTGAGCGGTTGGATGCCGCCGCCCGTGCTGAAGAGCTCGCACGCATGCTGTCGGGTGCCACCATCAGCGACGAAGCGCGTAAAGCCGCAAATAAAATGCTCGAGGCGGTGTCGTGAATGCCGCCTCAGACCTTTTTGCGCGCGAGAATGCAGCGCAGGAAATTGCAGCGCTGAGCGACAGCATCCGTGCGCATGACATGCGCTATTACCAGCACAATGCCCCCACCATTTCTGATGCTGAATATGACGCACTGCGTGCACGGCTTGAATTATTGGAGAAAGAGTACCCGGAGCTGGTTAAGGTAGATAGCCCTACTCAGCGGGTTGGGGCAGCACCTTCCGAGGCTTTCAGCAAAGTTCGCCATAGCAAGCCGATGCTCTCCCTTGCCAATGCATTTGCGCGTGAGGATGTTGCAGAGTTCCTTGCGCGCATTCGCCGCTTTCTGGAACTGGAAGAGTCTGCTGATATTACGCTGGTCTGCGAGCCAAAAATCGATGGCCTATCCTTCAGTGCGCGCTATGAAAAGGGGCTGCTGAAACAGGCTGCCACACGTGGCGATGGCGAGGTGGGAGAAGACATCACCGCCAATATGCGCGCTATTGAGGGGTTCCCCACCCAGCTCTCCGATGCCCCGGAAGTGCTTGAGGTGCGTGGCGAAGTATACATGTGCAAGCATGATTTCGCAGCGCTCAACGCAACCCGTGCAGAAGCTGGGGATCCTCTCTTCGCCAACCCGCGTAATGCGGCGGCAGGATCGCTGCGCCAGCTGGATCCATCCGTTACAGCGCGTCGCAAGCTGAGCTACTTTGTCTATGCATGGGCAGAGCTTTCTGCACCACTTGCAGCAACGCAATACGAGACTGTCGTGGCATTAGGTGGGCTTGGGTTTCATGTGAACCCACGCATGCAGCGGGTATCAACGCTCGATGCGCTGATGCACTATTACGAGCAGCTTGGTGAGCAACGCGCTGGGCTGGGGTATGACATCGACGGCGTTGTCTACAAAGTGGACCGTCTCGATTGGCAGGTAAGGCTTGGGCAGGTGGCACGTGCCCCGCGCTGGGCGATTGCGCATAAGTTCCCGGCAGAGCAAGCGATCACGGTAATCGAGGCCATCGATATTCAGGTTGGTCGTACGGGGGCGCTTACACCTGTGGCACGCCTTCTGCCGGTGAATGTTGGCGGCGTAATGGTCAGCAATGCAACCTTGCACAATGAAGACGAAATTGCGCGGAAGGATATTCAAATTGGCGACACGGTGGTCATTCAGCGTGCAGGGGATGTAATTCCTCAGGTGGTCGAGGTCCGGCTTGCACAACGCCCGGCAGATGCAATGCCTTACATGGCTCCTGTTCATTGTCCTGTTTGCGGTGCCCATGCCGTGCGTGAAGCAGATGAGGTTGTACGTCGGTGTACAGGGGGGCTGACCTGTGAGGCGCAGGCGGTAGAGCGGTTGAAGCATTTTGTCAGCCGTGATGCGTTGGATATTGATGGTCTGGGTGACAAGGTGATCGAGGCCTTCTACCGCGAAGGGATGGTGACCTCGCCCGTTGATCTGTTTACGCTGGAATCCCGCGATAGCCAAAGCCTCACCCGCATCAAAAACCGCGACGGCTGGGGTGAAAAGTCTGCCACCAATCTATTTGCCAGCATCGAGAAAGCACGCAATGTCGGACTCGCGCGGTTTATCTACGCACTTGGCATTCGTCATATCGGCGAGGGAACCGCCAAGTTGTTGGCCAAGCAATTCACCACGGTTGAGGCATGGCAGGCGGCGATGCAAGCAGACACAATGCGCGAGGAATTGCTGCAGATCGATGGCATCGGCGCGAAGGTGGCAGATGCGCTGGCAGAGTTTTTCAGCGAGCCGCATAACACGCAATTGCTGGCACAGCTGCTAGGCTATCTGAACATCGAACCCTATGCGCCGCCCACCGCCAGTAACTCTCCCGTTGCGGGGAAGACGGTCGTGTTCACCGGCACGCTCGAAAAAATCGGACGCAAGGAAGCCAAAACGCAGGCCGAATCTCTCGGCGCAAAAGTGGCCAGTGCCGTCTCGAAAAAAACCGACTACGTCATCGCTGGAAGCGATGCAGGTAGTAAGCTGAAAGCCGCAACAGAGCTGGGCGTGACGGTGATAAGCGAACAGGAATGGCTGGCATTGATCGGAGACACACGTGGATAAAAGAAACCCCTTTAAACAACCGCCGCGTCCCGTGCAAATCACGGTTGAGGCCGTACCCGATATGCTCGACATCATCGAGCTGCGGATGGAAGAGGTCGCCCTCACCATCACGCGCTACATCGATGCTGTTGCACCGCATGTGCTGCTGATTGTCGATGCCGCACAGGTAGACGAAGTGCAGGCGCTTATCACGCATATCGACCCCGCCGCAACCCAGCGCGTAATGAAGCTGGCCGATATCGACTGGGTAACGCAGGTGCAAAAAGATTTTCCGCCCTTCGCGCTCGGGCGGTTTTATGTCTATGGCAGCCACGCGAAAGACACCGTGCCCGCCAATCACCACCCGCTGTTGATCGACGCCGTCGCCGCCTTCGGCACGGGCGAGCATGCCACCACCGCAGGCTGCCTGCTGGCGCTGGAAGCGATTAAGCGCAAAAAACCGTATATCCCGCACGCGCTGGATATCGGCTGCGGCACGGCGATTCTCGGCATCGGCGCGGCGCGCTTGTGGAAGAATGCAAAAATTACCGCCTGCGATAACGACCCCGTCGCCGTGCGGGTAAGCGACATCAACTTCAAGGCCAACCGCATTGCCATGCGTTCAAAGGCGCATGTCAGCGACGGCTATAAAATGCGTGAAATAAAACGTGTCGGCGCGCAGCCGGTGGTGGTGGCAAACATCCTCGCCAAACCGCTCATGAAAATGGCCAAAAATGCTGCGCAACATGTTGCGCCCGGCGGCACGCTGATTCTCTCGGGATTGCTCAACGAGCAGGAGAACATGGTTCTCGCCGCCCATCGCGCACAGGGGCTTTATCTCAAGAAGCGGCTGCGTCGCGGCAAGTGGTCGATCCTGACGCTGGGGCGCTAACCCATCATGCGACGGTGTGACAGCCGTGAGGTTTGGGGTGGTTGATTAAAGCGTCTTCGCAGCTACACGCGCCAGGTCAAGCATGCGGCAGGAGAAACCCCACTCGTTATCGTACCATGCAGCCACGCGCACGAGGGTGTCGTTCACGACGGAGGTGCCGGTGAGGTCTACAATCGCGCTGGCGTTATCGCTGGTATAGTCGGTGGAGACCAGCGGGGCGCTATCGACCTTCAGCACGTTCTTTGGCATGGCGGCAGAAGCAGCGGTGAGGGCGGCATTGATCTCGTCTTTCGTAGCAGCTTTTTTCAGCACGGCGGTGAGGTCGATCATCGACACATTGGCGACGGGCACGCGCATCGCGGTGCCACTCATTTTTCCCGCCAGTTCCGGCAGCACAAGGCCGATAGCTTTTGCCGCACCGGTTTTGCTCGGCACGATGGAAAGCGCCGCCGCGCGCGCACGGCGCAGGTCTTTGTGCGACCCATCGACGAGGTTCTGGTCGCCGGTATAAGCATGCACGGTGGTCATGAACCCGGACGCGATCCCAAACGCGTCGTTGAGCGTTTTGGCAACCGGTGCAAGGCAGTTCGTCGTACACGATCCCACTGAAAAGACAGTATGGGCAGCTGAAAGCTGCCCACAGTTTACGCCATGCACAAAAGTCGGGCAGTCGTCACCGGCAGGGGCGGAGATGAGCACGCGTTTGGCACCTTGTTTGAGATGCACACTTGCGGCGCTGAGGCTGTTGAAGGCACCGGTACATTCCAGCACCATATCCACGCCTAGTTCATCCCACCGCACGGCGTGCGGGTCGCGCTCATGCGTGATAGTGATCTTGCCGCGGCCCATGTCGATGCCGCTATCGTCGAAGGTAATTTTGTTCTGGAAGCGGCCATGGACGGAATCATATTGCAGCAGGTGCGCGTGGTTTTCATTCGCAGCGCTGCCGTTGGCGGCGACGAGTTCGATGTCGTCATAGCCCTCGGCGACGATGGCGCGGGCGACGCAACGGCCAATGCGGCCAAGTCCGTTGATTCCGATTTTAATGGTCATGGGATCCTCGTGGTTTGTTGGGCTCTATATAAACCGCCCGACGCACGGCACAACCCTTTTATGCGCTAAACGGTGCGACGGCGATGACGGCGGCTAGCGGCAATGGCGCATACAGGTGCGGAAAAAGCGCGCCCCCGCGTGAGGGCTCGAACTTCAGCGCATCACCGAGATGATCGGCTTCAATGGTGAGTAATACGAGATCCGGTTGTCCGGCGAAATGCCTGGCGGCGGTTTCCGCGAGTTGTTCGGCGGTGGAGAAATGGATGTAGCCGTCGCGGTGGTCGATGGGTGCGCCGGTGAAGATACCGGCGGCCTGGGCTTCGAGCCACAGGGGGCGGGGGCAGACTTTGTAGATGTGCATTTAGCTTTTGCCGTTGATGCGCTTGAATTCAGGACGCTTGGCAATATAGGCGGGGAAGGCGATGATCCAGATAAGCAGACAGGCAATAAACCAGCCCCAAGGACCCATGCCGAAAAAGCCCTTGATCTGGCCTCGCTTGATACCAATGGTTTGTGCATCAATCAGCACCCAGATTGTGCTGCCTAATATCAATATACCGAGAGGGTTCATAGGAACTCCTTTTGATTAAGGGGCTGCTTTCACCACCGCATCCGCTGTGATGCCGAATTTTTCATACAGCACTTCTGCTGGCGCACTTGCGCCGAAGTCGCGCATGCCGATGAAGGTGCCGTTGTCGCCGAGCAGTTTTTCCCAGCCGAGTTCGATGCCTGCTTCGATCGCGATGCGTTTCACCGATGCGTCGCCGAGGATGCTGTCGCGGTAGGATTTTGGCTGCTGCATGAACAGGTCCATGCATGGCACCGATACGACGCGGGTTGGCTTGCCTGCGGCCTCTAACGTCTCGCGCGCCTGTACGGCGAGGTGGACTTCGGAGCCGGTGGCCATGATGACGACGGCGGGTTTGCCGCCAGTGGCTTCACGCAGGGTGTAGGCACCTTTGGCGCAGGGGTTTTGTTCCGTGAATTCGCCGCGCAGATGCGGCAGGCCCTGACGCGTCAGGGCGAGAATCGACGGGGTGTTAGGGCTAGCGATGGCAATCTGCCAGCACTCGGCGGTTTCTGTCGCATCGCACGGGCGGAAGACATTGAGGTTCGGAATCGCACGCAGCGTGGCCACATGCTCGACCGGCTGGTGGGTTGGGCCGTCTTCGCCGAGGCCGATGGAGTCGTGCGTCATCACGTAAATCACGCGTTGTTGCATCAGCGCGCTGAGGCGAATCGCCGGGCGGCAGTAGTCGGTGAAGACGAGGAACGTGCCGCCGTATGGGATGAACCCGCCATGCAGGGCGATGCCGTTCATAGCCGCAGCCATGCCGTGCTCGCGCACGCCGTAATACATATAGCGGCCCGCGTGGTTGTCGGCGGTGAAGGCGCCCATGGCCTTGGTTTTGGTGTTGTTGGAGCCGGTCAAATCCGCCGAGCCGCCGAGGAGTTGCGGCAGGTGTGGCATGATGGTTTCGAGTACGTTTTGCGACGATACGCGGGTGGCTTCTTTCGGATTCGACTCGGCGAGTTTTTGCTTGAGTTGGTTGAGTGCGGAGGTCCAGCCGTTGCCTAAATCGCCTTCGATACGCGCGCCGAATGCGTCGCGTTTGTCGGAAGCAGCGAAGCGCTTTTCCCACGCCCTGTACGAATCTGCGCGTGCAGTCGCAGACTGCCGCCAGCTGTGCATGATGGCGTCTGGCACGTCGAAGGGAACGTGGTCCCACATCAGGTTTTTGCGGGTGCCGGTAATTTCATCCGCGCCTAACGGCGAACCGTGGCTGGAGTTCTTGCCCGCCTTGGTCGGTGCGCCTTTGGCGATGATGGTGCGGCAGCCGATCAGCGTCGGTTTGTCGCTGGTTTGCGCGCGGGTGAGCGCGTCGCGAATTTGTTTGGGGTCGTGGCCGTCGATGGATTCGGTGCGCCAGCCTTGCGCCGCAAAGCGGGCGAGGTGGTCGTCCGATACCGTCATGCTGGTTGGGCCGTCGATACAGATCTGGTTATCGTCCCACAGCACCACGAGTTTGTTGAGTTTGAGATGACCGGCGAGCGATGCTGCTTCGAGGCTGATGCCTTCCATCAGGCAGCCGTCGCCTGCGATGACGTAGGTGGTGTGGTTCACGAGGTCGTCGCCGAATTCGGCATTCATCGCGCGCTCGGCGATGGCCATGCCGACGGAGTTGGCGATGCCCTGGCCGAGGGGGCCGGTGGTGGTTTCGATGCCAGTGGCGTGGCCGAATTCCGGATGCCCGGCGGTTTTTGCGCCCCATTGGCGGAAGTTCTTGATCTCATCCAGCGTCATGTCCGGGTAGCCGGTGAGGTAGAGTAGCGAATATTGCAGCATCGAGCCGTGACCGGCAGAGAGGATAAAGCGGTCGCGATCCGGCCAGTGCGGGTGCTGCGGGTCGTAGCGCAGGAATTCGGTGAACAGGACCGTCGCCACATCCGCCATGCCCATCGGCATGCCGGGATGGCCGGATTTGGCTTTTTCCACCGCGTCCATCGACAGGGCGCGGATGGCGTTGGCCATCTGGTCATGGGTGACGGGAGAAAGGGCTGGGGTCTTCTGGGGTGCTGTGCTCATAGGGGCGGTATTACACGGGTGTGGGCGGCGGTGCAACTGCTTCTGCCGGTATTTCAACAGCTTTGCTGGGCTCCACATTAATTTTTCTTTAATTTGTTTATGGTTTAATGGGTTAGGTGTTTAGTAAACGGATGGGCGCTGCAAGGATGAGTGATAAAGAGCCATTTTTGGTTGTGCGGTATCAGGGACAGTATGCCCCGGAATCCGAGGGGCCAAAATCAATGACGCTGGTCTACCCGACGGACATGGCGACGGGCATGCACAAGGAAGTACGGTATACCTTCGGCTATGACGGTTCCATCGTAGAATCCACCGGGCTTTACAAGGAGCCGCGTATTAAGCGTGGCATTGCGCCGGAGGAGCTCGACCGTTTCGCCTACAGCGAGGATAAGGGCAACGCCCTATCGACACGGCAGGTGGGTCTGGAGGATGCTAAGGCCGCCATCCAAGGAATCACGAAGACGTTCCATGATACACGCTATTTCCCCTACGATCCGGAAAACCCCAACGACCGCCAGACGGGCTGGTCTTTCACACGGATGGAATACGAGGAAACGAAGCAGCCGTTGGAGTGGTCGAGGCTAGAGGCTGCTTATTTGCCTGTTCCACCGATCCCTGTGGCTACGGTAATTAGCCGCAAGCCCAATAAGCCAAAGCCGCCGGATTATGTGGCGATCTATGAGGCATTATGCAGTGATGAATCTATCCGGCAAAAAGGTATGGAGATCATAGAAGCAGCAGAACTTGTTCCAAAAGTGAATAGCTTCCTATTGGACGCGCAGACCCTTCTAACAGAGGAGTTTGGGTGTAAAAAAGACGAGGCAACGGCAGTGCTGTCTGCATGGGTTGAATCTAGTGCGCAGGCGCTTATGCATAGGCCGCTGCAGCGATTGAGCATGGACCCGCAGGAGATCAACGGGAATGTTAAGAAATTATTGGCCGTTAAAGCCTATATGGAGCATGTAGGCTTGGCCTTAGCTAAGCCTAAGGCGATGGGAACGGACGTCGATAGCCATCCTTTGCTGGTCTATGCAGGAAAAATGATTGCAAGCAAGGGGCTGCTCGATCTGGATCGCTTTCATAATGAGGTGTATCGTCCATTGAAGGCCTATGTTGAACATGCCGGTAAAAACGATCCAGAAGCATCTCGTATGCTGACGCTGCTGACGGAAGTAGAGCAAAGCGTTGTGAAGGAAGTCGGCAAAAAGCATCCCGGTGCATATCATATGGCAGAAGCTGCCAAGCCCAAAGAACTACAGCCAGCATCATTTAATGCAGAAGGCATCAATGTGGAGGGAAGAGTTCATTACACATCCTACCATCATGTTTATACGAAGGCACCTGTAGGGAATGAGCGGCAAATAGAGCTATTTCTGGAAAAGCATGGGCATGACGGCTACGGGCTTGGCCCGACCGAAACATTTACAAATGAGGAGAAGTCTGCGCTTCAGGAGGCTTTCTCCGTTCTGGCAAAACAGACAGGCATGGCGATCACAATCGATAAAAATAAGAATGCCTTAAAAGATCAGTTAGGTTTTGATATTAGAACACATGGCACGAAAGAGCAGTATCTGGCCTTTGGAGAAAAATTAAAAGGCATGCTCAATAAGTTTTCTAAAGTAGAGCTGCATCAGCTGGTAGATAACCACAAGACAGCCCAAAGAGACCATACATTGATGAAGTTGCCTGCCTCGGAAGGTCTGTTGCTTGTAGATGGAGAAGTTCCTGCCAGCCAGCGCTCCACGCAGATGCAGAAGCCAAGCTATGCGATTCCGTATGCAAACGATACCGGCACGGATAACGCCGCTGCACAAGCGAAGGCACGGCTTTCCAGAACCCGTTAGCCACCTGCTTACTTATCCCCAGCCCACAACGTAATTGCAATCTGTGGCGGATAGCGGTAGTTTCCCTAAAAAACAAGACGCTATTTTGGCGCGCTTACCTAATAAAGCAACTGATGAGGCAAGGCATGGCAAGCCCTTCCGAACAATCACTCCAGGCTGCGATTGCGGCGGTCGAACATGCGTTGTCGCAGCTCGATGCGGCAACGGAGCTGGCCGTGCATGCGCGCGCGCAATCGGCTGCGAACCGCGAGGGGTTGCAGGCGGAGCTGACCCATTCGTGGCAGCAGCGCACGGCCGAGCTTGAGGCCGCGCTTGCCAGTGCACAGAGCGAGAATGCCTTTTTGAAATCCGACAATGTTCGCATTGCCGAGCAGCTTCAGGCCCTTCAGCGTGACTACCTTGCCTTACAGAAAACGGCAGGCGAGGCCGCTGGCCGTCTGGACGTCACGGTGCAGCAACTTGATTTTATACTGGAACATTAGGAGCGCAGGATGACGATGAAAACCATACATACGGTCATTCAGGGACGCGACTACATGCTGGCCTGCGATGAAGGGCAGGAAGCGCATCTCAACCTGTTGGTTGACCAGTTCAAAGCACGTGCCGATCAGTTGACCCGCGAAGTGGGCAAACTGTCTGAGCCCTTAATGCTGCTTTATACTGCCCTCATGTTTGCGGATGAGCTGTTTGATGCCAAGCGCGACAATGTCCGCCTGCGTGACGAGATTGCCCGGACGGTACGTCAGGCGAACGAGCGTGGCGATGAAGCCCGGATCGCAGCCCTCGAAGAGGGAATGGCCGAGAGTTTACAGGCCCTTGCCGGGCGTATTGAAGGGCTTGCCGAAAAGCTGGCAGCCTAAGCTCAGCCTCGTAAGTGGGGCTTGCTAAACCCCCTGGTTCGGCCTATATTGAGGAGGAATGGTTCTGCTCGGTTGGTGAAGGTGCGTATTACTCCGGACCGACTATCTCTTTTTGGGGCTGTCCCTGTCATGGACCCTGGTTCATGGTATATGGCTACCACCTGTTCAAACGGGTCACGAGAGAATCAAGCTACCCACGGCCAGGGTGGTTCCATTCACTTCGCTGCTTGGGCGGCATTTTCAGGATGCACATATGCCCGAGTTTCATCTCGATACTTCCCCGATCACACGCGATACGCGCTTTCCGATTTGCCTGCAGGTAACAGGCGTGACGGGCGATGAGGTGGCGACGGCCAGCGCGCTATTCCGCGAACGGGGAACAGGTTCGCTTGCGCAATATATCCCGTCAGAGAAGGGGGAGAGTGGCTTTGTTTCTCTCTGGTTCCAAACGGCGCGGGAGGCCACAGACTTCATCGACCAATTGCGCGAGCACGCGATCGTGCCGGATAACCAGCGCTCCGTTTCCCAGAAAATGCGCTGGCTGCATTATCACGCAGCAGAAAACTACCGGTAAGGAGAAGCCGTTGGCGGCAGCGGCGCGACACCCATCATGCTGTTATCCACTTGCGGTGACAGCACGGGCTGTTGTGGTATGGCCGTCGATTGCGGAGGCTGTGCCGGCGGGGTGATATAGCCAACAAGGCGGCCTTGCACATCGGTGATCTTGCCACCATTGATCGGGTCGATTTCTACCACCCCATACTGGCGACCATCGCTGTCAATCATCGTAAAGCGCTGGGTTAGGCTACCCGTCTTCGGGACGACATCGCGCTGTTTCAGCATATCGCAGCCCGACATGGCAAGCAGGGTGAAAAGAGAAAATGCGAGAAGGTGACGGCGGCGATTTAAAATCATAGCACTACCTTTATCGTTTATGTGGAGTATGAGCTTAGCATAAAACCGCTCCGAAGGCGATGGCTTTCAACAGCGATTGTTTGATTGAAAGCGACGCAAGGCCACGCCATAGTAATGGCATGCAGTTACCATCTACGCCTCCGCATCCCGAAAAGCAGCGTTTGCGCGCGCAGATGCTGCGCCAGCGCCTTCAGCTACAGCCCCCTGTGATTGCACAGGCGACAACTTCGCTGGCACGGCATTTTGCTGACCATCCCATCCTTGCCTTTGCTGCCTCATTTGCGGGGTATATTCCCATGCGCGGTGAAGCAGATGTGCTGGGCGTGTTCGATGCCATGCAGCGTTTTCACAAGCGTATGGCGCTTCCTTGTGTGACAGACGAAAAGGGTCTGCTATTTCGCGAGTGGTCGCCCGGTGCACCTTTGCACCGCCATGCGCTTGGCATGCAGGAACCGCTGGCCGATGCCCCCGAGATACTTCCCGAGATTGTACTGGTGCCGCTGCTTGCTTTCGATGCATTCGGTGGTCGCCTCGGCTATGGAGGCGGCTATTACGACCGCGCGATGGCTCGGTTGCGTGCCACTGATACGCCGCCACTATTTGTCGGCGTTGCCTATAGCATGCAGGAAGTAGAGCAGGTGCCGCTGGAGGCGCAGGATGCGCTATTGGATGGTGTGCTGACCGAGCTTGGTGTCAGCATGTTCCGCCCATGAGGGTGGATTCTGCCTTTTGTTCGCCAGTTGGATCCTGTAGGGCTTATCGCAGGATAATGATGAAATGGGATCAGGCATGAAACTTCTTTTTTGTGGCGACGTCGTTGGGCGGAGTGGGCGTGATATAGTAAAACGCACGGTGCCCGTTATGCGCAAGGAATACGGGCTGGATGGCGTGATCGTTAATGTCGACAACGCGGCGGGCGGATTTGGCGTCAGCAGCGAGGTGGTGCGCGACTTTGCCGGTATTGGCATCGACGTCATGACGGCGGGTGACCATGCCTTCGACCAGAAGGACTCCCCCTCATTGCTTGGGCAGACGGCCAACTTGCTTCGCCCCCACAACTTTCCACCCAGCGTACCGGGTACAGGTTGTAAACTATTTACCTTACCCAACGGTAAAAAGCTGCTGGTGCTGCACTTGTTGGGGCAGGTGTTCCATAAAGAATACCTCGACAGCCCCTTCACCTGTGCCGAGGCCGCCCTGGCCCCCTATAAGCTGGGTGCAAATGTCGATGCAATCGTGGTGGATATGCATGCCGAAGCGACGTCCGAAAAACAGGCGATGGGGCATTTTCTCGATGGCCGGGTGTCGCTGGTGATTGGTTCGCATACCCATGTGCCAACCGCCGATGCGCGCATTCTTCCTAAAGGCACAGCCTACCAGACCGATGGCGGCATGTGCGGCGACTACAACTCGATCATTGGTTTTGCCCCCACCGGGCCGATGCAGAATTTCCTGAATAAATACCGCAAAGTGCGGATGGAGCCGGCCTCCGGCAAGGGAACGTTGGCAGGGGCGATCGTAACATTGGGTGAAAACGGGCTGGCGACGGATATTGCGCCCGTGCAGGTCTCGTAACGAGATTACTTGGCAGGCTTGCTGGTTTTTGCTTTACGGCTGCGCGCCGTTTTAGTGCTGCCTGCACGCGCTTTGCTCATGGCGCCATTTTCAGCATCCCAGACATAGGTATTGGTAATGATCTTGGTGCCGGTGGTTACAATGTCACCGTTGGGAAGCTGTAAAACATCGAACCCTTCCTTAAGCGCATCATTGATGATGGAGGAGGAGTGACGGAGATAGTCCGGGTTGCTCATCAGGTCGGCGAGGTCACCCCCGGCATCGTTGGTCGTTGAGCGCGTGTTCTGGCTCGCATCTAACGAGCTGAAAAGTTTGTTTTTGTACGCCATACGATGTCCCTTTATTCTTTCTTATTATTTACGTCGTGCGCCGGTTAGTACACTGATTCTACGTTAGATATGACGGCATGAAGTCAGTTTTTGACCGTTGTGCCGTCTACGCCACGCGATTGTTCATAGCATAGACCACCATGGACACAATAGCGCGTAGGAAAACTTCATGGAACTGTAATATTTGCTGGCTTCTAAAAAAGGAGCCCGGAAACAGTGTGTCTCCGGGCCACAGAGATAGGAGCTAGACGATAGGAATAGGGTTAATGCAATACGCGGTAAGCACGCTTTGTAAGCAGCATGTCTGCCATCAGCCGATGTAAGGCATGCTCTGCTCGGGCGCGTGAAATGTCTGGGGTTGGAATCGCTGCCTCGACGGCACCGATGGTCTCAAGGATGGTATCGACCTTGTAGGCTGCATTGGAATAGGCTGCAAAGGTCTGGAACAACTCATGTAGGCGATGCATAGGAACCTCCCATT
>JAUIBB010000118.1 GCA_030427685.1 Alphaproteobacteria bacterium
GGATCATGACGACGGCCCCACCTCAAAAGTAACCAGCGTAGAAACGCCCCTCCAGCAGCAATACAAAGCACACGGTATCGAATTAGAAAAACTTACCGCTTCGCGTGCCAATGGTGAACTTACCACCCTTGAATACCTAAAAAAATCGCGTGAACAAAAGACCAAGTTTGGACGGCAGCTGAATACGTTCGCCAAAGAACATCTAGGCATTGAAAGTGAAGCAATTCCTGGGCTGTTCAAGGGAACCGTACAGCGTTTTGGCTATATGGGAAAAGATACGCGCCGCGGCATCCTGTTTAATACCGCTGTGGCAACCACCGTAGGGGTAGCAGGCACGTTGATGTTTTTTAACAGCATCAACATGCATAACAAGCTCAGCAAAGTGCTGGATAACCAGCAGGATCGTAACGATCCCGAGCGCTAGCTGCGCGCACCGAATAAATCTTCAATATCCAGCTGTTTTGGCTCGGGTACTTTGGGCTTACGTGGCTGCTTAGGCTTCGCCGCACTTGCCAACCGGGCTTCGGCCGCACTCATCTCTGGCTTTGCAGGGCGCGCAATAATATGGTCACGCACGATCCGCACCGGAGCGCCAGTTAAGCGATCAACATAGCTGTTACAATGCGCAGCCAATACGTCGCGTTCAATTTCTTTTGGATTCAGCATAAAATTCAGCCAGAGCCCGCGGATCATTGCATGCAACTGCGTCGCGGCATTGCGTGCTTCGTCCAGCGAGCCACCAAGCATATGTGCCAACGCTTCGGTCAGCGCGTGCTCAATCCGGGCATCGGCTGCTTCTAACTGATTGCGGTATGCTGCCTGCGTGGCGGCATGCCCCCAAAACGCCGACATCACATTCAGCCGCCGCGCGGAGCAAAGCTGCTTATCAAAATGGGCGTCGATGAGGGTGCTAAGGCGTGCACGACCATCTTCACTGGCACCGGCCAAGGCGGCGCTCCAATGTGTTTCATAATCATCGATGAGCGTTTTCAGTGTTTCGCGCATCATCATTTCCTTCGAAGTGAAGTAGAAATTGATAATGCCTCGGCTCATGCCAGCACCCTTGCTGATATGCGTGATGGTTGTCTCCATCAGTCCACGCTTAGCAATAGATTCCAACGCTGCCGCAATAAGCTGCGCCTTACGCTTGTCTTTTACATTCGCCCTGGACACTAGAGCCTCCCTGCATTTTAAAGGATTAATTGGCAATATGTTCAATCAATCCATAGCACGGTTTCGGCTAAACGCAAGTACAACGGATACAGGGGGCCCACATGCCGCAGCCACACAAATATCGCCCTACTATTAGTTTTTAGCGCTCAGTCCGATTTCTTCCGGAGAAAAAATTTCTGATTTATTGCAGAACTGGCAATGCACATCGACCTTGCCATCGACCACCATATCCGCACGGTCTTCAAGCTTCATGCCGGTTAGGATTCCCAATATCCGCTCACGCGAACAGCGGCAACCGACGGAAAAACTCTGCGGATCATATACCCAAACCCCCTGCTCATGAAAGAGCCGGTAAAGCAACGCAGGCGTATCCAGCAATGGATCCAGCAACTCACTATCGGAAAGGGTGCCGCTGACAGCCTTGGCATAGCGCCACGCCTCGGCTACCGCTTCGACATCCTGCCCTTCGTTAGGCATCCGCTCCACCATAATTCCAGCAGCGCGCCATGGGCCATCATGGGCAAGCGCTAGCTGCACCTGAACATCCAACTGTTCAGAGTTCACAAAATACGCAGTTAGCGCATCTGCCACAGAATCACCTTCCAGCGCGACAATACCCTGATAGCGGTGCTCGCCAGAATCCAGCGTAATGGCGAGATAGGCGCCTTCGCCAACCAGCGCACGGGGTGAATAATCCGCCACGGCGTTGATTGCCGCAATGGATTCTGCCTGCACATCAGCATAGCCGCGCAATTGACCACCATACACGGCATCAACCACAACCAGCGGCACAAGCCCCTGTCCGCGCACCTGAATGGTAAAAATTCCCTCAGACTTAAGATTAGCGGACAACATTCCTGCCGCCAAAAGCAGCTCGCTTAACAGCCGTGCGACATGTGGGGGGTAGTCATGTCGCTCTAAAATGGTCTGAGCAACAGCACCCAGACGAATTACCCGCCCACGTACGGCACCCCCCTCCAGCATGAAGGGGGTCAACGAATCAAACAAAGGGAGCGCCATAGTCATAGACAGCACGAGGTAGCGATGGGAGCCGCCTTACGCAAGCGCAAAGTGTAAAATTGGGGGAAACAAGGTAAACACCTACACCGATGGGAGCCAGAACTCGGCTTTTCCCAAAAACATCCGCAGGTGCTGCTAAATGATCGTGGCCGCGTAAAGAATCGTAATTACCAATAAGGCCCCGACTGCCAAATGCGATGCACGGGCATCGTCGCGCCGGAGGTCTGATTTGATACGTTCCAATTTATCTGTTTTCATCTTGCCTACCCTCACTTGAAGTTCATTAAACGACTTCTTTTTATGCTGGCGGCTTAAGGGGGCTCATCGTAAAAAAACAGCCATGCCGCTTCTACTCTTACGGGGATGCATAACAGAATTTTTAGCGTGCGTCAAAGCACTCTAACATAAGCAAATTTTCATTTGCAAAATACGCAATACGAGAGGCAGCTTCGCCGCCCTCAGGCGATAAGGGTCACCGCCCTTCTGATGCAGCCCACGGGCATGATAAGATGCCAGCCGCGAAAGCCCACGCAAAGGCCGCAGCGCTCTTGAGGATAGGGAGGGCCGGAGTGCAGCCTTGGCCGACGCCAGAAGCTTCAGGATAAAGGCGGCTAGCTCCGCAGATGGCGCCAATGATTCCAGCTCTGCAGGGAACCGGGTAAATCCTTGCGCATGCAAATACGGCACCGCCCGAGCAAGCCCAACCATCGCATAGGCCCGCGCCTGCTGCCGAATAACATCGGCATGCCGCACCGCTTCCTCAGCCGCCAATAGCTGCGCCCAGACCGAATGCAGCACTCCGGCTGTATCGTCGAGATAGGACAGCCATTGCTCTTCGCCTGCGATGAGGCCAGCATCAAGGTCTGCCGCGCGTGCATTGACCATTTTTCTCAACTGCTGAAGTAATCCGGGAGAATCACGATGAAGCACCGCAAGCGCCTCAACAACCGGGTGGCTACGCGGCACTTTGCCTGCCATTATTTCTTCCAACGCTTCGCGCCACCACGCCAGGCGGATATGCCCCAGCAGCGGCTCACTGACCAGCTCAGCAATTCGTGCTAGCTCTACATGCAACGCAGTCACTGTATACAATGCCGGTCGCTGTGCTGCCGGAGCCAGTTGGATGCATAAGAAGCGATCATAATCCTGCGCACGCACATCGAGCACAAGACTGGAATGGAGAGTGGCCTTATCTATCATGGCCGCGATCTGCGCACAGGAATGCAGCGGCGTCAAACCACGAGATAAAAAGATTTCCACCACTTGCGAATGAGTCGCAGATAAGCCGCAGAAAATCTTGCTTTTTTACGGCTTCTTAACTTGAAACAGCACCTCTTCTTCGCTAAAAGAATGGCGCGACATAAGGATCTGATGGCATGGGTATTTCACGGCGCACTTTCCTGCAACTCGCCCTTGGTGGCGCAGTGGCCGCCAGCACCCACCGCCTTGTCAGCGCCGCTCCTGCTCACCCCTACTTGAAAGAGGCTCCCATGACCTTCACCCTTCCCCCGCTTCCCTTTGATAAAGCTGCGCTTGAACCACATATCTCGGCACAGACATTTGATTTTCACCATGGCAAACACCACAATGCCTATGTAACCAAGCTCAACGAGCTGGTGGCCGGCACGGACTATGCCTCGATGCCACTGGAAGAAATCATTACGGCCACCGCTGGCAAAGCCGATAAAATGGCAATCTTTAACAATGCAGCACAACACTGGAACCACAGCTTCTTCTGGCAGTGCCTGAAACCCAATGGTGGCGGCAAGCCAACCGGCGAGCTGGCGAAACGTATGGACTCAGACCTCGGCGGTTACGAGAAATTTGCTGCGGACTTTAAAGCAGCGGCCATCGGTCAGTTCGGCTCCGGCTGGGCATGGCTGGTATCAGATGCTTCTGGCAAGCTGGAAATTATGAAGACGGCCAATGCCGACCTTCCCCTCGCCCACGGAAAACGCGCGTTGATGACGGTCGATGTATGGGAACACGCTTATTACCTCGACTATCAGAACCGCCGTCCGGACTTCGTCCAGACCTGCCTCGACAAACTCATTAACTGGGATTTCGTGGCAAAAAACTATGCTGGCGAAAGCTTTAAAGTCGCTGCTTAATCAGCAGCCAGACTATCTTAGAGAGGGGGCCTTTTGCGAGGCCCCCTTTTTTATGCCTCCAGAATAGGCAGCCGCAAGGCAACTGCTGCCAATCGCCCCTCGCCCAGCAGGATATTGAAGGTGCGACATGCGGCACCAGTATCCATACTATCTACGGCGATACCATGCTCTTTCAACGCATGACGAAATGTCGGGGACAGCAGAGTGTGCCGCGCACCGGTGCCAGCTAGCAGCACTTCTAATGGTCCGTTGGCCAGCAGGGGGGCGAGAGATTCCAGTGTCCACTCACCATTCCATGGCATGGTGGCGTTTGCTGTCACCAGCACGTGCGAATTATACATTACATTGCCTATGCGGAAGCCATCTCCCCCATAGGATTGAATGAGCTGCGCCCCGGCGCCAAGCTGCGGCATAATGTCTTGCATGAAACCTCTTTTTACCCCCTGTCAGGGCACGCAGGTGGAATCAGTCTAGATCGGTAGCTTTTTAGGCTTGGTACGTTTCGCCCAGAGAACAATGAGCATGCGGCAGAACATCACCGAGGCGAACATCGAGCTTAGAATCCCGATAGTCAGCGTGACCGCGAATCCTTTTACGGCACCGGCCCCCAACGTGTAGAGCAAGCCTGCCGCAATCAGCGTGGTGATGTTGGAGTCAAAAATCGTGCCGAATGCCAGATCAAAACCGCTTTGCATGGCCGCCATAGGACTTTTTCCGAAACGGATTTCATCGCGGATACGCTCAAAAATCAGGACGTTTGCATCCACCCCCATCCCCA
>JAUIBB010000119.1 GCA_030427685.1 Alphaproteobacteria bacterium
ATCGCGTATCCATGCTCTGCTGACTGTAATCTTGGTCGTGAGCAGTCAGCGGGAGACTGCCACCTCCTTTATTACTTCCCCCATACACCAGAAATGAGCTTAACCCCTGGTGAAAACCATAGAGGCTTACATGCTCAGCACAACCAAAATCCCAAACCGTTCATCTGGACCGCCAACGCCAACGACATCCTTGAGAAGGTCGCTCGGGCCAATCGACGCTTAAGTTCCAAACAGGATGGCGCACTACACTTAGTACACTTATCATTAACAGGAATATATTGGGTGTGAACGACGGTCCAGCAGGAGACAACGCCTCGATTGGATGTCTTCGGTGGTTTTTAGTCGCAGCCGTTAACGTAGACCTTAGGCGGGCCGTGTCATAGAACAAATTCGATATTGCCGTCGAGGAAGTAGATGTGTTGTATGCCTTGACCCGCAGCATCCGGAGCAAGCCATCGCTTTCGATCCTCTGGTCCAACGTTCTGAGCGGCCTCACAGTAGGTGTGATTGCGCTGCCGTTGTCCATGGCGCTGGCTATCGCCAGCGGTGTGCCCCCGCAGAATGGCCTTTACACTGCCATCGTCGCAGGCATCGTAATTGCGCTGACTGGCGGATCGAAGGTGAATATCTCGGGGCCGACGGCCGCCTTTGTCGTGCTACTGCTGCCGATTGTGCAGCAGTACGGGCTGGGTGGGTTGCTGCTCAGCGGCTTCATGGCAGGCATAATTCTGATCCTGATGGGGGTGCTGCGTCTGGGTAGCCTCATTGAGGTAATGCCTTATCCGGTGACAGTTGGATTTACCGCAGGCATCGGCGTAGTGATCGCCACTCTTCAGATCAAGGACCTCCTCGGATTGGACGTCGTGAGCCTAGATGGACATTTCCCGGAGAAGGTCGCCACCCTCATCAGCGCCATGCCGAGCCTGGACTGGCGCGAGGCGCTGATCGGCGGGATGACTTTTCTGGTCCTGGTTCTATGGCCGCGCGTGCGCAGCCAGATACCAGGGCATCTGGTTGCGTTGCTGGTCGGCTCCTTTGTCGCAGTGGGTCTTGTCCAAGTATTCGATGGCTTTACCGTAGAGACCATCGGTTCCCGCTTTCAATATGAGATCAACGGGGTGAGCGGCAGCGGCATCCCACCGCTGCTGCCGCAGTTCATGTGGCCCTGGCAGCAGCCTGGGCCGAACGGTGAGCCCATCGGGCTTTCCTTTGAACTGGTGGACATGCTGACCGGATCAGCCTTGAGCATCGCGATGCTTGGGGCGATTGAATCCCTGCTGTGTGCGGTGGTCGCAGACGGCATGTCCGGTAAAAAGCATAATCCCAACGATGAGTTAATCGGGCAGGGCATCGGCAATCTGATCGCACCGCTATTCAGCGGCATCCCCGCAACTGCCGCCATTGCACGCACGGCGGCCAATATCCGTGCCGGTGGTTCGCTCCCCCTGTCCTCTGTCGTACATAGCCTGTTCATCCTCGCCGCTATTCTGGCGCTGGCTCCCCTACTTGCCTACATTCCCATGGCATCGATGGCGGCCCTGTTGATCATGGTTGCCTGGAACATGAGTGAGGCCCGCCACTTCGTGCGCATTCTCAAGATCGCACCTCGCCACGACGTGCTTACTCTACTGACCTGCTTTTCGCTGACCGTGTTGTTCGATATGGTCATTGCAGTAAGTGTTGGCGTTGGCTTAGCGGCCATGCTGTTTATCCGCCGCAGCATCGCCCTGACAGGAGTAGACATCCGTGGCGTCCTCAACGAGGGAGAAGCACAGGCACAGGATCTTCCGAAAGAGGTAGCTGTTTACGATGTAAATGGGCCGTTGTTCTTCGGCTCTGCCCAAAAGGCCATGCGCCATATCAGCATGGTTAATCCGCACGTGCGCGTGGTCATCCTTAACATGCGGAGCGTCACCATGCTGGACATGACAGCGATCGTCTCCATGGAGTCTATCGTTAGCGAGCTGCGCGCCCGCCGTATTGGATTGCTAATCAGCAACCTACACCCGCGCATGATTCTCAAACTGCGCCGGGCCGGTATCCGAAAGCGGGTGGGAGAACTTGCCTTCTGCGCTTCAGTGGATGAAGCGTTAAAATCGTACGAAAGGAAATTTCCACGTATAGTTGAAGAAGGCTGCGAGTAAATACAATTATAAGCCCTTCGCAGCCAAGCTGCGCGACCCCCATCTTCATAATCATCCGGCACACAATAGCGTGCGCCTCTGAACGGCAGGCTACCGCGTGCGGATAGGCAAGACGCCGGGGTGGCTTACGCATCTACGCTGATGTCGCCTGGCCGCCAAGGACTGGCGAACCGTACGCCAGTGTAGCATGCTCGCGCTTGGCCGTGGCGCGCCTGGATAGTAGATCGATCCTATAGTTGCTCCCGATGAATCGGGCTAGTGAGACTAGCCCACAGGGCAACAGCCCCAACAGGGCGATAACAAGCCGGGCTGGGGTTTTTATTTCAAAAACGATCCTCCTCCGATTCCTGCACCGCGCTGGCAAGCAAAGCTTGCCCGATAGCGCGCCGGTCATCCCCCTGTGTGCGTGTTTAGGTGTGCTGCACACAAAGGTAAGCGCACTGAACCTTCCCCCGATGGCCCGCAAACAAGGCGGATGTTGTTCAGGGGTTCCTCAGTTACGCGGATTTTGGGGCGCGCCTGTTGGCGAATAATCCAGTGTATTATCAATTTTGGCGGCATGTTCATCGGACCAGTCCGGATACGGCAAGCTATCCTGTTCTCGCCACTGCTCCACCAGTTTTTCAACCTGCACCTTACGCTCCTGATCGGTGGCCAGGGGCTCTTCGAGCATGATCGATTGCGCCGGGAACGCAAACTCGGCGCCGCCCTGATGCACCGCGTCGATAATACGCAGATAAATGTCTTCCGCAGTGGCCAGATAACATTGGTAATCGGTAGTATTGATGCGGGAATCCAACCGCACGATCAGAGCATAATCATTGATATTGTAAAGGCGCACACTAACGGTATCGCTCATGACCTGCGGATGAGCGTAGAGAATTTCACGCAGCCGAGCCATAATATAGCGCATCTGGTCAGGACTGGTTGCCAACCGCAGGGCAAGCAACCGGTAGAAACGGATACCGTCACGCCGGCTTATATTCTCCACTTCCATACTGGACAGCATGCCATTGGGAATATTGACCACCGAGCGACCAAGAGTTCGCAACAAAGTTGCGCGCAAACCAATCTCCTCGATAACACCCAGATTGGCACCTACCCGGCAGAAATCGCCGGGTATAAAAGGGCGCGCGATATAAATGGTGATCGCCCCAATGAGGTTTTCCAGGGTTTTTTGCGCGGCCAGGGCAATGGCAACCGAGCTGACGCCCAAACCCGCGATGATGGTCGTAACATCGTAGCCGGCGTTGTCCAAGCCCATGACCACCAGCACCGCCACACTCAGCATCTTAACTACAGCCGATACCGGCCGCACGATAACTTGCGCTTCCGGGTGTTTACTGTTTTGCATGCGTTGCCGAATATGCCCCGCAATGAGCTCAATAATACCTAGAGTTAAGAAAATATACGCTGCGTAGACCAGCACCACGGAGTCGAATAGCGCCCTCGCCTTGACACTGAGGCCCAGGCTCAGCATAAATTCGCGTAATAATACGATATAAACGAAAAAGCCCAGCGGGCCCACCAGAAAACGTCGCAAGCCACTCAACAGATAATTGTCACGCTGGCGATTAATTCGCCCGATCACCAAATAAAGGACGACAATCACCACTAACAGGCACAGCAGGAAACTGATCAAATAAACCCACTGCCAGTTATCGATACCCATATAGGTGAATACTGGCAAGTGCTCGCTGAGCCGAGCGGCAAATTCACTGTGGCCATATTCCTGCCACAAGCGGGGAATCATCGCGACAGTGGCGTTGGAAATTTTCCATTCCCGGCCGCCCTTGCCATCCGGTATGCTCTGCAAGTATAAAGTGACCGTGTCATCTTCGAACGGAATCTCACCGAAAACGTCGCGGTAGCTTGGCAAAGCATCGTCCACTTCGCCGCTGGGTTCGTCACTCACCGCGGCAATATCTACCCACAAATGCCGGGTGAACACATAAGCCAGCTTCCTGATTAAATCCGGCCCATCCTCTTTATCGATCCCCGGCGGCAGGTAGCGCATATCGAGGTATTCTGCAGCCTTTTCATAATCCCCACCTTTCAAGGCCGATATCACACCCAATAAAGATTTGCGTGGTGTCGAGCGGTCATCGGGGTTTTTCTTCAACTCCGCTGCTTCTTTTGCCATGACGGAATCTTCAGCGTCACGCTCAAGTAGTTGCTTGGCTGTAGGCGCCTCGTCGTTCTCCGCCCAAACTGGCGAGCCGATTAGACCCAAGCTCAGAAAAACAAGAAAAATCAATTGCCTCATAATTTTAAAACCTTTTGCGTCATTATTATCTGATGCCCATACAGACACCACCTACCGCATTATCAATAATAAATCCACGCAACTACAGATACTGGCTTCGCTGCTTCACACATCTCGCCTACATTTCTCACGGACCCGATCGATATTGGTGTTTCGTCCTCGAGACAGGACGCAAATTGGATAAGAGGCAACCGAGTCGATGGCTACAAATGAAAGGCATAAATTTGCAGACGATTTGATGTACCGAGCGATCGATTGGCAACAATCTTTCAGGGATTTTCCCACCCCCTCCCGCGCTTGGGGATAAAAACGTAAACATCGGCATTTGATCCGATCCCGAGTCAACAGCGCAAAGAGATTCAGAGAATCGTGCCCAGTGTTTCCCAGAACAGCCCGATCTTATGGGGAACGCTCAGGAATGACGATCCAGGCCCGGCGGACACTGAAACAAGGGTGCATGCCGATATTGAATAACTTCAAACGAACGACATCGAAAAGAAAAGCGGGCTAGGGGGAT
>JAUIBB010000120.1 GCA_030427685.1 Alphaproteobacteria bacterium
CATGTCGATAATCTGCCCCTCGCCTTCGATGCGGAAATGCCGGCCGGGATTTACGAGGCGCTGTCGGGCCTCGATATCGGACGCATCCAGATCCGTATTTCCACCCGCAAAATTTTGCTTGGTCTGGTCGAGGCTTTGGGCATCGACGACGCCGTAACCGTGACCCGCATTGTCGACAAGCTGGAAAAAATCGGTCATGCGGCGGTGGCCGACATGCTGAAATCGGAACTGAAGCTGGCCGATGTAAAAAATGGTCAGGCGATGATTACCGTACCAACTCGTTTTATGCGCGAATGGATTGTCGCTCATTATGCGGATAACATCCTGCGCTTCTGGTGTCAGGAAGATCAGACCGTGCACTCCGTCGATATCTTCGTAAAGGCTGAGCCAACCATGGTTGCGGCACCGGCAACAGCATCGCACCAGCCGCAGCAGTCTGCCGCAGGGCTTGAGGCAGCGATGCTGGGGCAGGCCGCCAACGAAGACCGTCCGATCAATCCAGATTCTATTTCGGCCCCTCTGGATCCGCGCTATACCTTTGATAACTTTGTGGTGGGCAAGCCCAATGAGCTGGCACATGCCGCAGCCCGCCGTGTTGCTGAGAATGCAAAAGTAGCACCGGGCAGCAATCCGCTCTTTATCTATGGTGGCGTTGGTCTTGGTAAAACACACCTGATGCACGCGATCGCATGGCATATCCGCAAAACAGATCCCGCCCGCAAAGTAGTTTATCTGTCGGCCGAGAAATTTATGTACCTGTTCATCCGTGCGATCCGTACCAAGGACACGATGGCATTCAAAGACTACTTCCGCAGCGTTGACGTGCTGATGGTTGATGATGTGCAGTTCATTTCGGGTAAAGACTCAACGCAGGAAGAATTCTTCCATACGTTCAATGCGCTGGTCGACCAGAACAAGCAGCTCATTATTTCGGGTGATCGCTCGCCATCGGATCTCGAAGGTATGGAAGAGCGTATCCGTTCGCGCCTTGGCTGGGGTCTGGTCGCCGACGTTCACGCCACCAGCTACGAACTGCGCCTTGGGATTCTGCAATCGAAGCTCGAGAAAATGCCAGGCACCCATGTGCCAACGCGCATCCTCGAATTCCTTGCGCATAAAATCACCAGCAACGTGCGTGAATTAGAAGGCGCGCTGAACCGCGTCGTCGCCCACGCAACGCTGGTAGGTGGTTCGGTTACGCTCGAATCCACGCAGGAAGTGCTACATGATATTCTACGTGCCAACGATCGTCGTATCACGATTGAAGACATCCAGAAAAAAGTGGCTGCGCACTTCAACATCAAGGTGAGCGATATGCATTCTGCGCGTCGCTCGGTAGCGATTGCTCGCCCACGTCAGGTAGCCATGTATCTGTCGAAAAAGCTGACAACCAAGTCGCTGCCAGAGATTGGCCGTAAATTTGGTGGCAAAGACCACACCACCGTCATGCATGCGGTGAAGCGGATCGACGAACTGGCGCGTGGCGATAAAGAATTTGCCGGCGATGTGGAGCTACTGATGAAGATGCTGCAATCTGCGGCGTAGCTGTCGGGTACCTAAAATGAAAAAGCCCCGGGGAGTTTCCACCGGGGCTTTTTTCTTGGCTGCGTAGTGCGTGTTATTATAGATCAAGCACTAGCGACATTGTGAGTAACACTCTTGTCTTATTTCCTCAGAACGTTCTGGGGAAAGCGTGCCTTGGAGAATATTGCCATATTGCTTGTCTAAAAAGAATCTTCCAGCGGGGGTATCTGGGTGAGTCTGACATTCTTTTGGCTCAGGTACGCCGACATCATCGCGATCAATAATGTTGAGGTCTGTTTGAAACGGATTGGTAGAAGAGGCGATGCCAATATCCTGCTCAGAAGTAATCCAGAGAGTTTCTCCGTTGTGTATGAGGGAAGGCGTTACTGCTTTAAGTGAACCACTTTCTATATCGCGTGTAACTTTAGCTGATGGGAATATTTTATTGCCAAATCCAAGATAGAAATTATCATTACCCTCTTGTTTCGTAATAAAATTAGTTTGTATCCAGCCCGCAGGATCGGGACTTCTGCGATAATAATGTGTTACGTAACGTTTGGTATCAGTGCTCATAAAGACTCTCCTTCATGTACATAGTAATATCATAAATTTTGCACATGTTTATGAAGGTTTTATGACGTCTGTAATGAAAGATATGCTTGTTTTTACTTGTATTTTCCCTAAACAAGGGGCATGTCGCAGCGCTACCCTAACCCCGCCAACCTAGAATCCGAAATCCTCCGCCTGAAGCGCGAGATGAATGCGGTCATTCTCGCGCATTATTATCAGGAGGATGACATTCAGGACATCGCCGATATCATCGGCGATTCGCTGGAGCTGGCGCGCAAAGCTTCTGAGACCACTGCAGATGTGATCGTATTTTGTGGTGTGAAATTTATGGCTGAGGGCGCCAAAATCCTGAATCCATCGAAAACGGTACTGCTGCCGGATATGGCGGCGGGATGCTCGCTGGAATCCTCCTGCCCACCCGATCGCTTTCGTGCATTCCGTGCCGCACATCCAGACCATCTGGCGATTAGCTATATTAATTGCTCTGCCGCCATCAAGGCGCAGACGGATATTATTGTGACCTCCAGCAATGCCGAGGCAATTATCCAGTCGCTACCACAAGAGCAGAAGATTATCTTTGCTCCGGATCGCTTTCTCGGCGGCTACCTGAATAAAAAGACCGGGCGCGATATGCTGTTATGGGATGGCTCTTGCATGGTGCATGAGCGTTTTTCAGAAAAAGAGTTGGTAAAGCTCAAGACCCGACATCCGAACGCGCATGTCATCGCGCATCCCGAATGCCCGGAATCACTGCTGAATTACGCGGACTATATTGGCGCAACTTCTGGCCTGCTGCGCTTTGCAGAGCAGCATCCTGGCGAGGAGTTCATCGTGCTGACGGAGGCAGGCATTTTGCATCAGATGAAGAAACGCTCACCGGGAAGTATCTTCTATCCATGTCCCAGCGCACTGGATGGTGGCGCATGTGTTGGCTGCAATACCTGCGAATACATGAAGCTCAACACAATGGAAAAGCTCTATCGCTGCATGCGTGATCGCACGCCCGAGCTGATACTGCCCCCCGAGCTGATGGTGGCTGCACGGCGCCCACTCGATCGGATGCTGACAATGTCGGCCCATATGCAATCGACGGCCATTGCGCAGGCCTCCAATGCATAGGGGGCTGAAATACGGGGTGATTATAATTGCGATGATTGCCCTTTGGTATGCAATCTGGGGCTGGATGATGGCAGAGGATGTTGCCCATGTTCGCGACAGCATTGATTTTCAGAATCAGCAGATCAAAACAATCAATCGCAATGCAGTCTTAAAGGTCGATGATGTTGTGGCGGATGGATTCCCGTTCCATTTTCAGGTGCGCGTCGAGCGCCCAACCCTTTCCGTCATCGCGGGTAAAAAAACATACGGCGTCTCGTTTCAGCAGGTGGTGCTGATACCGGCAGCCGAGCCAGATAAGGGGTATGTGTTGCAGCTGCCGGAAAATCTGGACGCCCTCTATGCTGCCGATGGCGCCGCGCCAGAGAACTATCGTGTATATATAGATGCTGCGCCAGACATTTTGCTGCGCTCAGAGAGAACAAGCGCCACGTGTAAAGAAGCGAATGTTTGCTCTCTTGTGACGGAAGATTCATTGATTAACAGCTATGCCCTGTCATTGCCCAAGCGTATTCGTTTACATATCGAGCTGAGTGACAGCAGTAGCGATGCAGGCTTTCAACTGGAAGCTGTGCCTGCTGGTTTTCATGAAATTCCTCGTTCAGTAGAAGAGCCCTTGGTGGTTTTTGTTGGTATTCTGCGCGAGGCAATTATCCATAACCCTCACGGTGTGAAGACAAAATGACCCAGCCCGTATTCGATACTGAACTATTCTTGCGCACTGCTTTGACGGAAGATATCGGCAGCGGGGATTTGACCGGAAACGCAGTTATTCCCAAAACATTGCAGACCACGTTGCTAATGAATGCGCGGGAGCCTTTGGTCGCCTCGGGGCTGATCTATTTGCCAACGCTCTTTGAAATAATTGATCCAAGCGTCACGGTGACGCTGGCAATAAGCGATGGTGAACGTGCGGAAGCAGGTGCAGTACTTGCAAGGCTGAGTGGTCCTGCTCGTGCGCTGTTGCTGGGAGAGCGTACAGCATTGAATCTCCTGCAACATCTTTCCGGAATTGCAACGGCAACCCGCCGCTATGTAGATGCTATCGCAGGGACAAATGCAAAAATTCTCGATACGCGTAAAACTATTGCCGGCATGCGCTTTATGCAAAAATACGCCGTGCGTTGTGGGGGCGGCACCAATCATCGCATGGGGCTCTATGATGCGGTGATGATTAAGGACAACCATATCGCCGTTGCGGGCAGCCTGACAAAAGCAGTGAAGGCCGCTCGTGCTAACGTAGCAAAAGGGATTGTTGTTGAAGTCGAATGCGATACGCTGGCGCAATTGGATGAAGCGCTGAACAGCGATGTCGATATCGTGCTGCTGGACAATATGAGCCTCGAAAATTTACGAGAAGCAGTGATCCGCGCTAAAGCAAAGGGAGTCCTGACTGAAGCTTCAGGCAATGTGCGGCTTGAGACGGTACGGGGCATTGCAGAAACAGGGGTTGACCATATTTCTATTGGCCGGCTGACGCACTCCGTTACCGCTGTTGACATTGGGTTGGATGCGCAGGCCTAAAAGTAACGTCCCTTATCTTTCGGAAAACCCCCGGTGCGTGACGCATCTATCGGTCTGCGCAGGCCTTGATGATTCAGGTTGCCATCATGCTGCGCGGCTTTCAGCCGCTCCGTTGGCGTGCTGCTGCCCACACTGGGAATGGCAATTTTACGCTTATTGAGCTGCCCATTTAAGGGATAATTTTTGGGGA
>JAUIBB010000121.1 GCA_030427685.1 Alphaproteobacteria bacterium
TGCCCAGGTCGCCACCGGTCCACCAGACGCCAGTCAGGTCAGGCTTGCCGTCCGCCATGCGCGGCACGGGGCCGGCTTCCTCGGCGGCAAGGGTATTCGTCCGCAGCCGATCACCGAGCGTGAAGCCGCCGCTATCTTCAGCGCCGTGGAAGAGGGTGCAGCAGCGCCACGCCACACCGTGCAGTACGATATCGGCGAGCAGGTCAAGATCATCGACGGCCCGTTCGAGAGCTTCGTTGGCGTGGTGGAAGATGTCGACGATGGCCGCAGCAAACTGAAAGTTTCGGTCAGCATCTTTGGTCGTGCTACCCCAGTCGAGCTGGAGTTTGGCCAAGTACACAAGCTGAATGGCTAGTTGTGATCATTGAAGGGGGCAAATGCCCCCTTCGCTTTATGGCCCTGACGTTGCGCAACGGGCTATTCTCTTTTAGGAACGCGCTGCTTCGGTATTGGCAGCTTTCTCGCCTTTGGCTTTCTGGGTGCGGAGAATGGCTACGGTCGTAAATGCCAGCGCAGCAACTACCGCAGCGCTGATCGCCGTGCGCCCCGCACTGAAGATGCCTTCAGCATCATGGGTAAAGAATTCAATCGCCTTGCGCTTCCGCGCGTGCACTGCGCCTGAGGCAGTTTCCAGCTCTTTCAATAGTGCTTCTGGCGTTTGGCCAGTCTCGGGTTTGGTATCGAGAATTTGCTGTTTCTTCGTGTCAGGCTTCGGGGCGGCGCGCAGGCCAAACTCCTCCCACCGGCTAGGGTGAAGCTGATGACCCCCTTCTGTGGCTACATCCTCTACATAGGCATTGCGTGCCAGACCGGCTACCGAGCTAATATGGTGTGTGTTTTCTAATGTGAGGCCATCACAGGTCGCTATGCCTGAGAACTGAACAATCACACGTTGGTAGAGCTCGTGTGACACTTCCCTCTGGCGGATACCCTCCTTTAGCGCAGAGGTAAGCGTTGTTAGCGCTTTCCGGTCAACGGCCAGTCCTTGCTTTGGGCCAAGGATCTTGTCGAGGTCGCGGAAGGCTTTCTCAATTGCGCTGCCCTGCGTCTCGATGCCATCTTTGCGAAGCGCAGTGCTTAGTGCATTGTAGCACTCGTCGTAGACTTTTGAGTAGGGTTGCGAGGTGGCCGTCATGGTGCTCCTAGGCGCGTTCTACTGTGGCTTCTTGAGCCTTCTCATTGGGCTGCGCCTGCTTGCGACTCATCGCCGCAATGCCAAGGCCTGCAGCCGCGACAATTGCCGCGCTGATGGCGGTACGCTTGCCGCTGAAAATAGCCGCTTCATCATGTGTCAGGAACTGGAACCACTTCCGCTCGCCCTTGGCGGCGGATTCAACGATTTCTGCTGCTTGAGGGGTAGAGGGGGGAGTCTTCGGAATGACCGGCATTGTTTTTGCCTGCGCATCAATATGTTGTCGCAAGGGGACCAATGACTGCTGCAATGGTGGAAAATGAGTCTTAAGGGCATGATCCAACGTCTTGGTGTCCGAGGCGAGGGCAATAATCTCGTCGGCCTTCAGACCAAGATCCGCCAGTTTTGACTTGATGGCCGCACTTTCTACGATTTCTGTAACGCTACGTTCGGGGTGCTTTCGATGGGTCAGGTCAACACTTGCGGCTGTCAGGTAACGCAGATGTGCAAGGCGGTCTTCAGATAGAGCGATCCCTTGTTCAGCCAAATGGCTATGCACGGCGTGGTTAATGGCCACTACGGCCTCTGCCGGGTTCTCCCGCAGTAACTTCAGGTGTGGCCCACGCGTTGCATCGCCCAGCCCCTCGATGGTCTCGTATTGGCGGGGGAAGGCAAGGTCGGCAAATGTTTTGCGTGCGCGGGGTAAATCCATGGATGCTTTCTGAATTAGACAATGTAAGTCTCTATTTTAGTATGGAATACGGCTTCAGAGTATGACAGTTGCATGAAGATTCGGCAGTGTAATGGGGCGTAGGGCGGTCAAGGGGGTGCTGTGGCGACACCCGAACGGCATGAAATGTATGCGCTTTAGATGATTTTTCGCAGTTGCAGAAAAATCACTTGCAATCGGCAAATCGATCACTATAGTCCCGCTTCCCTTTGGGAGGCGTTTGCACGACAAATGCCGCAATCGGCTGCGGAAAACATGGGGTTTTTCGTGGGTCGGCAGACCAAGGAAGGAAGGATATATACGATGGCTAAGGAAATTACCGGCTATATTAAACTGCAGATCCCTGCAGGGAAAGCCAACCCAGCTCCACCAATCGGCCCGGCGCTCGGTCAGGCAGGACTCAACATCATGGAGTTCTGTAAACAATTCAACGCTGCTACCCAGAAAATTGAAGCGGGTACGCCGATTCCGGTGGTCATTACCGCTTATAAGGATCGCTCGTTTACCTTCATCACGAAGCAGCCGCCTGTTTCGTACTTCCTGCTCAAAGCGGCGGGGATTGCCAAAGGCACGGGCACCACGGGCAAATCGCTTGTCGGCAAAGTGACGATGGCGCAGATCCAGGAGATCGCGAAGCAGAAGATGCAAGATATGAACGCGCATGACGAAGCGGCTGCCTGCCGCATGATCGCGGGTTCGGCTGTATCCATGGGCATTCAAGTAGTGGAGGCGGCGTAATGGCTGGTAAACGTATTAAGGCTGCTGTGGCTAAAGTGGATGCAAACAAGCTCTACGCGCTCGGCGAAGCGGTGGCGCTCCTCAAGGAGGGCGTAACCAAGTTTAACCAGACGGTGGATGTTGCTATCAACCTCGGTATCGATCCTACCCAGTCCGATCAGGTGGTGCGTGGCGTTGTGCCAATGCCGCACGGTCTTGGCAAAGAAGTCCGCGTTGCGGTATTCGCTAAGGGTGACAAAGTGGACGTTGCCAAAAAAGCTGGTGCCGATATCGTGGGCAGCGACGAGCTGGTCGAGGCGATCAGCAAGGGTGAGCTGAACTTCGACGTATGTATCGCCACGCCAGATATGATGGGCTCGGTTGGTAAAGTGGCAAAAATTCTCGGGCCGCGCGGCCTGATGCCAAACCCAAAGCTGGGCACCGTAACGCCGGACGTTGAGAAGGCGATTAAGGCGGCTAAAGCGGGTCAGGTTGAGTTCAAGGCTGAGAAGGCTGGGATCATCCACGCTGGCGTTGGCAAGGTTGGCTTCGATGCGGCTGCTATCAGCGAGAACATCAAGACCTTTATCGACGCAGTGCATAAGGCGAAGCCTGCTGCGGTAAAAGGTGCGTACATCAAGAAAATCTCCATCTCATCGACCATGGGTCCGGGCATTAAGCTCGATCTCGCGGACGTATTGAGCATGGCGGCATAAGGAGCGACCCATGAACCGTACCCAGAAAAAAGAATGGATTGAGTCGACCGGCGCCAGCGTAAAAGATGCCAGCATCGTACTCGTTGCTCACTACAAAGGCCTCAATGTTGCCGAAATGACCGACCTGCGCGTGAAAGTGCGTGCGGCGGGTGCCGGCTTCAAGGTCACCAAGAACCTGCTTGCAAAGCGCGCGATTGCAGAGACCCCGTACGAGAAAATCACCGAGCTCTTCAAGGGGCCAACGGCGATTGCCTACTCGAGCGATCCGGTCGCTGCAGCCAAAGTGCTGCACGAGTTTTCGAAGAAAAACAACAAGTTGGTTCTGGTTGGCGGCGCGTTTGGTGAAACGATCCTCGATCAGAAGTCGATCGCTCAGCTGGCAGTAATGCCCAGCCTTGACGAACTGCGTGCGAAGATCATCGCGATGCTGCAAACGCCTGCGACCCGTATCGCTGGTGTGCTGCAGGCGCCGGCTGGTCAGCTCGCCCGTGTATTTAATGCGTACGCGACGAAAGACGCCGCGTAGGTTTAATAATTGGTTTAATGTTAATAAGGTGAAGGAATAAGACTATGTCAAACTTGGATCAAATCGTTGAGCAACTTTCGGCCCTCAGCGTAATGGAAGCAGCAGAACTCTCGAAGCTTCTGGAAGAAAAATGGGGCGTTTCGGCTGCTGCTCCTGTAGCAGTTGCTGCAGCTGGTGCTGCTCCTGCCGCCGCTGCTGAAGAGCAGAGCGAGTTCACCGTTGTTCTGACGGACGCCGGTGCAAACAAAATCAACGTGATTAAGGAAGTGCGTGCAATCACCGGTCTGGGCCTGAAAGAGGCAAAAGACCTGGTTGAAGGTGCTCCGAAGAACGTAAAAGAAGCGCTCAGCAAAGATGATGCTGAGAAATTCAAGAAGCAGCTTGAAGCCGCTGGCGCAAAAGTCGAACTCAAGTAGTGCGACGCGTGGGCAGCAATGCCTAAATGTGATTGGGAGCCTCGCTTAATTGGCGGGGCTCCTTTATCGCGTTGAGGAATGTGCTCTATCCGTGTGGCGAAGCGCCCACGCGGAACAAAAATACCGGCGCTTCGATGTAGTTATTTGATGTAGCGAGTTTACGGAGGGTGGATTTACAGGTAGCGGCTTATTTCCGGCTCCTGATCCATCGCACGTGAACCAAATGTAGGCAGGGAACTTATGGCTCAATCGGCAAACGCGTTCAACCACTCCTTCACCTCCAGAAAACGTATTCGCAAGAACTTCGGCACCATGCTGTCGGCAACGTCATTGCCGAACCTCATTGAGGTGCAGAAGAATTCTTACGAGCAGTTCCTGCAAATGTACGTGCCGGTGAAAGACCGTAAGAATACGGGCCTGCATGCGGTGTTCAAATCGGTATTCCCGATTAAAGACTTCTCTGACAAAGCAGAAATCGACTTTGTGAAATACGAACTTGAAGCGCCTAAATACGATACCGAAGAATGTCAGACACGTGGCATGACATATGCTGCACCTTTGCGCGTTACATTGCGCCTTTCAGTCTTCGATGTTGATGAAGACACAGGCCTGCGTTCAATTCGCGATATTAAAGAACAAGACGTAT
>JAUIBB010000010.1 GCA_030427685.1 Alphaproteobacteria bacterium
TCTGCCGTCGTGAGGGAACGCTCCAATGGCTTCCCGCCCGATGCCAGCATGACACCATAGGCTACCGTTGGGTCAGACTGTAGGGGCATACCAATCTTCAGCCGATTCAAAAAGACCCCTGCGACCTGCCCACGCTCTTCAGCCAGCCCGGTTTCTTTCTCAACAATGGAGGCAAAGACCAGTGCCTCTTCCGGCGTGCTGAATGGCAATCCGTCGCTGTGCCCCGCCCATAGCTCTGCCAATAGCGCGGCGCGCTTCTCCTGCATCCGCGCCAATACCCCGGCACGCGACTCACCCCGGGTAAAATGCACCGTATCCGGGAACAGCGACCCTTCTGCAATCACCGCGGGAAGCGCACCCGTCAACAGCGGCTCCGCCTCCAGCAACTGACGCACCTGATAGGAGGTCCACCCTTCCGGCACGGTTAGTTTATGCACGACCACTTCACCGCGCACGATTTTATGAATGATCTGCGCAGGGGTCATCCCCGCCTCAATCAGATACTCCCCGGCTTTCAGGGAGCGGTTGGCACCGGAAATATAGACTGGCAACAGCATTAGCGGGGCAGAGGGTGTCAGCCCTTCCGCATGCAGCAGCCTAAGGATAGCCCGACCACTGGTGCGCGGAGGGATAATCACCGTCTTGGCGCTACTGGCTACGGGGGTCCGGTAAAGATAGGTGCTGGTGGTCACGAACCCGGTCGCCAGCAGTGCAATCAGCACGAAAATCAGGATAAAAATACGCATGCCTCCTCGTATCGGGGCACACGCGCTTATGCAACCGATTCTTTTTTCACCAAATTGTAACATTGTGGGCCACCCTATCTGCTATAGTGCCCAGGAAACCCAAAATGCGAGCAGCTCCTCTATGGCGTACCCCTCCAAGCTCTATTCACAACTCGAATGCTATTATGATGAAGAGGGGCAATTTTACATCTCACTGAATGCCGTCAGCGGTATCGAAGATGCAGAAAACCGGGAAGGCATTTACCGCAACGTACTGGACTTACTGAGAGAGAAATTCAAAGGCTTTCCACTTACCGTGACCGACCCGGATTACGCCTCCATCCGAATCCCTCAGGAATACCAGCACCTTGTATCCTCTTACCTTGGTGGAGATAAAGACAAAACATCCGCAGAAACAAAGCGTATCCTCGATGAGTACGAAAAACAGGTTGCTGCCAATCAGAAGGCCTGGCGCACATGGAGCGATACAGTCCGCCCACAAGCCGCTGATGCGGACGGGTGGGTAGACCTGACCAACGCCACAACGCCACCGGCAGCGACAGCGGGGGTGCCACCTCAACCCCCAGCGAAAGCAAGAACGAGAATAACACCGGCAACCGCGCCCTTGACTGCCACAGCGTTTCTGGATGACTTCATCACCGCATTGGCCGACGCCGATGCATCTGCGATCCCTACAAAGGGGGATGATCCACGAATCGCCCCCCTCATCACCGCAATGGCCACGCTGGCCGATAAATCGGTGGACGCAGCCAGTATTGCGGAAGAGCGCCTGTCCCTCCTCTCTGCATTAGAACAAGGTACCGCCGAAGACCGACCAGCCCGAATGCTGGATTACCTGAAAGCGCGTATCAACGACTTTTCTGCCGTCACCTTTTCTAAGCAGCACAAAGTGACGCTCAACTCAGAACTAAATGGCATCCGCTTCTCAGTCTCTGCATCGGGTACTGCGCGAAAGTCAGCGCTGGACGGCAAGCGTGCGCAGGCATTAAGCGAAATCATTGAGATGCTGCTTGCACATAATACACAGGACGAGCACGCAATCACACGAGAGAAAAACAGCCTGACCATCGATATCAGCGCACTCCCAGACTCAATGCGCCCGGTATTTCTGAAGCTGGACACCCAAAAATCCGGCGCGGCAGCGTTTAACCTTTAACGCTATACCGCCTTAAAGATCAGGCTCGCATTGGTACCACCAAAGCCGAAGCTATTGGAAAGTGCCGCTGTCACCTTCTTTTCTTTTGCCTTAAGCGGCACAAGATCCATGCCTGCGACAGACTCCGAAGGGTTTTCAAGGTTCAGGGTCGGTGGCAATATACCGGTTTTCACCGCCATGATCGAGAAGATCGCCTCAACCGAACCCGCACCGCCGAGCAAATGCCCCACCGCCGATTTGGTAGAGGACATCGACACATCCGTGCCATCGAACAGGCGGCGCACGGCACCGGCCTCGATCTCATCGCCTTTCGGTGTGCTGGTGCCGTGGGCATTGATATAGCCGATATCGGCTGGCTTCATACCGGCATCTTCCAGCGCCATTTTCATCGAGCGGAACCCGCCATCGCCATCATCAGCAGGCGAGGTGATGTGGTACGCATCGCCCGAGAGGCCATAGCCACCGAACTCGGCATAGATTTTTGCGCCGCGCGCCTTCGCGTGCTCGTATTCCTCCAGCACCAGAATCCCCGCACCTTCGCCCATCACGAAGCCATCGCGGCCCTGATCCCACGGGCGCGAGCCCTTGGCTGGCGTTTCGTTGTAGCTGGTGGAAAGCGCACGCGCCGCCGCAAAACCTGCCATGCCGATACGGCAAATGGTGGCTTCGGCGGAACCCGCCACCATCACATCTGCGTCGCCGCGCTGGATCATTTTTGCTGCATCGCCCAGCGCATGCGCGCCGGTCGAGCATGCTGTCACCACGGCGTGGTTGGGGCCTTTTAATCCGTGCTTGATCGACACCTGGCCCGAGGCAAGGTTAATCAGCGAGGCTGGAATGAAGAATGGCGACACGCGACGTGCGCCTTTTTCTTTCATCAACAGCACGGTTTCTTCAATCGCCGGCAGGCCGCCAATGCCAGAGCCAATCATCACCCCGGCGCGCACGCGCTTTTCCTCGGTCGAGAGGTCGATGCCGGAATCCTTGATCGCCTCATCCGCCGCGCCCATGGCGAAGTGGATGAATTCGTCCATCTTCTTCTGCTCTTTCGGCTCGACACATGCATCGACGTTAAATTCGCCAGCGCCGGTGCCACGCGGCACATCGGCTGCGATCTTGGCCGGAAGATCCGACGTATCAAATTTCGTGATCGGACGAATGCCAGACTCGCCAGCGATCAGGCGTGACCAGACATGGTCAATCCCTACACCCAGTGGCGACACAATCCCCATACCGGTAACAACAACGCGACGGCTCATAAAAATCTCCTTGAAAGCAGAAACCACCGTTGGCCGGAGGGCAAACGGTGGTTTTGCATTAGCTTACGCGGCTAAATTACGCAGCGCTTTTTGCATTTTTTTCGATGAAGTCAATGGCATTGGCCACGGTCTGAATTTTTTCAGCCGCTTCATCCGGAATCTCTACGCCGAATTCTTCTTCGAACGCCATTACGAGCTCAACGGTATCGAGCGAATCCGCACCGAGATCGTCAATAAAGTTTGCTTCCGGGGTGACTTTGGCTTCTTCAACGCCCAGATGCTCAACAACGATTTTTTGCACGCGTGCAGCAATATCAGACATGGTATCCTCATTCGTTACGTTAGTATTTTAGTGCGGGGGAGACCCCCATTCTTAGGAACGTCGGGCGGCTTTAGCATACCGCCGACGCGCTTGGCTAGAAAAAATTACACCATCAACAAGCCACCGTTGATATGCAGCGTTTGCCCAGTAATATAGCCAGCCCCCTCGGATGCAAGGAAAACCACGCCTGCCGCGACATCTGTGGGTAACCCAAACCGCTGTGCGGGGATATTATCGGTAATGCGTTTTTGTTGCTCTTCGTTCAGCTTATCCGTCATCGCCGTCTTGATGAAGCCCGGCGCGACGCAGTTGACCGTAATCCCACGGCTGCCCACTTCCTGCGCCAGCGACTTGCTCATGCCGATCATCCCGGCCTTTGACGCACAATAATTCGCCTGCCCCGGATTGCCCATCACGGCCACCACGGAGCTGATATTGATAATGCGCCCCGAGCGCTGTTTCATAAACGGCTTCAGCACCGCGCGGTTCAAGCGGAACGTCGCGGTGAGGTTGATGGCAATTACGCTCTCAAAATCCTCGTCCTTCATCCGCATGGCCAGCCCGTCTTTGGTGACGCCCGCGTTACAGACCAGAATGTCCAGCCCACCCAGCGCCTCTTCGGCCTGCCCCGGCAGCGCATCCACCGCCGCCGCATCGGTCAGGTTACAGGTCAGAATCTTGGCCACGCCCCCCAGCTCCGCATTCAGCGCCTCCAGCGCTTCCATACGCGTCCCGGAAATCGCCACCGATGCCCCAGCCGCCACCAGCGCCTTGGCAATCTCCCCGCCAATTCCCCCGGATGCCCCGGTGATGAGTGCTTTTTTACCTGCAAGTGACGTCATGGTCTGCTCCTTATACATTGAATACCCTAAGCCGATTAGGGGAAATGGCCGCGCAAGCCAATGCATTTTTGAATTGTTCTTATTAACAGTTGGTTAAACTCTCTGCGCTATACTACCCTTTCATTGCCAACAGATAGTACTAGCGTGACATTTTCACTCAAACAGTCCGATAGCCCCCCGACTGCCTCCACGCAGCATCAGACTGTCCGCGACCTTCTGGAAGCATCACTGGAATGCGCCCCTTACCCTGCACCATGGAAGGGGCGCTACACCTTCGCATTTGCCGACCCGGCATTTAGTCATTTTCTGGTACGCATCGGCGTAGATGAGCAACGAGAAGCACTGCGTAACACCACATCCCTAACACCACCAGAGTTCTTGTTTCATGGTCCGCATACGGGCGCCATCCTTCTGGAAGGCCGCAATAAAAAAGATCAGCATGACCCCCCAAATACATTCAGCATTGTTCTCAAACAGGAGGGCAAGGCACTTGAGGATATAGAGGCCGTTCACGGCGCTACCGGCATTGTGCAGCGACTGGCACGACACCCCGAAAAGATCGAGCGCTTCTTTCGTACAGCCGCTTTTCTTGGCGTACAGCAGGAAACCAGCGAACAACGAGGCTTTTGGGGAAACCGCCGTATCGATATCCATGGAGGCAATCTATTTCTGGATGAAGAGGGCAACCCTTCCTTCATTGACCAGATGTCTCCAGAAGATCGAAAAACATACGTAAACCCAGGGCAACTGGATTTCGAAAAAGCGTACAATAGTGTAAAATTCCTTTCCCAGTGGCTAAGGAGCTACCTGCGCGATACGCCCGACATTGCCCCCTCTAGCCTAGCCTCCCTAACACAAGCAATTGAACAAAGCTGCAGCCATGTACAAACCATCCTAACCAGGGCAGAGAAGGAGAAGGATCCCTTCACCTACCTTAAAACCCAGCTATCGGATCCAGACAAAGCTGAATGGCGTGGCGTCATCCCATCGGATAGCCTTTGCTTTAACCATGTCCACTCTGTTTCCGCCAACAGGATTGATCTGGATACAGCATCTCCACAATCCCTGCTCGACCTGCTCAACGCCATGCGCGAACAAACCCTCTCGCGTTAGCTAAACCCGCGCCGCGTCGCTCACCAGAAACTGTGCTGACTCTTTCCCCTGCCAGCTATTGCGCTTGAGTTCGCCGAGCAGATGCAGCGAGCGCTCCGCCATCAGCCATGCGCCAAGCGGGGTGTCGATGACATTAAACGCCACCGCATCCAGCCGCGCCGTGCCGGAGGCATCGCCCACCACCAGCTTGAGATGCTTCTCCTTCATCACCTTGCGATGCTGAATCTGCGCATTGGGCAGCACAAAGCGCGGGCTGGGATTGCCCAGCCCATACGGCCCCGCGAGCGCGATCTCCTCCAGCGTGTCGAGCGATGCGCCGCCGACGGAAAGCAAGCCATCATATTTCATTACCCGCGCCTCGTTATAGGCCGCGACGGCCGCCTCCATGCGCCGCATCATATAGGCATGCAGCGCCGCCACGTTGCCGGCCTCTACCGAAAACCCCGCCGCCATCGCATGGCCGCCGCCCGCGATAAGCAGCCCTTCGGCAATGGCCCCATGCACCGCCGCGCCCATATCCACGCCCGGCACCGAGCGGCCCGAGGCCTTGCCGATACCGTTTTCCAGCGCCACCACCATTGCCGGACGGCTGAATTTTTCTTTCAGCCGACCCGCCACAATCCCGATCACGCCCTGATGCCAGCCCTCGCTCGCCACCAGAATCACCGGCATGTTTGCCTGTTGCTCGGCCAGTGCCAGCGCCTGCTCCAGCACCCCCGCTTCAATCGCCTGCCGCTCGGCGTTATGCGTATCGAGCGTCGCCGCAATCCCGCGCGCCGCCGCCTCGTCTTGCGAAGTCAGCAGCTCCACGCCGAGGCTGGATTTGCCGACCCGCCCCCCCGCATTGATGCGCGGCCCCAGCAGGAAGCCAAGGTGATAGACATTCGGCGCCTCATCCATCCGCGCTACATCCGACAGCACCGAAAGCCCAAGGTTTTTCCGCTGCGCCATCACCTTCAACCCTTGCGCCACGAAGGCGCGGTTGAGGCCCGTCAGCGGCATTACGTCGCACACCGTGCCCAGCGCCACGATGTCGAGCAATGCGAGAAGGTTGGGTTCTCTTACATCATTGCGAGGAGCAGCGCGACGCGGCAATCCAGACGATGAAGTATCCTGTTCGTCACTCTGGATTGCCGCGTCGGCTTCGCCTCCTCGCAATGACGCGCTCTTAAAAAACCCCGCCTCGCGCAACCGACTATTCAGCGCCACCAATGTCAAAAACGTCACGCCAACCGCGGCAAGCTGCCGGTGCTCCGACGTCTCGTCCACCCGGTTGGGATTGACGATCGCACACGCATTCGGCAGCGCGCCGTCGCTGAGATGGTGGTCGAGCACAATCACATCCACCCCACGCTCCTGCGCATAGGCAATCGGCGCGTGTGCCAGCGTGCCACAATCGACGGTGACAAGGAGCTTCGCCCCCTGCCCGATCAACGCCTCGAACGCCGCAACCGTGGGGCCGTAGCCCTCTTTCATGCGATCTGGAATATACGGTACCACCTGCGCCCCGATGCTTCCGAGATACTGCATCAGCAGCGCGGTCGAGGTCGCGCCATCCACATCGTAATCGCCAAAAACCGCTATCCGCTCGCGCCGCTCGATGGCCTGCACCAACCGCGCCACGGCCTTGTCCATATCGCGCAGGTGAAACGGATCCGGCAAATAATCACGCAGGCTCGGATGCAAAAAATGCGGCACCCCATCCAGCGTCACCCCACGCCCCGCCAAAATCCCCGCCAGCAATTCACTGATCCCATGCTGCTGCGCCATCGCCAACGGCAGGCGCACATCCTCATGCCGCAACTGCCACGGCAAGCCGGAGGCAGAGTGTCCTGTCGAATGGAAGGTGGGAACTGGCATCGCGCTAGTTTAGGGCATGCCCCGGCGAATTCCTAGCGCTGTTTGGTCTGATCCGTCGCCGCGCCGGGAACCGTCAGCGGCGCAAGATTTTCAAAACCCGGCGAATGCATATCTTCTGGTTTGTACTGGCTGAGCGCTTTGCCTATCTCACCCGAAGCCTTCTTTTGTGCCTCGGTCAGCGCCTGTTGGATGGCTTCGGTAATCGCCACCACTTCACGGTCGAGCATCGTAAAATGGCGTTCATCGACATCACGCACCTCACGGATACGCTTGCTGTCCAAATCACCTGCCTTGTGCTGCACTAGTTCACCTTTTTTATGCAGCACGGTGCCATCATATTTGGTGACATCCTTTGGGTAGGCGTCGGGGCCGGAGACATCCTGCGTATATTTCCAGTCGTCCTGACGAAAGGGCTTTGCGCCTTCAACCGCACTGGCACCAAAATTCTTGAGGTCGCTGGCAAGATTATGCCCCTGCACGTTCAGCGCATCGGCATGCTTCGCCATCCACGCGGTCAGTTCCTTGACGCCCAGCGTGTGGTCGCCGTTTACGTCGATCTCACGGACCACCTCAAGCAGCTTGGCCGGGTCGTTGACAATTAGCGCCAGAATATCCTGCGGATCGCTCATACCTGAAAGCCTAACCAAAAAAGGTTAAGAAATACCTTAAATCTCGGTTTTTAGCCCAAAATTATGGGTCGCTTCGATCCAGCGCACCGTGCCGGTGGCCGAGCGCATGACGATGGAGTGGGTATTTGCCCCGCCGCTCCAGCGTTTGACGCCTTTGAGCATCGCGCCGTCGGTTACGCCGGTCGCCGCGAACATCACGTCGCCGCGTGCCATGTCGGTCATGGTGTATTTGCGGGTGAGGTCGGTGATGCCCATGCGCTTGGCGCGCTCTTTCTGCTCGTCTTCGCCGTCGAACAGCAGGCGCGCCTGCATCTGGCCGCCGATGCAGCGCAGTGCCGCCGCCGCCAGCACGCCCTCGGGCGCGCCGCCGATGCCGAAATACATATCCACGCCGGTCGATGCCGTGGCCGTCGCAATCACGCCCGCCACGTCGCCATCGGGAATCAGCTGCACCCGGCACCCGGCCTCGCGCAGATGGGCGATTTTTTCCTCATGGCGATCACGCTTGAGGATAATCACCGTCAGCTCGCTGACGTCTTTCTGCTTAGCCTTGGCGAGGTTTTTAAGGTTCACCGCCACGCTGTTGTCGAGGTCGATCACCCCGTCCGGCAACCCGCCGCCGACGGCGATCTTATCCATATACACATCCGGCGCGTGGAGGAATCCGCCATGCTCCGCCATCGCCAGCACCGCCAGCGAGTTCGGCCCCGCCGTCGCGCAGAGCGTGGTGCCTTCCAGCGGGTCGAGTGCGATGTCGATTTTGGGTCCCTCGCCAGTGCCGACTTTCTCGCCGATATAAAGCATCGGCGCTTTGTCGCGCTCGCCTTCGCCGATCACGACGGTGCCTTCGATGTTCAGCCCGTTGAGCGCCTCGCGCATCGCGTTCACCGCCGCCTGGTCGGCGTCCTTTTCCTTGCCACGCCCCGTCCAGTGCGAGGACGCCAGCGCCGCGGCTTCCGTCACGCGCACGGCTTCCAGCGCGAAGTTGCGATCCATAATCCAGTCTTTGGTGGCCGGCTCGTTACGGTAATGTGCTGCGGTCATAGCGGTCTCCTACGGTTCAATACGCAGCACAACAGGCGCTGCAAGGGAAATGGGCAATGCGGCAATATGCTGCACAGCATGGGCGATGGCCGCTTCGTTCGTGGCATGGGTAATCACGATCACCTGTGCGCCACGATCGGCCTCTGTTGTGCGCTGCGTGATTGAATGTACCGACACATGCTGCGCAGCAAACGCATGCGCAATATCGGCCAGCGCACCGGGCGCATCTTTTACCGTCAACCGCAGATAATAACAGCCCTGATGCACTGCCAGCGCGGCAGGCGGAACGGTTTGCAATTGGCTTGCCGCAAGGGTGAAGGGTGCGTAGCGGTCTTCGCGCGCGATGGCCATCAGGTCAGAAATCACTGCCGAGGCGGTTGCGGCACCACCCGCGCCTGCCCCCTCGATGACCACACGCCCGACGGCATCACCATCAACCTGCACGGCATTAAACGCGCCATCGACCGCCGCCAGCGGTGCCGCAATTGGCACAAGGCACGGATGCACCCGCTGCAACAACGCACCATCTTCCAGCGTTGCCAATCCGAGTAGCTTGATACGATAGCCGAAGCTCGCCGCGTAGTCGATATCGGTCAGGCTCAGGCGACGAATACCTTCGCAATGCACCGCCGCAATATCCGGCGCGACACCAAAGGCGAGACTCGCAAGAATCGCCAGCTTATGTGCCGTGTCGGTACCGTCGATATCGAAGCTTGGCTCCGCCTCTGCGTAACCGAGTTTTTGTGCATCGGCCAGCACCTCGGCAAAATCGCGGCGCTCGCGCTCCATCGTGGTCAGAATATAATTACAGGTGCCGTTTAATATCCCGGCAACCCGCTGGATACGGTTTGCAGCAAGGCCGCCGCGCATCGCCGCGATGATGGGGATACCCCCCGCCACCGCTGCCTCGAAGGCAAGGGTTGTTTGCTGCTGCTCCGCCCGTGCGGCAAGCGCCGCACCGTGATGGGCAATCAACGCCTTATTGGCGGTCACGACATGTTTACCTGCATCGAGCGCACGCTCGACCAGCGCCCGGGCGATGCCCTCCTGTCCACCGATCAGCTCGACCACGACATCGACATCCGGCGCAACCAATGCCAGCGCATCCGCCTCAAGGCGGATACCATCGAGCGTCACCGCACGTTTTTTACCGGGATCACGAACCGATGCGGCAACGATCTCAATCGACCGGCCACACCGGGCAGCAATAATCGCAGCATTGTCGCGCAAGATCTGCGCCGTCGCCGCCCCTACCGTACCAAGGCCTGCAATGGCAATACGTAGCGGCGCACTCATGCCGCATCCTTGCATTGCTGGAGGAAGGGAGCCGGATCCTTAGCAAGGAAATGTTTGATGTTCCGCACGGCTTGCCGCAGGCGCTGTTTGTTTTCAACAAGCGCGATGCGCACATGGCCATCGCCATACTCACCGAAACCAATCCCCGGCGCGACGGCAACCTCCGCCTGATCGAGCAGCAACCGCGCAAAGGCAAACGAGCCCAGCTCCTTGTAAGCCTCGGGCAAGGCCGCCCAGATAAACATGGATGCTGCCGGGCTTTGAACCATCCACCCTGCATCATGCAAACCTTTGACCAGAATATCACGCCGCTCACGGTAGAGGTCGCGCACTTCTTCCACACAATCCTGTGGGCCGTTGAGTGCTGCTGCCGCCGCCACCTGAATAGGCGTAAACGTACCATAGTCGAGGTAGGACTTAATCCGCGTCAATGCGTGGATCAGGCGGGTATTGCCTGCTGCAAACCCAACGCGCCAACCGGCCATCGAGTAGGTTTTCGACAGTGTGGTAAACTCGACAGCAATGTCTTTTGCGCCCGGCACCTGAAGGATCGAGGGCGGCGGGTTGCCATCAAAATAAATCTCGCAATAGGCGAGGTCAGAAATCACATAGACCCCGTAATTTTTGCACAATGCCACCAGCTTTTCATAGAAGGCGAGATCGACCACCTCTGCCGTCGGGTTGCAGGGATAATTGACGATCACCGCAATCGGCTTCGGCGTCAGATGGCGGATAGCCCGCTCCAGCTTTTCCAGAAAATCGCCGCCCTCTGCCACATTCAGGTAGCGCACCGACGCACCCGAGATCACCGGCCCAAACGCATGGATTGGGTAGCACGGGTTTGGCACCACAATCACATCGCCCGGCGCCGCGATTGCCTGAATCAGGTTCGCCAGCCCTTCTTTCGAGCCAATGGTCGAGACCACTTCCGTATCCGGATCCAAATCAACATCGAAGCGGCGCTTATAGTACCCGGCGAGCGCCTTGCGCAGGCCAAGAATGCCACGGCTGACCGAGTAGCCGTGCGCGGTTTCATCGAGCGCCACCTGCCGCAGTTTTTCGACAATATGCTTCGGCGTGGGCGAATCCGGATTCCCCATGCCAAGGTCAATAATGTCGCGCCCCGAAGCGCGGTGGGCAGCTTTAATTTTATTCACCTCCGCGAACACATACGGAGGCAAACGGCCAATGCGGTAAAATTCTTCCATACAAACTACCTTAGAAGCTGCGTAGAGCAAGTCAACGGACAACGCGCAGCGGCATTATCCAACTAGCGCCGATAGCGCGGCTGCGGCATATAACCCGTTCCCGAATAGGTGGTTTGCTGCGGCGCTGCGCCAAATCCCGCGGCATCCGCCAGCGGGTCAAAGTCTCCGCCAGCAGAGGCGGCATAGTAAGGCTCACCCAGCACCTGACCGGTGGGCGGCGTCAACATAATTGGCGGCGATGCGCTGGCACGCGCAGTCGTCATCGGGCGGTAAGGCGGCGCCTGCAACTGGATAGGTGCAACCGGCATCGACACTGGCGCCTGCATAGCCAATGGTGGTGGCGGCGGCATCAAGCCGGTAGGCATGCGGTTAGACTGTGGTGCCCCCACCGGCTGCGATGGCGCTGGCGGAGCATACGGAATCGCCCCCGTAGGCTCTGGCGACAAGCGTGGCTCAGCCGCAGCATCGCGGTTCAAGCGGTCCCGGGCATAGCCCATATCCTGACGTTCCTGCTCCAACCCCTGACGTGTGGATTCAAGCTGGCGACGGGCACTATCTGGCCCCCAAAGCGGCGGACGCTGCGGCACACTATTCAACGCCCCCGCTGCAACCTGCATCGGCGGCATTGCGTAATTTTCATACGGCGTCTGGCGGTGGGTCATAGAGGCCGCATCACGCTGCGCCTGCGACTGATCGAGCATGCCAACAGGCGGCAGGTCATACGGTGGTGGCGCCGCTGCCAACGGATAGGGCGAGGCGTAGGGAGCAGGTGCTGGCGCCGTATAGGGCGGATAAGGCGACGCGGCAGCATAAGAAGGCGGCATTTGTGGCGGCAGCGGCGCAGCGAACACTGGCTCAATCGGCGCGGCAGCAATCGGCTGCGCTGGCGGCACGTCATACGCCAGAATAGCCTCTGGCGACATCCCCATCTCTTCTGCAATATCGGCTTCTGTAGGGGCTACATTATTCGCAGACGGCGCGTGGCGCTCGCCCAGCACCACGTTGTAGCGTGGCGCACTCGGATCATCCGGAATCAGATAGGTGCATGCCGACAGGCTCACCAACACGAGCGAGCAAAGGCCGAAACGCTTGAAATGCAGGAAGTAGTCCATGGCTCACACCGGTTGTTTTTAGGTCTTTTTCTGTACGAAAAACGTGGACTCTACGTTATCGGGATACCCGGCATTTGTCTAGCGCGTGATCATTTGCCACCGCGTCTGTGGATAAAAACAAAACCCGTTTTAAAAATAACAGAAATCGCACCCGATCGTCATTGCATCACCTGCCAATTTACGCTAGATAAACGCGCATGAAACGTAAACCCTCCAGCCGCAAACCTGCCCCCGCCGCCAACGCCCCTCAACCTGATGCGGAGGCAATCGACCCGCAGCTATTTGCGGCCAACATGGCCCTGGCCAGCGACCTATGGCAACGCATCACACAAGAAGTCGCGGCACACTCGCTCTCCAAGCCAGTAACGCTGGGCCATACCGACCCCCTCAGCATGGCCGAATCCTTCCTGCATACGGCACGCAATGTTTCCATCGACCCGGCGAAACTCGCCAATGCCCAACTGGGACTGATAGGAGAACATGTAAAACTATGGCAATGGTGGACAGGACAGATGCTTGGGCGCGAAGAAGCTCCCTATGTTGAGGCCGCCCCACGCGACCGTCGTTTCTCGAACGCATCCTGGGCGAACGGCGCACTGTTTGACTACATCAAACAAAATTACCTCGTCAACGCACGCTGGATGGAAGATCTGGTGACGCAGGTGGATGGGCTTGACGATGCTACCCGCCGCAAACTCAGCTTCTTTACCCGTCAATTTATCGACGCCGCCTCGCCCAGCAACTTCCTGCTAACCAACCCGGAAGTGATGGCGCGCATGATTGAAAGCAATGGCGAAAGCGTTGTCTCTGGCCTACGCCAATTCCTTGCCGACCTTGAAAAAAGCGATGGCGCGCTGCGTATTTCGATGACGGATGAAACTGCCTTTACCCTAGGCAAGAATATCGCCGCCACCCCCGGCAGCGTTGTTTACGAAAACGAGCTGATGCAGCTCATCCAGTACGCCCCAGCAACGGAAAAAGTCCATAAGGTGCCAATCCTGATTGTCCCGGCATGGATCAATAAATACTATATCCTCGACCTGACGGCGGAGCGCTCCTTTGCCAAGTGGCTGACAGAGCAGGGCTACACTGTCTTTATCCTCTCCTGGGCGAACCCGGATGAAACGCTCGCCCGAAAAACATTCGAAGACTATCTAAGCGAGGGACCACTCGCGGCACTTGACGTCATCGAAAACATTACGAAGTCGAAACAAACCGCTCTAGCCGGTTATTGTCTTGGCGGAACCCTCACTGCGATTACACTCGCCTACCTGCGTGGCATCGGAGAAGAAGACCGCATCGCCTCGGCTACCTATTTCACCACGCTGATCGACTTTTCGGAGGCGGGAGACCTCTCCGTCTTCATCGACGATACCCAGTTGGATGCCCTCGAAGGCCGCATGCGTGAGCGCGGCTACCTTGAAGCCTCCGAAATGGCAACCACCTTTAATATGCTCCGCGCTAACGACCTGATTTGGTCGTTTGTCGTCAATAATTACCTGTTGGGTAAACACCCCTTCCCGTTCGACCTGCTTTATTGGAATGCCGATGCCACGCGGATGCCCGCGACCATGCACGCATTCTACCTACGCAACATGTATCAGAAGAACAATCTGGTGAAACCGGGCGGCATCACCCTGCTCGATATGCCGATCAACGTCACCAAAATCGAGACCCCAAGCTATATCCTCGCCACCCGCGAAGACCATATCGCGCCGTGGAAATCCACCTACGCCGCGACGCAGGTCTATGACGGCCCCGTCACCTTCACCCTGGCGGATTCCGGCCATGTTGCGGGTGTCATCAACCCGCCGGTCAAAAACAAATACTGCTACTGGACGAATGCCAAGCTCAGCCCCAAAGCCGAAGACTGGTTCGACAAGGCAACAGAGCATGTCGGCTCATGGTGGCCGCATTGGGAACAATGGCAACGCAAACTGGCAGGCCCCAAAGTCCCCGCCCGCAAGCCGGGCAACGCCCGCTACAAGCCAATTGAACCCGCACCGGGGCGGTATGCGAAGGTGCGCACTTAAGCAGCTGACTTTTCATGCTCTTAAAGCTAAAATGTCATCAAATCGTCATGCCAGACAAGTCCTTTTTCTGCCATAATTTCTCTATGGCAGAAAACGATACTTCACTCGACATGGACCGCATCCAGCGTGAAACCACCGTGCTCTATGATGGCCCGGAGGGGAAAATCGTAATCCCACATACATTTCATGCGACTACCTATTGGGGCAAAGACACACGATGGTGTGTCGCAAGAAAAAACGATAATTTCCGGACAGAAAACACCTATGCTCCGATTATGATTTTAATAACGGAAGAGGACGGAAAAATAGCGCTCTGTGATGGCATCATCTATACGGCGATACATGAAAAACCCGCTGATTTCAGTCCGGCCACACAGCGGTTGTACGATGCGATGCTCACCGCACTGCCAGCGCAAGCAGAAGAAATTAATAACAACATGTCGCCCGGGAAGTCGTATAGAATGGCACCGCAGCAACAATTACGTTTTAACCCGAAACTGTGGGGATCTCCACTCATCTTCGGCCCACTCGATGAGGCGCAGGCAGTCCTTGCTGCACAGGAAGAGCCTACACAAACACAGGGGATACCATCCCCTGTCATTGCCAGAGGTGGCAGTGAACTCGTGCGTAAGCTCCACTCCCCAGGATATTCGCTATCAACATAAAGTGAGATGCACGCAACCGCTAAAACCTCTGCACCAGAAACAGCCGGAACACGTGGTCGATGGCCGCATCGGAGATGCCGGTGCGGTATCCGGCATCGTAACTCAGCCGATCGGTGATGCGGCCCTGAAAGACCGGGCCGATTTCATGATGCTGACTATCAAAACTGCTCGACGCACTCAAATTGCCAAAGTTATTGAAGCTCTCCAGCCCAATCCGGTGGCTGCCCCAATAGGCATAGGTTGCCTGCATCCGCGACTCGTAGAGCATACCGCCCCGGCTGCCCTCGCCCACCTCGTGCGCCACCAGCTGGTTGGTGCGCACTTCCCAGTTGCCCAAAGGCGCGCCGAGGATAAAACGCACATGCGCGTTATCCGGTTTTTTGTCGCCGTCCTTATAGGTGTAACGCAGGCGTATGCCGCTATAAAATCCGTCCTCCGCGACCGTGTGGAATTCAAACCGCTGGTCGATCATCAGCGCCTCAAACTCGCCATCCCCGCGCGAGCGGTCCGTCTGCACATAGACGCCGAAGGCATAATTGTCCGTCACGCCATAATCGAGCATTAGCCGGTTGCGCCAGCGGCCATCGTTGGCGGCATTGCTGTCATCCGCCGCGTAGGCCGTGCGCCAGTGAACGGTGAGCACGCCCTTATCCACCTGCGCATTGCCGATCCCGCCGATCGAGGCCCACACAGGCGTCGCAAGCAGCAACCAAACAATAAAAGCAATCCTGAACATGCCCTCCTCATACCCGCTTCGCCTCTTGCCACCAGCAAAAACCACACCCTGTGCATAGCTTTCCCATTGATTCCCGCCCCCCCTCTCCGCTACAAAAACCCCTCACATTCATCACACACTCCGGGAGGAGGGGCATTATAGTGGATGAGATGCTAGGAGTTGGCGCGCACAGGACCGCAGCGTAGCAGCGCTACGTGAGGATCCGAGCACGACAGGGACGACGCAGATCGCCGCTAGAATGCCCCGGTTTATTATGGCAGGCCATTCGCAGTTTAAGAATATTATGAGAAGGAAGGGCGCGCAGGACGCCAAGCGCGGCAAGATGTTCACCAAAATCGCGCGCGAGATCATCGTGGCGGCCAAAGGTGGCGGGGACATCAACTTCAACGCCAAGCTACGCACGGTGGTCATCAAGGCGCGGCAGGCAGGGATGCCGAAAGACAAAATCGAGGCCGCGATTGCGAAAGGCTCCGGCGCCGGAGAGGCGGATAACTACGAGACCGTCCGTTACGAAGGCTATGGCCCCGGCGGCACCGCCATTCTGGTGGATGCGCTGACGGATAACCGCAACCGCACCGCCGCCGATGTGCGCTCGCTCTTCACCAAAAAGGGCGGGAATATGGGTGAATCCGGCTCTGTTGGCTTTATGTTTGAACAGGTGGGCATCATCGAATACCCCACTGCCAGTATTGCTGAGGAGGCGATGCTCGAGGCAGCAATCGAGGCCGGTGCCGATAACTGCGAAACCGCTGATGATACCCATACAGTTACCACCAGTTTTGAATCTTTTATTGCCGTGCGCGATGCGCTGGCCGAGAAATTTGAAGATGCACAAAGCGCAAAAGTAAGCTTTGTTGCCACCATCCCCAACAGCGTCAGCGATGACGACGCAGATGCATTAATCCAACTGATCGAAGCGCTGGAAGACAACGACGACGTGCAGGAAGTCTACACCAACGCCGACTTCTCCGCCGAAACCATGGCCAAGCTCAGCGCGTAGAAACCTCTCCCACCGGGAGAGGTCTATTTGCAGCGCAAATAGGGTGAGGGCCAGGCCCCACCTCCTGCAAGCCCTCACCCAACGCGCAATGCGCGTTGACCTCTCCCGGGGGGAGAGGTTAAGGTCAGCACCATGAACCGCACCCGCATCATCGGCATCGACCCCGGGCTTGTCTCCACCGGCTGGGGCATTGTCGAAAAAACCGGCTCCAGCTTAAGCTTCATCGCCTGCGGCACCATCGCACCGCCGACCAAAGCTGCGCTCTCCGAACGGCTGTTATTTCTCAGCCGCGAACTCACTGCGCTTATCCAAACGCATCAGCCGCAGGCTGCCGCGATCGAGGAAACCTTCGCCACGGCCAACGGAGCTTCGACCCTTAAGCTCGGTCAGGCACGCGGCGCGCTGATTGTCACCCTCGCCGCCTGCGGCCTCAATGTCGGTGAATACGCCGCCCGCCTTGTCAAAAAAGCCATCGTCGGCACCGGCACGGCGGATAAAAACCAGATCACGCAAATGGTCGGCGTGCTGCTTCCCGCCGCAAAACCGGCGCTAGCCGCAAGCAAGCACGACGCCGCCGATGCGTTAGCCATCGCCATCTGCCACGCGCATCATTCACACTAAAACCTCTCCCACCGGAAGCGGTCTATTTGCGCAGCAAAGAGGGTGAGGGCTAACCGGCCTCACCATGCCCTCACCCGAAATCCGCGTTGCGTATGTCGACCTCTCCCGGTGGGAGAGGTTATACACTGCACCCACTCGACTCTCGACTCTCGACTCCAATCCCTCTATAAATCGCCCATGATCGGAAAACTCACCGGACGGGTCGATGAAGTCGCCGAGGATCACATGATCCTCGATGTGAATGGCGTCGGCTATCTCGTCTTCGCCAGCGGCAAAACGCTGGGCGCGCTTGGCCCCAAAGGCAGCGCCGCAACGCTTCTCACCGAAACCCATGTGCGCGAAGACCATATTCATCTCTACGGATTCGCCACCGTGGCCGAGCGCCAGTGGTTCCGCACGCTGACCACCGTGCAGGGCGTCGGCGTCAAAATGGCCCTCGCCATCCTCAGCGCCATGGCGCCGGAGCAGATCCTCACCGCCATCGTGGCGCAGGACAAAAAAGCGCTCACCGTCGTCAGCGGCGTCGGCCCCAAACTCGCCGAGCGCATTGTTACCGAACTCAAATCTCAGGCCGTGAAACTTGGCGGTGCCGGCTTCTCCATCGCCGCCGCCCACGCAGGCGAAGCAGCCCCGGCGAAAGGCGCAGCAAAACAACCCGCCCCCGCGCGTGGTCCAGTCGAAGACGCCCTCTCCGCCCTCGTGCATCTGGGCTATAACCGCAGCGACGCCTTCACCGCCGTCATGCGTGTGCAGCAGGCTGCGCCTGAGGCGAAACTGGATCAGCTCATCCGTGACTCTCTGCGGGAGCTGGCGGCATGAAGGAAGCCCTCTCACCCCTGACCCCGGAACGCACCGAAGGCGACGCGCTTGAAACGTCGATCCGCCCTACGTCGCTGAGCGATTTCACCGGCCAGCCGCAGGTGATTGAGAATCTCGACGTGTTCATCCGCGCCGCCAAAAAGCGCGGCGAGGCGCTGGACCATGTGCTGCTTTACGGCCCTCCCGGCCTCGGTAAAACCACCCTCGCGCAAATCGTCTCGCGCGAGATGGGCGTGAACTTCCGCGCCACCTCCGGCCCACTGCTCACCAAAGCCGGCGACCTAGCCGCCATCCTCACCAATCTGCAAGCGAACGACGTCTTGTTCATCGACGAAATCCACCGCCTCAACGCCGCGGTCGAGGAAGTGCTCTACCCCGCGATGGAGGATTTCAAGCTCGACCTCATCATCGGCGAAGGCCCCAGCGCGCGCACCGTGCGCATCGACCTGCCGCCGTTTACGCTGGTTGGCGCAACCACGCGCGTGGGCATGCTCACCGGCCCGCTGCGCGACCGTTTTGGCATTCCGCTGAAACTGAATTTCTATGACGTGGCAGAGCTGAAAAAAGTCGTCAGCCGTGGCGCGGCGATGCTGAGCACCACCCTCTCGGCCGATGGCGCGAACGAGATTGCGCGCCGCGCGCGCGGCACCCCGCGTATTGCCATCCGCCTGCTCAAGCGCGTGCGCGACTTCGCGGATGCGGAGGGCGTTGACACCATCACCGCCCAAATGGCGGATGCAACGCTCAAGCGCCTTGAAGTCGATAGCCTCGGCCTCGACGCGAGCGACCGCCGCTACCTCAACTTCATCGTCGAGCATTACGAAGGCGGCCCCGTCGGTATCGAAACCATCGCCGCCGCACTGTCTGAGGCGCGCGACTCCATCGAAGAAACCATCGAGCCGTTCCTGCTGCAGCTCGGCTTCATCCAGCGCACCCCGCGCGGACGGATGCTCACCGGCACGGCCTACCAACATCTCGGCCTCAAAGCCCCTGCACGCCCCACGGCACAAATCGACCTGCTCGACGAGGATACGTAATATGTGTCATGGCGAGAAGCGAAGCGACGCGGCAATCAAGCACGTGAAGCGTATATATAAAAACTGGATTTCCGCGCCGGCCTTTGGCCTCTTCGCAATGACGATAAAAAAAGAGTTCCACGTATGACCCCCTACGCCAAAGACGATGCCTTCTATTATCCACTGACCATCTATTACGAGGATACGGACGCAGGCGGCGTGGTCTATCACAGCAACTACCTCAATTTCTGCGAGCGGGCGCGCACCGAATGGCTGCGCACCCTCGACATCGGCCGCGAGCGGCTGGAGAAAGAGTTCGGGCTGATGTTCGTCGTCCGCCGCGCCAGTATCGACTACCGCAAACCGGGAAAGCTCGACGATCGGCTGCTCATTGAAACCCGCTTGTCAGGCATCGGGAAAGTGCGTATGACACTACGCCAAACGGTAAAGCGCGAAGACATCGTGCTTGCGGTCGTCGATGTGGAAGTAGTCGCCATCAATAAAGACTTCATCCCCACCGCGCTCCCGCAGGAGCTGATTGCAAGCCTGCCGCCTGCGACAAGCATTGAAGAAAAACCACGCTAGACCACGTCAAGGAGACTCCTATGGCCTTATCCACTGCCGCACCGGTTAGCGGTGTTGATGCTACCGAACTTGCAGGGAACGCTGCTAATGCAGTAGGCGCGCATGACCTCTCGCTGATGAACCTCATCCTGCATGCACAACCGCTGGTACTGGTGATCATGCTGATCCTCATCGGCATGTCGATCGCCTGCTGGGGCATTATTTTCGAGAAATATTTCGCGCTCGCCAGTGTGAACGACAAAACCAACCAGTTTGAGAAAGAATTCTGGTCGACCGAGGCTCTCGATAAATATTACGAGCGCGTCAAAAAACGGAAAAGCACCCACCCGCTGGCGCTGATGTTTACTGCCGCGATGGATGAATGGTTCCGCAGCCGTGGCAAAGCGCAAGAGCGCGTTGTGCCAAGCAGTCGCAGCAGCGCCAATGAGCTGAACATCTCAATCAAGGAACGCATCATGCAAATGATGTCTGTTACCCGCAACCGCGAGATGGAGCGGCTGGAGCGTGGGCTGGGCTTCCTCGCCACCGCTGGCTCATCGGCACCGTTCATCGGGCTGCTCGGCACCTGTATCGGGATCATCAACTCCTTCACCTCCATCGCCGGGTCGCAGAACACCTCGCTCGCCGTCGTCGCGCCAGGGATTGCCGAGGCACTGTTCGCCACTGCCATCGGCCTGTTCGTCGCCATTCCGGCGGTGATTGCCTTCAACAAATTCAACGGCGAACTGAACCGCCTCGCCGGTAAGCTGGAGGATTTCTCAACGGAATTCCACATGCTCCTCTCCCGCCAGCTGGATAAGGGAAGCCGCTAATGGGTGCCTCCATGCACAATGGCGGTGGCCGCCGGGGCCGTCGCGCCACCCGCGCCGCCGGAGGGTTCAGCGAAATCAATATCACCCCGTTCGTCGATGTGATGCTGGTACTGCTGATTATCTTCATGGTTACCGCACCAATGATGACCTCGGGCGTGGCGGTTGACCTACCAAAAACCAAAAGCTCCGCACTGGGCGGTAACGACGAGCCGATCAGCGTCACCATCAAACGCAACGGCACGGTCTATATCCAGAACACAGAAATTCCGGCAGATACGGTCGGCACAAAGCTCAAGGCAATTCTAGGCGAGAAGAAGGAAACACGGGTCTTCGTCCGTGGCGATACCGCCGTGGATTACGGTGCGGTGATGCAGGTCATCAGCCAGATTACTGTTGCTGGCTATACACGCGTCGCCCTGCTGACCGACCAGTCCGGAATCCGGCACTAACCACCCACTGTCATTGCGAGGAGCAACCCGACATGACAACGCACCTGACCTTGCATCCCATAGGAGATAAGAAATAGCTGTGCTCCCGGTTGAATCACGCAGTTTAAAAATCTCCGTTGCGCTCCACGTCTTGCTGGCGCTGGTCGCCTTTGTGGGGCTCCCGGCACTGCTGCCCGAGCGCGAAGAGCCAATGCCGCTGGTGATGTCGGTCGAGCTGCTACCGATCAGCGACATCAGTAACGTCAAGCCATCAGACACCAAAATACAAAAAGAACAGCACGCACCAACACCGCCAATGCCAAAACCCGTCCCCCCCAGCGTGACGGAAAAGCCGAAAGAGGTGAAGCCCGAACCAAAGCCCGAGCCCAAAGCTGCTGCGCCGGAAGAACCCGCCCCGGTCGAAGAAACGCATTTCGACCCCAACGAAGGCAAGGAACCCAAACCCAAAGCGCCCCCCAAGCCTGAGGAAGCCCAGCCTGCCAACAGCAAATCGGATGATTTCGCGGCCCTGCTCAGCAAGCTCCAGCAGGAGGCACCGGTCAAACCCTCTAAGGACGCCAAAGACAGCACCAATACGGCGGAGAATAAAACAAAATCCGAAGCCGCCTATGATGCCAGCCTCCCGCTCTCCATCAGCGAGCGTGATGCGATCCGCAGCCAGTTCGTACAGTGCTGGCGCGTACCAGCCGGCGCCAAAGCAGGCGAGTCCCTTGCCGTCCGTGTCCATATAGAACTTCAAGAGGATGGAACCGTAAAAACAGCTGAAATAACAAGCGATCAAAAAGATCGTTACAGAAGCGATACGTTCTTCCGGGCCGCCGCCGACAGCGCCCTGCGTGCCGTCCATAAATGCAGCCCCCTGCAAAACCTCCCCCGCGATAAATACGGCAGCTGGCGCGAGATGGAACTCAACTTCGACCCCAAAGACATGCTCTAGGCACAGCAATCTTCACAGAATTGTCACACCATCTTTCCTCCATTCCGATTAGGTTCCAGCGGAAGCCCAAGAGGCACGCCACAACATTTTGGAGGATCCAATGCCAACATTGCTCAACGAAGTACTCAAAGTCTTTTTAAGCTACGACATCGCGGATGATAAAAAAACCGCTAATGGAAGGGCCTTGTTTGACCATGTGATTGAAACAGGAAACGCCCTGCATTTTCAGGGTCTCATTTTTTCCCTGTGTGCACAGGCAGCCGATGAGGAAACCGCAGGCAAGGGCAGCGCAAAAGAAATCATGGCGTTAGACGACAGCATCATCCATGCAATCCATAAAGCTGCCAAAGCCCACAAAAGCACCAAACTAGAATATAAGTCCGAGCAAGAGATCACTGAGATTATCAATGGCCTACCGGAGAATTACACAAAAGAGCAACTAACAACCGGCATAAATCAATGCTTCAAGTAACCCGAGAGGCAGACATACCCCTCACTCGCTGGCGAGAGGTGCCCTCGCACGGCCCACGGCGCACGATTGGCACCCGTATGGTGCATCCACGCAGAGAGCATAAAAACTCCAGAACCCCTGCTGGAGTTTTTACACTTTCCCCTTGATATTTTAAGCGGTCCGCGCCATCCGTGGGGAGGACACTTCACATCAGGAATCTCCATGCGCCAGCGGATCTTTTTTGCCTTTGCTACGATGCTGCTACTTACCAGCCCAGCGCGCGCTGAGCTGAAAATTGACATCACCCGCGGCAATGTCGAGCCAATGCCAATTGCCGTGACCATGCTTACCGGCGCCGATGCCGGTAGCGCCAGCGGCGCTGCGATTAGCACCGTGATTTCTGCGGATCTCGAGCGCTCTGGCCTGTTCCGCCCCATCGACCCGCAAGCCTTTATCGAACGTGTGCAAAATGGCGACGCCATCCCACGCTATGCGGATTGGCGGCAGATCAACGCACAGGCGATCGTCACCGGTACCATCACCCCTGTTGGCCCGGACAAAGTGCGCATCAGCTTCCGCCTGTGGGATGCCTATGGCGAGCAGCAGCTCACTGGCAAAGAATACAACACCTATGGCCGCAACTGGCGGCGCGTCGGCCACCTGATTGCCGATGAAATCTACAAGCGTCTCACCGGTGAGCAGGGCTATTTCGATACACGCATCGTCTTCGTGTCCGAGGCTGGCCCCGCACGCAAACGCATCAAGCGCCTCGCGATCATGGATCAGGATGGCGAGAACCTGAAATACCTGACCGATGGCGATAGCCTCGTCCTCACCCCGCGCTTTTCACCCAATACGCAGCAGATTCTCTACATGTCGTATTCGGGCCGCCAGCCGCGCGTGTTCCTGCGTGACCTGCAGACCGGGCGCGAGGAATCACTGGGCCGCTTTGACGGCATTTCGTTCGCACCACGCTTTAACCATGATGGCTCGCGCATGCTGATGTCGATCGCCAATGGCGGTACCACCACCATCAACGAGATGGACCTGCGCACCCGCAAAATGCGTCGGCTCACCCACAGCAATGGCGCCATCGACACCTCACCCTCCTACGCGCCGGATGGCCATGCGATCGTCTTTAACTCCGATCGCGGCGGCAGCCAGCAGCTCTATGTGATGGATGGCAACGGCGGCAATGTGCACCGCATCAGCTTTGGGCAAGGGCAATATTCTACCCCGGTCTGGAGTCCGCGCGGCGACCTCATCGCCTTCACCAAGCAATATGGCGGACAGTTCTTTATCGGGATCATGAAGCCCGATGGCTCCGGCGAGCGCCTGCTCACCCAAAGCTGGCTGGATGAAGGCCCAAGCTGGGCGCCCAATGGCCGCGTCATCATCTTCACCCGCGAATTCCCCGGTGGGCGCGGCGCCAACCGCTCGAAGCTCTACTCCGTCGATGTGACCGGCTTCAACCTCCGCGAAGTCATCACCCCGACAGAAGCGAGCGACCCCGCATGGAGTCCCCTGCTGACGAAGCAATAGGGCCATAACCTGAATTTAAAGCAAAAAAAACCTGCCTTGCGGCAGGAGAAATAGTTTTCTTTTCAGAGTTACTTCTTTTGAGGGCCTAAGCCCAAAAGAAAGCCTCCTAAGACAAAGACTACACCATAGATGATATGGCCTTCCCTTGTTATCGATGATAGACGCACAACGTCGAAGATCATCGCAAAGCCGAGTACTATTAGTACCAACATTACAAGTTTTCTCATTTTTTGTTTTTTAAGCGTTAAAAAATATAGATTAATCAATAAAATACACAATTAATACAAACAGATACAGACCACAAGGATGTGTAGTATTTGTGATCTTTAGTGCTAATTGGCCTTTCAAAAAGAAAATGCGCAATAAACAAAAGAATACTGCATTCTATCACAGCGATATGCCCTGTATTGTGAAGTTTGGGTGACATCCGCCGCCGGGCGCGCATCTCATCTGCAAGCTGCTGTAAAAGATAAATATTTGAAATTTTCACTTTCCTGTAGCAATCCTGCAACAGTGGTGGACTTTTTCGGAACTTCACTTCTACGCCACGAAACCCATCTTGTGTTTTGCACCGGAATATGCGACACCACGCAGGCAAACTGCTCCTTTGTATTCGGCAGGGACACATCACTTTTCAGGAGTTTTACAATGAATAAAACAGCATTAGCCTTGGCCTCTTCACTGCTGCTACTCGCAGCGTGCGACTCTTCTTCTTCCGACATGGGCACGGCTGGTGGCACCGGCTCGCAGGCAAGCATGGCGAACATGTATGGCAACGGCGGCCCCGGCACCGGTAGCGGCGTTCTGGCTGAGAATATCGGCGACCGCGTTTTCTTCGACACCGACAGCTCCGTTATCACGATGGATGGCCAGGCTATCCTCCAAAGCCAGGCAGAATGGCTGAAAGCAAACAGCTCGGTTGAGATTCAGGTAGAAGGCCACGCGGATGAGCGCGGCACCCGTGAGTACAACCTTGCCCTCGGCGAGCGTCGCGCAACCGCCACGAAAAACTACCTCGTGAGCATTGGCGTACCCGCTAGCCGCATCAGCACCACCTCGTTCGGTAAAGAGCGTCCGGCAGTACTCGGCAATGACGAGTCGGCCTGGAGCCAAAACCGCCGCGCGGTAACGGTTATCGCAAACTAAGCGATCCGTACGCGGATAAAATCGAAAAAGCCCACCAGTCTTCTGGTGGGCTTTTTTGTAGGTCACCGCTTGAACCCTAAGCCAAAACTTGCTACGCAGGAACCTTCGGAGAATCCCCATGCGCCTGATCGCCTTTACCTTACTCTCACTAAGCCTCCTGATGGCTGGCGCGCCTGACGCCCCCGCACAGGAGAGCAGCGACCTTGTTACCCGCCTGAATCGCTTAGAGCGCGACCTCAATTTTGTGCAGAAGCAGGTTTATTCCGGATCCGGTACAAGCTCGGCTGGCACTGCGATTTCCCCCATGGGCAGCGGCCAGATGCAAGTACAGATCAGCAAGCTCGATCAAGAGATCCGTTCGCTCCGCGGCGCGATCGAACAGACCCAGTTTCAGCAACGCCAAACAGCGACAGAGCTGAAAAAGCTC
>JAUIBB010000122.1 GCA_030427685.1 Alphaproteobacteria bacterium
GGGGTCTGCGTTTCGGGCGGAGGCGTTGGTGTCGCATCCGAAGCAGGTTGTGTTGGGTTCCCTGTGTTGCTCATTAGCTGATTCCCGTCGCAGGGGCTGGTTCGGCGTTGTTTTGCGTGACGTTTGCAGGGCCGTTCTCTGCTACATCGGTGCCGGGGGCAACCGGCGTTGTATTATTCTCTGTTGCCTTTTTGGCGGCGGTTTTGACGTGATCCGGCGCGTGGGCAGGCTCGATTTTTATACCCAGTTGCTGACTGGTGAGCTGTTTTTTCTTGGCGGGATCATTCAGCGCCACCTGCGTGGTCATCATCATGCCAAGCATGCCGGTTTTTTTCATGGCAGCAGCGGTTGCCAGTGGATCTGCATTGGCGACGCTACTGGTGAAGGCATCCGCAATTTCTGCAGCTTTTGCGGTGCGCTGCTGGGCAAGCTGCGCGATTTCTTCCTGGGAAGCATCGGCGCTAGGTTTAAATTCATCAACATTAATAAGGGCGGTGTTCAGGTAGGTCTCCACCGAACTGCGGATGGCATTGGTGGTTTCCACCGCTGCGGTTGGCAGGTTGCTTTGTAATGCCGGGATATTGGTAATGAAGGTCGATGCGCCAGAGGTCGCTACTTCGGAGAGCTTAGCGATCATCGCCGGGGTGAGCATGGGGTATTGGCTCGCCAGCGAAGTGCAGAGGGGGGCATCGACTTTTAGCTGATCCTCAATCGTGTTTTGTGCAAGGGCGGTTTTTTGATCGACCTTCTCCAGTGCGATTTCTTTAGCGGAAGCAGTTTTTTCTTTGATGGTTGAGCTAATTTTCTCGGCGCCGCTCGCGATGTCTTTGGTCGAATCCCACTGCTTGCCCATGCCGGCAATCCAGTCGAGAAAATCAGTGATAGAAGAGGTCATGCCATCGAACAAGCTGGACACCTTGCTGTACATGCTTCCTTCAGACGTAAACCAGTTTATAATGCTCCACATACTCTACTCCTACGCTGCACTTTAGCAAAAAGGGGGTAAGGGAAGTGTTAAGATTATGTGACAATCCCTGCTGACAGGCTTTTTTTTATGAAGTTTCACAGAACTGTCATACTTTCCCCGGACGAATTCACCTATACTGCAGGGTGAAGGAAAGTATACATGGCGAATCGTTTCGATAATAACGGGTACGGTAGCGGGTATGGGTATAACACCCAGCAGCCCGGCTATGGTAATGGGTATAAGGCCCAGCAGCCCGGCTATGGTGACGAGAGCCTGATTGATAAGAAGCAACTGAACCGTTATGCGGACGATGCCTTTAAAAAGGGCGCCAACGCGCTGAAAAATGCAGATCCGAACAAGACCGAAAAAATGTTCGGCCTGTTTGAGGCCGATGCCGGGCTTGTTGCTTATATCTCAACCATTTACAACGTTGCTTCGGATTACGCGGCAAAGTTCCTTGCGCCGCAGACCCAGCGTATTACCGAATCCCTTGGCAAAAAGGTTGGTATTCGCAAGCCGGTGCTGGGCAAGGTTTCGGCGCTGACCACCTTTGGGGTGACCGTTGGGCTGAAGGCCGGTGGTTATGTCGGCCCAATTATTGAGTCTATCTCGGCGCAGCGTAAAGAGCGCATCAGCCTGGCGCGTTCGCTTGCGCCGGTGTTGGATGAGTTGAAAGGCAGACACTCAATCGGGGCACTCTATGGCGTGAAAGAGGCCGATAACGAAGTGATCTACGCGCACCGGAAGCGCTTATCGAAAATCGACCATAATACGAATTTTAATAACGTGCTCGATATGGCCATTAACGCTGGCCCGAACATGTTGATGGATGTGCGCATGCTGAATGGCATGTGGAAAGGCAAAAGCTCGGACGTCCTGCGTCGCGAGGAGCTTCAGCGCCAGCGTGAGCGTGAAGATCGCTCTGCCCATGGAGAGGGCGAGTGGGGGCATCTGGGTCGTGGATTGCTGAACACCACCAGTGGCCAGCTTTCGTCGTATGTGAAAAAGTCGAACGAGAATAAACTGGCGCGTCAGTTGCAGCCATACTCGGCACTCGAGATGATCCTTGAGCTGGATAAGCAGATCGAGAGTAACCCGAAGGCCAGCAGCTTTGAGGTTCCCAAGAGCTATCAATCGCCTAAAAAACGTGGCGATTCGTATCCGCTGGAAGAATATGTGATGCGGATCTTTATCCAGCATCAACAGGATATGGCCGATATCAGCCCCGACCATACGGAAATCCGTGAAGCATTGAAGGAAGACCTGGCCGCTGCGGCAAAGCCTGTCGCCGACGCGTTGCGCAAGGGTGAGCTTAACCCGCTTGGCCTGATACGGTTGGTGGGAGAAGGCAAGATCATCCGTAATCACGGGCGTTCGATCGCACACCCTGACGAGGTCAATGTCCTGCTGGATAAGAATAATGAGAAGCGCGCAAGCTATGTGCATGCAGACCCCGAAGAATATTACAAGAACGCCGCCTTTACCCGGGATGACCTGAAGGCTGCCCTGAAATCGCTGGACGGTGAAGAGCGCGATATATTCGCCTCGATGCTGCCAGATAGCGTGTTGGAGGAGGCCGGGATGTCGACCCCGGACATCAAACAAATGCGCGCCGCAACGCTGAAGAACTATCAGGACACCATGATGCAGGCCATGCTGGGGCTGAACAGCAAAAGCGATCAGGAATTGCAGCATGATGGGCTTTCTAAGCATGAGATTAGCCATTTGCGTGAGATTTCAACGCAGTTGCAGCATAAAGGCGTGGACGCGCTGAAGGAGCTGAATGCGGATGCCGCCAGTGAGCATGGGGTGGAGCATTTGATGCTAAACTGTGCCGTACCACGGGTGCTGGCCGATAAGTCGTATTTAGGCACCGTGCTGGAGCAGGGGGCGCTTGAATCAAAAGATTTATCAAATAAAACAGGCGGTAGCCGCAGTTCTGCGATGCCGGATGTGCGCGTTAAACCCTCGCGCAAGGGCTTTGAGCAGGCCGATAATGCTCAGGAAACCTCACACTCGCAGCGCGAACAGCGCCGGGCTGAGGCCGCCAAGCGGGAGCATTCCTTCCGCGATTAATGGGCGTTTTCGTGCGCTTTTTAATGCGATGTCACAAAAGCTTCACACATCTTACCCCGTATCTTTGCTATTATCGGCAGTATGGATATTTCTAATTCACAGGGATTTGTTGCTAATGGAAGCGCGGTAGAGGCTGCCAGCCGTCGCGCTGAGCAGGCCGTTGGCCGCAAACTAAGCAACAAAGCTTCGACGCGTGGCAAGAATAAATTAAGCGGCATTGCCGTTGCCGAGGGTGGCACCCTGGTTGCCCGTACGGGAGAAGAAAAACGTATTGATGGGCTGCGTAAGTTCCAACGGCGCTCGGACATGGTCTGGAATCTTGACCTTGCCGGCATGGTGGGTGGCGGTGCTTTGTCATGGGCGGCGATGAAGGCGGGAAGCCTGCGCGCGCGTACGGTCATCAAGGCTGTGCTCAATGCGCCGATAGAAGCACTTCGTGCCACCAGCCTGAATCAGCTGCATATGCTGCCGACGAACTATATGCGTATCGTGGGTGATTATGCGCATGAATCTGCCGTGCTTAAAATTGCCCAGCAGCAAGTGCCTAAGGCTGAGCGGACGTTTAACCCACTTAAGATGTGGAAAAACAGCTCTGAGCGTAAAGAGGCAATTGCCAAGGTCGTCAAAAATATTGAGCTTGAGACGGCGGATCTCAGCGGCATCAAAGGTGCTGAGGGCGCGCGTAAGCTTGCGAATAATGTGGCTGGCCGGGCGGCGTCGATGGAAGCATCGGGCGTGAAGTTTGGTGAGGCGGTTGCCACCAAAACCAGCGGCGTTACGGCACCGATCAAGGATAGCGTGAAGCGTGGCCTGACCTCGCTCGAGAGTACGGGCTTTGGTCGTGGTGTAGAATCCATTTCGCATCGCCTGCCAAACTGGAAGATTTTTAGCAAGATGAAGGGGGAAGGCCTCACGGGCATCGCCTCGTCACTGAAGCGCGGGCTTGGGAATTCCAAATTGTTTGGCGCGATTATTATTGCTGGTGCGGCTGCCGGGGCAACGGCGACCGTGCTCAATGCTAAAAAAGAGAGCAAAGAGGCGAAGGCGGCACTGGCCGAAATGGCAACGGATATTGGCGATGCGAATAGCCCGCTGATTGAAAGCATTCGTCAAACCTATGCATCACAAAAGACAAAGCGCCGTTTTGGTACGACCATGATGGCGGGTGGTGAGCTGTTTAATGGCGTACTGTTCTCTTCCAGTGACGGGCTGCTGGGCGGCAACAGTATGATGCCTGCCATCGGGTTGTCGATGATGCTGCCAATGGCAGGTCAAGCGCTGGTATCGGACAATGCTGGGCTGAACGCGTATAAAAACCTGAAGCTCGTAGATAGTGGGAAGTTAACGCTGAAGCCGGAAGAACGCGTGAACCTGGTGAAATACCTTGTGGCCGCAGTTCCGTCGGTGGCAGCGCATGGCGGGGAATATAACCGCCTTACCGGGCCGGTTGCCGAGGAGATCGCGGCAAAGAATCTCAGCGCGCGTGACACGGTTAAGCTGCTTGCAGACAATACTAAATTTACGGCGCTTGCTGCTGCAGTTGCCGAGAAGCAAAAGGCCGTCAAGGCGGCTGCTCCGGTAAAGGAGACGGTTGCTTCTACCAAAGACCACGCGCTGCATCAGGATGCTACGCACAGCCTGGCACAGTCGGCTATGGCATCGGACAGTCATGGGGGGCATCTGGCCGCCTCGCCAGCGACTAAAGTGAGCAGTGTGGTTGCCCATGGTAAAGTGGCGGCAAGCCAGCATCAGGCTGCTACGGTTTAGTCTGGACCATTCTCTTTGTTTT
>JAUIBB010000011.1 GCA_030427685.1 Alphaproteobacteria bacterium
CACCTTCGGATTGGTTATGGCGCTGCTGATCAGCAAACCACACCGCCAGCATAAAAGCAGCGAACAGCGCGAGCCTGCAGTGCAAAGCATCAAGGCTGGCTGGAAATTTATACTCGGTAACCGCGTACTGCTATCCGTCATGGCGCTCGATATGTTTGCGGTATTGTTCGGTGGTGCAGTCGCCATTTTGCCAGCTTTTGCAGATACCGTGCTGCATATTGGCTCGGAGGGGCTGGGCATGCTACGTGCTGCCCCTGCCATCGGCTCGATCAGCATGGCACTGTTTCTTGCACTCCGGCCCATGCAGCATATCCGCGCGCGCACCCTGCTATGGGTTATTACCGGCTTTGGTGTCTGCATGATCGGCTTTGGCCTGTCGCAACATTTTCTGGTGGCAGCCTTCTTCCTGATGCTCAGCGGCGCGTTTGATAGCGTGAGCATGGTCGTCCGCGGCACCCTGATGCAGCTGTTGATCCCCGAGCGCATGCGTGGCCGTGTCTCTGCCGTCAACAGTATGTTTATTATCTCCTCCAACGAGATCGGCGCATTCGAGTCTGGCGCAGCCGCAAGCCTACTGGGGCTCGTCCCTTCGATCCTCTTCGGCGGCGCCATGACCCTACTGGTAGTCGCCAGTACCGCCCTGCTTGCACCGCCCTTGCGCCGTCTGGTCATCAATACAGAGGATCATACGATCGAAGAAAGCGAGCGCCCTGCCAAGGGTGCCGCATAAAACACTAGCCAAACCGTCACAAATCGCCTATTGCAGCGCACCAACGGCATATTTTACGCGCCACAACCCACTAACCTATTGAGATGCAAATGACCCAGCTCCGCAACGTCGCCATTATCGCCCACGTTGACCATGGTAAAACCACGCTGATCGACGTGATGCTGCGTCAGGCCGGCACCTTCCGCGACAACCAGAAGGTGGATGAGCGCGTGATGGATAGCAACGACCTCGAGAAAGAGCGCGGGATTACGATTCTGGCGAAATGTACCTCGATCCAGTGGAAAGACACCCGCATCAACATCATCGATACCCCCGGCCACGCCGATTTCGGCGGCGAGGTAGAGCGTATCCTGAGCATGGTAGACGGCGTGCTGCTGCTGGTTGATGCCGCCGAAGGCCCAATGCCACAAACCAAATTCGTACTGATGAAAGCACTGGCTCAAGGCCTGCGCCCTATCGTCATCATCAACAAAGTCGATCGCCCGGATGCGCGCGTGGATGAAGTGCTCAACGAAGTGTTCGACCTGTTCGTGGCGCTCGATGCCAACGACGCACAGCTCGACTTCCCGGTTATCTACGCCTCGGGCCGTAACGGCTGGGCGGCAAAAGACCTCGACGCACCGCGCGAGAACCTGCACTGCATCATGGAAGAAATCGTTAGCTACGTCGAAGCACCGGACGCGGATCCGGACGCGACATTTGCCATGCTCGCCGTACTGATCGAGTCCGACAACTTCCTCGGCCGCATCCTGACCGGTAAAGTTGAAAGCGGCACCGTGAAAGTGGGCATGCCGGTAAAAGGCCTCAACCTCGACGGCACCGTGGTCGAGCAAGGACGCATCACCAAAATTCAGGCCTTCAACGGCATCGAACGCGTCGTCGTGAACGAGGCAAAAGCAGGTGACATTATCTCCATCGCCGGGCTCTCGACCACCACCGTCGCCGACACCATCGGCGCGTTGGAGCTGGGTTCGCCGCTGAAAGCCAACCCGATTGATCCGCCAACCATGGCCATCACCATCGCGGTAAACGATTCACCGCTCGCCGGGACGGAGGGGACGAAAGTCACCTCACGCATGATCCGCGACCGATTGATGAAAGAGGCGGAATCCAACGTCGCCATCCGCGTGCGTGAAACCGAAACTGCCGATGCATTTGAAGTCGGTGGCCGCGGCGAGCTGCAGCTGGGCGTACTGATCGAGACCATGCGCCGCGAAGGCTTCGAGCTTTCCGTCTCGCGTCCGCGCGTTCTCTTCCAGACCGCCGAAGACGGCACCCGTGAAGAGCCGATGGAAGAAGTACAGGTCGATGTGGATGAGGAATACTCGGGCGTTGTGGTCGAGAAACTCAGCCTCCGTAAAGGGAACATGACTGAAATGCGCCCATCGTCGGGCGGCAAACTGCGCATGAAGTTCCTCATCCCATCGCGCGGGATGATCGGCTATCAGGGCGAGTTCATGACCGACACGCGTGGTTCGGGCGTACTCTCGCGCCTTTTCCACGGCTACGCGCCGTATAAGGGCGACATTGCAGGCCGTCGTAACGGCGTGCTGATCTCAAACGGTACCGGGGTTGCGGTGGAATACGCACTCTGGGGCCTTGAGGAGCGCGGCTTCCTGATTATTCCGGCAGGCGTACGCATCTATGAGGGTATGATTATCGGCCAGCACAGCCGCGACAATGACCTCGAGGTCAACGCACTGAAGGCAAAGCAGCTCACCAACATCCGTACTACCAGTAAGGATGAAGCCGTGAAACTGACGCCGCCGAAAACGCCGACGCTGGAGCAGGCCATCGCCTACATCGAAGAAGACGAATTGATGGAAGTGACGCCGAAAAACATCCGCCTGCGCAAAAAGCTGCTGGATCCCAACCTGCGCAAACGCGCGGAAAAGGCCTCGAAAAGCGCCTAGGGCCCATCACTACGAATATTGTGAAAGCTTTTGATTTTAAAGCAAAAGCACACATCGCTTTTTGTGACCATCTGCGCTATGCTAGGGTCAGAAGACGGAGGGATGTATGCGCAGATCAGTGATAAAAGCTCCCCTGCTCGGCCTGGCGCTGCTGGTAGCCGGCCTGTTGGCCATACCACATGCTTCGCCGGCAATTGCCAAACAATCCTCACACGCAGAAGTACCGGCACCGCCCGACCCTGTCTACGAGGTCGATCCGGGCGAACGTCCCGGCTATACATGGACCCCCGGCTACTGGCGTTGGGATGGCGCGCAGCACACTTGGATCTCTGGGCATTGGATCGAAGACCGCCCCGGCTATGTATGGATGCCCTACGGCTGGGAACATCGCGGCCACACCTGGCGCTTTGTAAAAGGTCACTGGGAAGAGGATGCAGACAGCCAGACCGCCTCAAAAATCCGGAAACAACGTCGTCACCATGCACGGCATCCAGATTATCGTAATCCTAAGCTTTGGCCGCGCGTCGCGCAGCATTAGGCCGCCGCTTCGGGGAACAAGGCCATCGCCACCTGTAGGGCCTGCTGGCGCAATTCTGGCACCGCAGTAGACTCAAGCAACTGTCCGGTAGCCAATGTCCCGATCGCATACAGATGGGGATAGGCTGCGCCCCATGCGCGCAGATGCGGATCAACCGCAATGCCCAGCCCCGTCGCATGCGGCTCAATCAAGCCATCCGCTAACGCTTGCTTGAATAACGGGCTCGAAAATTGCGCAACGGCCATCTGTAAACCCGTACAGTTCACAATACGCGAAGGGCGTACCACCTCTTCCTTCGCCCCGATGTGTAACGTAACAACAGGCTGTGCCTCCTCCATCCGCACCGTATAGGCCGGAGAAGCAACGACACGGAGCGTCGTGCGCATGATTTCCTCACGGATGGTTGCCGCAATATCGGGGGCCATCCGATGACGATACACGTTCCAGATTGAAAGCATCCGACGCAGGAAGCGTTGCTGTTCACGCAATGTCAGCCGCTGCCATAGCAATGCCGTATACGGACGCAGCGCATCCACCACCGGGCGCCATTCCAAATGCTCTGCCAATGCCTGACGCACCAGCCGAACCAGCCCGGCCAAAGAAGGCTGGGCAAGCAACGCCTGTTTATCAAAAGCAAAGATACTACTCACTGGCGCGTGGGCCTGTGGCACCAGCCCATGACGCGAGAAAGCGATCACCTCGCCCGTATACCCCGCACTGCGCAAGGATAGCACGACATCCACCCCGCTCAGCCCCATCCCCATCAACATTACCGGCGACGCCCACTCATGCGCATTGGCAAAGGCGTGTGATGACCATGGGTCCTGTATCACCACTGAAGCTGGCAGCTCAGGCAGGATCGTTTTCGGTGCATTGCCCGTCGCCAGCACCACGTGATCGACCGCGATGGCATCGCCACGCTCGGTCAAGACTGCCAGCCCATTGCGCGAAGCAATACCCGTCGCGCAGCTCTCTACTAACTTCAGGAAAATGCCGCGTGCCACCGCCTGTCGCTGGGTTTCCTCCCAGATGCTTTGCAGGTACGCGCCGTAGAGTGCCCGCGGCACAAAGTCTGTTGGCGCATATTCTGCCGAAATCCCCAGGCGTTGGCGTGCCAGCGCAGCATCCTGTGTTTCCAACCAGCAGGAAAAACCATCCACTACATCAGGAAACGCACCCATTTTATTAGCTGGCACATTCAGCAAATGCTGAATGTTATGGGTACTATAAGCCACCCCAAGCGCGTTTAAATCATCGGCGACGATATAACAGATAGTCTGTGCTGGTGCGCGACGCACCAACTGCGATACCACCATCAGCCCACTGAAACCAAAGCCAAGGATTGCAATGCGCTGCCCCGACATACGACTTAAAGGTGATAGTCCGCATCAATCGCATCACGGCGCGATTTGGGGATGCGGGATTTCATAATGCGGTAGATCGTTTCGATCTGGTTGCTCGCCGTGCGCACCAGCAAGAATGGGAAAACACCGTGGACCAGGATAACCAATGCCGTCATAAAAAACCGTGCCGCCATCCCCAGCGTAAACCATAAATGCTGGAGATAGGTCTCGTCCGTCTCCTCAGGATGCTCGGTAAAGGCGCGGCGTGTTTGCTCTTTCAGGCTTCTAGCCTGCACACGGTGCTCCTCACGCAGCAACCATTCCCGACACCGGGAGGCCAGCGCTTTCAGCTGCTTAACCATCATATTTCCATCCATCCAGACGTTCTAAATGGATCCCACGCGCTTTGCAAGCGACAGCGCTAGTCCAAATCCCCTACCCTGAATGCACCTCCACTGATTTTCTCCATTGACGGCACGATCTGATTCGTCTAGTAGCACTTTCCGGCCCTAAAAAGGCACCATGAACGCGTGGGGATGTAGCTCAGTTGGTAGAGCGTCTGCTTTGCAAGCAGAATGTCGCAGGTTCGATTCCTGTCATCTCCACCATTTCCTTATATTTCAATATACTGAGTGAATTTGGCTGCTTGGCCGTGCGCTTTCGCGACGTTGTTTCTGGACATTGAACGGAGCAATTCGATAGTCACTAAAATGGCAGATTTCTGCGCTTTGGTTCTCTGCGAGCACATCCGCTGGTCAAACAACAAAAGGCTGTTCAACTTGCTCCTTTACGCGGGCAGTAAAACTATGCCGCACTAAAGCGGACTCAATAGCAGCCGCAATTTGTGCAGCTTCATGCACGTATTCATCTTCAGACCCGCCGACCTCGATATCTTCATGTACCAGAATATTACTTATATACGCTGCCGTAACTTACATAAATTCCTCACTAATTGCGCCAAAAGGAGGCATGTGCAAGGCTTGCCCTCCATCACAGAGAGCGAGAGCCCCCCTGCCACTTGCCAGCAACTTGGGCTATCGTGCTGAAAGAGTAAATTATTCGCTGGGATTGAGCGGCAATAATGGCATAATAAACGTGGCATCGGGAAAACCATCGAGACGGTGCTGCAGTGGCAACTCAAATAGGTGTTTGATTGATGGCAGCTCCACGCAGGCTCAGCAGGTATGTTGGCAAAATGCTACTACTTGCCGCACTTTACCTGCTCACGGGCAAACTCGGATTGCTGCTTGCTGTACCACCAGGGTACGCTACCGTCATTTGGCCACCCTCAGGTATTGCGCTTGGCATGCTTATCCTGCATGGGCGCCGCTTATGGCCGGGTATCCTGCTCGGTTCATTCGTGCTTAACTGCTATATTTCCCACGCCTACACGCCCGAGGATGGGCTCGCGCTTAGCAAGCTCATTGCTGCCTTTGGTATTGCCTGTGGCTCAACCCTGCAGGCATGGGTAGGCCATGCACTTATCCGCCAGTATGTCGGCTTGCCGCTGCACCTGACCCACATTCGCGAAATCTTCCGAATGTTCGCGATTTGTGGCCCCGTGACATGCCTCATTGCCGCCACGGCAGGCGTTGGCACCCTGCATCTTACCGGCGTCCTCCCTGCTGAAAACATCCCTGGCAACTGGCTGGCATGGTGGATGGGAGATCTGTTCGGCATTCTTGTCTTCCTGCCGTTGATGCTCGTGATGCCGGGCAGCCACAACCACGTGTCATGGCGAGGCCGGGCGCTCAGCAGCCTGTCGGCACTGGCAATGCTCGCCATCATCCTTCCGCTGGGGCTCACCTTCTATGCATGGAAAATTGCATCAGAAAGCAATTACCAACAGAGTCGTACTCAGTTTCAATCTCTTGCACTTGAAAGCGAGAAAGCACTACTGCACCGGCTGGATTCGTATGAGAATGCCCTACTCGGAGGCGCCGGCTTCATCCATGGCTCGGATCATGTTGCTCGCGCTGAATGGCGGGAATATGTCAACACCATTCAGGTGGCCAAGAACTTCCCTGGCATCAATGGTATCGGATGGATTGTGCCAACAAGCGAGGAAGGGCTCCCCGCCTTCCTGAAAAAGGTGCGTGCCGATGGTGCCCCTGATTTTACCCCCCACCCCGAAGGCCATAACCGTCCGCATTACGTTATCACCTATATCGAGCCACAGGATATAAATGCCCCCGCCGTTGGCCTCGACATTGCCTTTGAAGCCAACCGCCGTGCCGCCGCCGAAAAAGCGCGCGATAGTGGAAAGGCTGCGATTACCCAGCGCATCATTCTGGTGCAGGATGAACAGAAGACTCCTGGCTTCCTGCTATTACACCCACTTTATAAACAGCATATGCCGCATAGTACCGTAGCACAGCGGCAGGCTACATTGCGTGGCTGGGTCTACGCACCATTCATTGCCAAAAACTTCCTGCAAAGCCTTACGCGCAGTCAATCCTACAAGATAAATATTCGCGTTTATGATGGGGGCATCGAGTCGCCAGATACACTGATCTACAATAGCTCAAGTGACGTGAGCACCGTCAAGCCAGCGTTCACCGAACGCAAAACGCTGGAGATTATGCAGCAGAAATGGCTGGTAGTCTGGGAAAGCACCCGCGCTTTCGAGCAAGACGCACGCAGCGAAAACCCACTGATGCTCTTGGTTGGCGGGCTACTATTCACCGGGCTGTTCACTTTGTTCCTGATGGTGGCCAGCATACGCCGGCAAGACACGATAGAATGGATGGCGGGAGAGCGAAAATATACCCTGCCTATTACCGTTTTCCTCCTGATGTCGTTTGGCAGCTATGCGCTCTATATCGCCCTTGAGAAAAAGGAGCTCGGTTACATCCACATGCTGGTCGAGGATGAAGCCAACAAAATTGAAACTTTGGTAAAGTCACAGACCAACGATAAGCTGAAGGCGCTAAAACGTCTGGCTCAACGCTGGGAGATCGCAGGCGGCACTCCCTACAAACTCTGGCAAAACGATGCCCACAACTATACCCGTGACCTCTATGGACTGACCACAGTCGAATGGGTCGATGCCAGCTACCATGTCCGTTGGGTGGAACCCCTGCAAGGGAATGAAAAAGCCGTCGGCCTCAACATTCTTTTCAATGCAGCGCGCGAGGAGTCCCTCAAGGGCGCTGCCAAACGCAACGCCCCGACCCTGACACCACCACTTGATCTGGTGCAAGGCTACAAAGCCTTCATTGCCTACCTTCCTTTGAAGACAGATGAAAAATTTGATGGGTTCATTGCTGGCATTTTCTCTATTGCCGAATTCTTTGGCGGGGCAACAACCAAAGAACTCGGTGACCATTATGCCCTAGAGATCAGCTACGAGGGGAGAACCCATTTCGCGAGCAATGAAAAATCCCTACTCGGCAGTGCAGAATGGATGGTCGAGCGTAGGCTGCCGATCTATGACAAACTATGGAAAATGCGCATCACCCCCACGCAGCAATTTATCCGCGACCAGCAAACGCTCCTTCCCATCAGCGTATTAATCGCAGGCCTTCTGATCGCAGCACTCTCGGCTTTGTCAGTGCGCACCATCCTCATCTCGCGCCTGCGCGCCTACTATCTTGAGGCCTCGCGCAATGCACTCGAGATTTCTAGCAGGCGGCACCAACAGCTTGTTAATGGCGTCCCGGATTATGCAATTTACTGGCTGGATCCACACGGCAATATCGAAAGCTGGAATAGTGGCGCGGAACTTATCAAGGGCTATGCCGCCCAAGAAGTAATCGGACAGCATTTCTCGCTTTTCTACACAGATGCTGACCGTGCGAAACACCTACCCCAAAAAGCACTTGAGATGGCGCGAAGAGAAGGAAAATACGAGGCTGAAGGGTGGCGCATATGCAAAAATGGTAAGCGTTTCTGGGCTAGTGTGGTGCTCGCGCCGCTGCTGGATACGGATGGAACCCTTACCGGCTATGCCAAAATCACCCGCGATATCACCGAACGCAAAGAATATGAAAAAGCCCTACAAGACAGCGAAGAGCGTTACGATCTCGCGGTGCGCGGTATGAGCGTTGGCCTGTGGGACTGGAACGTACAAACGGATGAGCTCTACTGGTCCGAACGGTTCAAAGAAATTATCGGCATCACCGAGGTAGAGTTCCACCCGCATTATAATGAATTCGTTGTCCGCCTACACCCAGACGACAAAGACGATGTCATTAGCCAACTGATGGCGCATGTCGAAACTGGCAGCCCGTATAACGTCGAGTACCGCCTGAAACACCACAACGGCCATTACGTCTGGATCCACGCATTCGGGCAAGCAAAATGGGGAGAAGACGGCAAGGCAATACGCATGGCAGGTTCAGTCAATGACATCACTGAAGTTAAGCGGCAGCAGGAGGCGCTAAAGATCAGCGAGGAGACCTTCCGCTCGGCGATGGAATCCGCCTCCATCGGCATGGCACTTGTACAGCCTGATGGACGCTGGCTGACGGTTAACCCCGCCTTATGCACATTGCTCGGCTATAGCCGCGAAGAGCTTCTTGCCAACGATTTCCAATCAATCACTCACCCGGAAGACCTTGGGGGCGACCTCGAGATGGTTAGCAAGGTGCTGAACAATGAACTGCCAGCCTACCAGCTTGAGAAACGCTACTATCATAAGTCTGGCCGCATTATCTGGGCATTGCTCAACGTGTCGCTGGTGCGCTATGCGGATGGTCGGCCAAATTACTTCATCGCGCAGATTCAGGACATCACTGAACGTAAAGAGATGGAGCGCATCAAGAGCGAATTTATCTCGATCGTCAGCCACGAGCTGCGCACGCCACTGACCTCCATTCGTGGATCCCTTGGCCTCATCCTCGGCGCGATGGCAAAAGACCTGCCTACAAAAGTCAAAGGCCTCATTGATATCGCCCACAATAACTGTGAACGCCTGATCCTGCTCATCAACGACATCCTCGATATCGACAAAATTGCCTCCGGCCAGATGCGCTTCGACATAAAGGAAGAGTCACTTGCTGAAATCACGCAACACGCAGTCGAAGCCAACGAGTCCTATGCACAAAAATTCAACGTACGCATTGACCTGGCCCCTATTGATCCGGCTCTGCGGATTATGGTCGATGTGAGCCGCTATATCCAGATCCTATCGAATCTACTCAGCAATGCCGCAAAATTCTCACCCGCTAACGGCGTGGTAGAGGTTGCCACGCAAGTACACAAAGACCGCATCCGCATCACCGTCACCGATCATGGACCCGGTATCCCAGAAGAGTTTCACAGCCGTATTTTCGGCAAATTCTCGCAGGCAGATTCTTCTGTCACCCGCACACAAGGTGGCACCGGTCTTGGCCTGCATATTACCCAACAAATCGTTGCCCGAATGCAGGGAAAAATCGGGTTCGATACCGTGCTGAATCAGGGCACAACCTTCTGGGTAGATTTCCCGCTACCACACAAGCTGTTGCTATCAGATAGCAACCTTGAAGACAGCAACCCTATCCTAATTTGCGAAGGCGACCAAACACTTGGGAAACAGATGGCCACGATACTCAGGGAGGCCAGCTTCACCGCAGATATTGCCACCGACATCTCGCAAGCCTGGGCCCTACTGCAGCGCAAGTCCTATGCCGCGATGACACTAGATTCCACCATCACGGATGATGACTTCATTCACAAGCTGCGCACCAACGATACCACACGTAACCTGCCGGTCATCATGGTCACCGAGAACGCAGGCATCCCTATATTGCCAACCGATCATGGCAGTATCAACACATCCCTGTGTAAGCCTGTCGACGCGAAGCAACTGGTCACTGCGGTAAAAAATGCCCTTCGTGCCCAGCATCAGTTACCAACCATCCTGCATATTGAGGACGATGCCGATCTCACTTCCATGCTCGCAAGCGCCCTACAGGACAAAGCCGTGGTGGTTGCGGCAAATAGCCTACATCGTGCTGAAATCGCCTTAAAACAAGGGTATTTCGACCTTGTTTTGCTTGATATTGGCATGCCAGATGGCTCTGGTCTGACTATGATCGACACGATTGAAAAACTCACCGGCCACCCCACACCTGTCGCGATCTTATCGGCCGAGGTTCCCCCGGCAAATATACAGCGTCGTGTTGCTGCCACCATGACCAAATCGCGCATGTCGGAAACAAAAATTGTCGAGACAATCCTGAAACTACTGGAAGGTGCCGGTGGCTGAACTCAAAACCATCCTCTGTGTTGACGACGAACCCGACGTACTCGCCGTCGCACAAATGTGCCTTGAGACGGTCGGCGAATTCACAGTCCTCACTGCCAGTAATGGCGCCGAAGCGATTGAGAAAGCCAGCACCCACCTGCCGGACGCCATCCTGCTCGACGTGATGATGCCCGGTATGGATGGCCCTTCGACGCTTCAATCTCTGCGTGCCATGCCCGCACTCAATGGCATCCCCATCATCTTCATGACGGCACGCGTGCGCCAGCCTGAGATCGACGAATACAAGAATCTGGGCGGTGATGGCGTTATTGCCAAACCATTCGACCCCATGCAGCTGTCGGCACAAATCCTTGCCATCTGGGAGGAGTTCCATGCCGCTTAACAACCCCGACATCATCGCCGAGAAAATGGCAGCGTTGCGTATCAACTACCGCAACCAACTCGCCGAACGCCTGCCACAGATTGAGCACATCGCCGCGCAGGACACATGGCAACCCGCCCACCGCCAGGAACTGCTGACCCACGCCCACCAGTTGGCTGGTAATGGGGCGACCTTCGGCTTCCCAACCATCAGCGATACTGGCCGTATACTGGAAGAACAGCTCATCGACCATATGGCGCAAGCACCGGAGTTTTTTCGTCCGGCCTTACATGCATTGCTTGCTGCCTGCCGCGATGCCATGGAAATATCCGCCGCCGCGACATCTGCCAGTGCCCCCAGCACGCCGGAGACTTCTTCCCCCACTACCATGCAGAAGCACAGGCCGACGTTACTGCTCGTTGATGACGACGCTACCCTTGTGACCATGCTAAGCCAGTTGCTGCATGATAGCGCCGACATTACCATCGCCAGCAATGGCACAGAGGCATTGGCCCGTATCAACGAACATGCGCCCGACCTCCTATTGCTCGACAATACAATGCCGGGAGAGATATCCGGGTTTGGCCTCCTTGAGCAGATGCAAAGCACCCCTGAATTACGCACGATTCCTGTTATCATGATGACGGCCAGCGACTCACCGGAAGAAGTCATGCGCGGCCTGATGGCAGGTGCCTGTGACTATATTACCAAACCGTTTGAAGCCGAATCCGTGCTTGCTAAAATTCGAGGCCGCCTTCAGCGCTTACAAAGCACGATCCTCATCGCGGACGACGACGCCGCTATACGCGAGTTACTCGTCCATAAATTTCAAGGGGCAGGCTGCAAGGTTGCCGTCGCAATAGACGGAGCAGAGGCTTGGGATACCCTGCAACGGAAGTCTATATCGCTTGCCGTACTCGACCGCATGATGCCGGGATTTGATGGTATGACGTTACTCAACATGATGAAAAAAACACCTGCAATGCAGCATATCCCCGTCGTTTTTCTGACCGCGCGCCATTACGGCGCAGATGTACTCGAAGGCATCAATACCGGCGCCGCCGAATATATTACCAAACCCTTTAACCCCGATGAAGTTGTGGCGCGCTGCCTGCGGCTGGTGAAAGCGGAATGATGCGGACATGCTCCCCCCCGTTCGTGCTACTTGGGCTGCTGGTACTGGCCCCTCTTACCGTTTCCGCACAAACAGTGGAACAGGCCATTGCACAAAGCCGAGACCTTGCTGAGCAAAAGCAATATCCCGCGGCCCTTGCCATCCTTGAGCAAGCGCAGACCTCCCACCCCAAAGATGTCGAACTACACATCGCTAGAATTCGGGTGCTAAGCTGGCAGGGAAACTACAGCGAAGCCGAGTCAGCATTAGAAGCACTGGGGGCAACACAGGACAACAATGCCGACGTGCAATTGCTGCGTGCAAACCTTGCCTACTACCGTCAGGATTACCCACGTGCGCAACAACTCTATCAGGATATCCTTACTGCGCATCCAGACTATGTCGATGCCCACAATGGGCTTGTCCGCACTCAGAAAGCACAGGCTGCGCCCGTTCACGCCGGGGAATATCGCTGGCAAATTGATACAGGCTACGAACATAGCGGCTTCGACCGCGTCAACCAGGCGGCATGGAACCAGGAGTTTCTGCAGCTCACCCATTTTGCACCAGGGCGCAAGACCGCCTATCACGGTAAGGTCACCCGCTACGACCAGTTCCGCAATGTTGACACAGAATACGAGATCGGCATGGACCACGCTTTCACCAATTATGTGAACGGGTATGCCTATGGCGTCATCAGTCCGGGAGCGGATTTCCGCCCCAAACGCCGCGTAGCCGCGGGGGGTGCCGTACGGGTTATCACGGCAGAGGATGCCCTTCCCGTCTGGCTAACCCTTGATGCACGCTATGATATCTATGGCTCGACCGACGTCCTTAATGTCAATCCCGGCATCCGTATCGAGCCAGTGGATGGCTGGAGCATTGCCACCCGCTATATTACCGTTGATCAGGAGAACGCCAAACGCGTATATGGGCAGGATGTACGGCTTGACGGCACCATCTCCGACACCTGGCGTTTCTATGTAGGTTATGCCGATGCACCAGAAACAGTCGCTGCCATCACCGTGAACACCCGAACCTATTTCGGTGGCGCCAGCGTCGACATAACACCCCAGACCGTGCTACGCCTAGGCTATGCGCGCGACGATCGGGAAAATTCCTTTATCCGCCATGTTACCAATGTGAGTATCGGCTATCGCTTCTGAAACACAGATCCTAAATATCATCTGGCTGGGCACGCTAGTCCTTGCGCTAGGCGCTACGGTCATTCTCTGGGTTCTCATCATACGCCGACGACTGATGGAGCAAAAGGATGCTGCGCATTCTGTGCGTAAGCAGGAGATTACCCGCTGCTTCTATGCTGCCCTCAAATCCCCTGTTCCACTCACCACCGAAAGCCTTATCTCGGTCACCGATGCTGACCGCCCTATCATCATGCGGGCGGCGCTGGATATGTTGCGATTTCTGCGTGGCAACGATATCGCGCACATCCTTAGCATCCTTGCTCTATGGCATATGCAGCCATACCTCGAACGCACGATACAAAAAGCAAGCAAGGGAAGGCGTATCCAGGCAGTTACCCTGCTAGGCTATTTTACAGATCACACTTCGCTAGATGTTTTACTGCATACCATGCGCGATACAAACACCTACATCCAGCTCGCTGCGTTGCGTGGGCTCGCACGGCGCGGCAGCATCACGCATATCAAAGAAATTGTCGCTAGCTTGACCACCACCGGACAAACGAACATGCTGATGCTATCCGACATCCTGCAGCACTTTGGTACACCCGCAGTAGCTGCACTCATTGCGCTTGCCAATGGTAATGACATCAACAGCGAAGTGCGCCTCGCTGCACTGATCGCGCTCGGATCTATCGGCTCACTAGAGGCAGTTACCTCTCTCATCACACTAACAACGGATGCAAATGAGGATATCCGTGCACAAGCGATCACGGCACTCGGCAAGATCGGCGACGCGCGCGCAAGCGCGGCAATCATCGCACGCCTGAATGAAGACACCCCCCCTGTCCGCATTCATGCGGCAAAGGCGCTGGGCATGTTGCAACCTGTTGCTGCCATTCCCGCACTGGCAGCCCATCTTTCTGACCCGGATTGGTGGGTGCGTTTTCGTGCGGCGGAAGCCCTCTACCATTTTGGCGATAAGGGCATTGCAGCCTTGCAGTCCTTCAGCAATCAGCCGAATGAGAGTGGCCTCATGGCCCGTCAGGTACTAGCTGAGTTCGGGGGGGCAACCTAATGGAATTCCTTCTCACCCTTAATAATTTTATGCAACAGCATACAGATGCCATCCAGAATTTCTCATGGGGCATCCTCACCATTGGCCTCATCCAGAATATTGTCTACGCGCTGCAACTGCCTGCTGCCTTCCTTGAGTTACGCGCACACTCACAAGCTGAGGATACCGAGTCTGCATGGCAATTGCTGGTGTCTGATGTTGCAATGCCTATCAGCCTCATCGTGCCCGCGCACAACGAAGAAACGACAATCGTTTCGAACGTGCGCTCAATGCTGTCCCTGCGCTACCCCGATATCGAGATCATCGTTATTAATGATGGCTCGAAGGATCGCACACTCGAGGTGCTGACCGAAGCGTTTGAACTCCACCCTATCACCCGCGCCCATCAATTAACCATTGAACACGCCCCTATTCGTCAACTCTACGGATCCGCACGCTATGGTCGACTGCTGGTCATCGACAAGGAGAATGGTCAGGGCAAGGCAGACGCCAGTAATGCTGGTGTCAACCTCGCACGCAACCCACTCTTTTGCGTCGTGGATGCCGATTCGCTGCTTGAGGTCGAGGCATTGCTTAATTCCGTACGTCCCTTCATGGAGGATCCAAGGCATATGGTTGCCGTCGGCGGCGCTATCCGCGTACTCAATGGCTGCACGGTGAAGGATGGACAAGTCATGGATGGTGGCCTGCCCAAAGGCCTTCTTCCCCGAGTACAATATATGGAGTACATCCGGGCCTTCCTGATGAGCCGCCTTGCCTGGAGCCGCTGGGGAATGCTCAGCATCGTCTCTGGTGCATTCGGTATCTTCCGCCGCAACCTCGCCATTGAGGTCGGCGGCTTCGAGCGCAATACAGTGGGCGAGGATTACGAGCTCGTCACTAAAATACACCGTCATATGCGCGACCATAAACTGCCCTACGCCATGCGCTACGTGCCCGAACCAGTATGTTGGACAGAAGCTCCCGAGACCTTCAAAATACTTGGCAACCAACGCAAGCGCTGGCAACGCGGAGCACTTGAGGTGTTCTTCAAATATCGCCACATGCTGCTTAACCCGAAATATGGTCGTGTTGGCATGCTGGGCTTTACCAACAATCTTATTATCGATGTAATCGGCCCCATCGCCGAGATGATGGGCTATATCCTACTCCCCCTCTTCTGGCTCACCAGCACGTTGAGCACCCCGTTCATCCTCGCCTTTATGGCGCTATTCTTTGTCTTTGGTGTATTCATTAGTACCTGCACGCTAATCTTGGAGGAAATGGAGCTTCGGCGGCTTCCCCATGCACGAGACCTCGCTATGCTGGCGCTGATTGCCGTGGCTGAGAATTTTGGCTACCGCCAGCTTAATAATGTCTGGCGCGTCATTGGCTGGTATGAGTTCCTGCGGAAAAAGAGAAGCTGGGGCGAAATGGCGCGAAAAAGCTCGGTAGAACCGCAGCCATCGTAGATTCGCTTGCCACGGCGTAATTCAGCACTGAACCGCAGCCCTTCCTTTGAGCACAGGCTGTGTTTCCCATCATCATGACTTTAAGGAGCTCTGCGCCCATACGAAAATCGGCTATGGCCTATGATAAAGGCCGAGGCGTCATGTAATTGCACATGGGGCCCACAACCGCTAGTCGAGCATGCTCAATTGCAGGTACTCTGCTAATTTTGGCTTCACATGGACATAGGTGGGCTCATCCTGTGCCCAATAGTTAAAGCGTGATCTTTTAAAGTCACGGCGAGCAGCATCGTAAGGCGCTTTAACATGGCCGTTCTGTCCGTCACCGCGATCCCGCTCCGATGCAAGCGTCCACACGATTCCAGAGCGCCGGGTGTCTAATTCCCACAGAATTGCAGGGCTTCCCGGAATAGAAGCCCCTGGATCAGTCGCGCGGCTTATGGGCATCATCGGGTCACGGAAAGGCGGCACGTTCAGCCCCCCATCCTGCGAAACACGGGTAACGCTAACCGGGATATCCGTGTTGCTGGAACTAACGGTCAACACGCCATTTACCAATGTCGTGAAGTCATAGTTGGCGGCGTCATAGCTGCCTGCATCTGCCAGGATCGTGTAACTACCCGCCGGAGAACTATCGGTCGCAGTACTCGTTGCGCTAGCAACCCCCGTGATCCCTGCCGTCGCGAAATCCTCCCCATTCTTAAAGCCGGAGATCGTCTGGGTGAAGGTCGGGTTGGATTCGCTGGTAGTGCGGCTGAAACTGTCTGCCGTTACGGTCAGGTGTGCCTTACCAATGGTCAGCGTGCCATCCGAAGCATTCGCCACGAAGGTATAGTTGTTGGCCGAGAGACCCGTCGTATCGGCCACGATGGCATAGCCCCCCACACCGCTGGTAGCATTCGCGGCTGTCGAGCCATAGGCCGTGCCGGAAACCACGCCAAGCGTATCGCCGTTGACATAGCCACTGATTGTTTGTGTGAGGGCCGGGTTTGCATCGCCATAGAGACGTGATTGTACATCCGCAGTGACAGTTAGCTGTGCCTTGTCAATGACCAGCGCACCGGAAGTGCCGCTGGCAGCAAAGCTGTAGTTGCTAGCCGAAAGCCCGGCGACGCTGCCAATATCGGTCGTCCACGTGCCGGCATTGTAATGGCTGTTGGTCTGGGTGGCGTTGGTGGTAACGGTGGCCGTGCCAGACACCACGCTACTGTTATCGCTGTTGACATAGCCGGTGATGCCATAGGTCAGGGTCGGGTTCGCATCGCCATAGGTCACACCGCTATTGATGCTGTTGGCAGCAACCGTCAGGACGGCCTTGTCAATCACCATAGTTCCATCGGTGCTGTTCGCCGTGAAGTCATAGTTGGTGGCGTTGAACCCGCTAACATCATCCACACTGATCGTCCATGTTCCAGCATTATAGTGGCTGTTGGTCTGGGTTGCGTCGGTGCTGAGGATGATGCTTGCCACAGCACCAGAATAGCCCGCGGCGGTAGAGGTTGTTTCGCTGTTCTTGAACCCGCTGACGGTATAGCTGAGTGTTGGGTTTGCATCGCCATAGGTCACGCCGCTGATATCGTTTGCCGTGACGGTGAGGTGTGCTTTATCGATCGTCAGCACCCCATTACTGCCCACGAAGTAATAGTTGCTGGCAGAAAGACCCGTGGGGTTGGCGGTAATGCTATATGTACCGATACCGGTGGTTCCTGTCGCACCGCTGCTGCCATAGCCCAGCGTGCCGGATACCACCGAAATATCATCGCCATTTACATAGCCACTGATACCTTGTGTGAAGGTAGGATTCGCATCGCCATAGAGGCGCATTTGTGGACCTGCGGTAACGGTAAGGGTGGCCTTACCAACGGTCAGCGAACCGTTGCTGCCGCTGGCGACAAAGTCATAGTTGTCGGCGTTAAGGCCAGAAATATCATTGACACTGATCGCCCAGCTTCCGGCATTATAATGGCTGTTGGTCTGGGTCGCATTGATCGAGAGTCCCGCCGTACCGCTGACGTTTGCGCTGGTAGCATCCTCACCATTGACATAGCCGGTAATGCCATAGGTCAGAGCTGGGTTTGCATCGCCATACGTAATGCTGCCGAGGTTATCTGCCTTGACGGTCAATTGCGCCTTGCCAATCGTCAGCACGCCGTCAGTGCTGTTGGCAACGAAGGTATAGTTGTCGGCGGTAAAGCCGGTGGCATCGGCCACGATGGCATAATCGCCCACACCGCTGGTGGCATTGGCCGTACTTGTGCCGACGGTGCTGCCGCTTACCACCGCATCCGTATCACTATTCACAAAACCACTGATGGTTTGTGTAAAGGTTGGGTTCGCCGCACCATAAGCACGCGATTGTGCATCTGCCGTTACGGTGAGCTGTGCTTTGTTCACGGTTAGTGCACCATCGCTACTGCTGGCAACGAAGCTATAGTTCGCAGCCGAAAGGCCCGTAACATCATCAACACTGATGGCCCATGTGCCGGCATTATAATGGCTGTTGGTCTGGGTCGCATTGATCGAGAGTCCCGCCGTGCCGGCAACGCCTGCGCTGGTCGCATTCTCGCTATTGACATAACCGGTGATGCCATAGGTCAGGGTGGGGTTTGCATCACCATAGGTGATGGCACTAAGTGAATCCGCAGCAACAGTGAGCTGTGCCCTCGTCACCTCAGCTGTATGCGTGCCGCCGGTTAGTGTGTAGTTCGAGGCCACACCGTCATTGGTGCCGTCATTTAGGGACAATGCATTGGTAAGCAGCCCTTGCGACCCTGCCGCAACGTTGGCCGAGCTAATGGTCGCTGTACCGGTGAGGTTGAGGGTTTCCGTACCAACGCCAGTAGCGATGCTACCCGCCGTGCCGAAGTTACTGGCAAGGAGGTCGCCGTCACCATCATACACTTTGCTGCCGCTGAGGCTCAGGACTTTCGGGGTCACCGTTAGATCGGCAGTGGTGTATTGCACGAGGTAGCCATTGGTAGCCGAAGCGCCAGAGAGACCAATCGTCCAGGTCCCGGCATTCTGGTTACCGTTGGTCGTGCCCAGCGTATTCGTATCCGTGAGGGCCAATGTCGGCGCGGTGCCACCCGATGTAATCACCGAGGAGTTGCACCCATCCGAGCAGGAGAAGGTATAGGTCGTGCCAAGCAGTGCGGCAAGGTTAGCGCCACTTCCATACTCCACCGATTGCGCCACCGCCGTCAGTGTAATGATCCCCAGCGACGAAGCATAGACCCAGGTATTCGTATCAGCATTGGCAAAGCTGCCCGGCGAGCCAGGGCCGGTGGAGGCATAGGCGGTGCTAGCAAACTGCTGCCCCTCCGACAGGCCATTCTTTGTATCGGCACCAAACTGGCTGGAATACACTACCCAGCGCTTGGTGCCGACATTGGTGAGGTTCAGTGTATTCGCACCATGGGTCGTGTTGTTGTTGACGAGGGAGCGCCCCGCCGCCAGCACGATGGCCTCACCGGCGCCCGACGCGGTCAGCTGATTGTTATCCGTCAGCACAATATCTGCCGCCGCACCAGTGCTGCGACCGAAGATAGTTGCGGCATTGATTGCCCCGAGCGTCAGTGTTCCCGCAGAAGTCAGGGAGGCCGCATTGCCAGCATTCAGGGTAAGATTGCCGACATTCAACGCCCCTGCGGTTGCCGTCATTGTCAGATCCGCACCGCTGCCCGCAGTAATGGTGCCTGCCGAGCTGCTACTGATTGCATTGCCCGCGGTCATGGTAATGTTCTTGCTGGCGCCACTGGTAATACTGCCGCCACCTAAATTGACAGCGATATCATGAGTGGCGGTAAGGTTAGTCGTGCCAACACTCCAGTTAGAGCCATAATAGAGGGCAGAGACCTCGGATGCCGAAAACGCCGTGCCATCAAGGCGAACATCATCGATCATGCCATCAAAGAACTGGGTCGGAGCGCTCGCTTGCCCTCCCATCTGTAACGGCAACGTATTCGCTGCCGCAGCAACATAAGATGCCGAGCCCGCCTGTACGCCATTAATATAATAGTTGGTGTTAGATGCATTGCTAACGGTAGTGACGAGCGTCCACTGCGCCAGCGGCACCGCAATAGTGCTCAGCGTAATGCCGGAACCGCTATAGAAAACTATATATTTCGAGCCATCAGCAAGGGAGCTATTATTAAGGCTAACTTCATAATTTGTCAGCACTCCCCCGCCATTACGCTTAGTTATCAGGGTTTCATAGTCGGCGACATCAGAGGTGCGGTAAATCCATAACGACTGGGTAAGCTCGCCACCTGCGGCGATGTCTAGCGAGTTCGCATCTGAAACGGTTATGTATTTTCCTCCACCGCTTAGATCAAGGCTATAGCCTGTGCCATCATGCGTGCTGGTAGAGTAGGATGCACCACCGACGATAGTACCGGTATTGCTATTACCAGAACCATCCGTAGCGACAGCCCCCGTGCCTTCGTCCAGCGCCCAGTAACCCAAAGGAGTGCTGCTGGGTAGCGCTGCCGAGACAAGGGAGATATCATAGGCATTAACACTCAGGTCACCCGTACCGCTGTTGATATAACGCAGGGTGGCGGTACCAGTACCGCTAGCAGTTAGTGAGACATCACCGTTTCCTGTGAGCAACTTAAGATTGCTGAGGTCAATATTGCCACTGGTATTCATGGTAACATTACCACCCGTACCGCTACGGCTGGTAGCGAGGGTATAGTTACTACTGGCGCTGATATTCCCACTGGTCGAAGTAATGGTGAGCGATTTATCTGATGCCAATGTCAAATTACCGTCAAACTGGAGGTCGCCGCTATTGCTCAGCAGTGTGGTATCGGCAGCGGGATTAAACGCGCCAACATACATGTTGCCGGTGCCGGTGTTGCTACCATACGTCACGCCAGAGAAGCTGCCGTTATTGATATAGCCGAGCTCCGCACTGCTGAGGTGGAAGTCCGTGGCTGTGGCACCGCCGATGCGCATAACGGTGCTATCCGTCGCCGCTTTCAGCGCCAGCGCGCCAGTGCCGGTGAGGTTGCCACCAAGCGCAATGGTATCAGCCGTAATGGATACAGCCCCGCTACCGGTGCTCAGCGTAGAAGCCGTCGAGAAGTTACCCGTTCCCGCGTTGGCGGTGAAGGTGCCAGTAGTTGCTGCCGTACCGTTGAAGGCAATATTGCCGCTCGTGCTGGTGAGCGACGTATCACCCAGCGCGCCAGTGCCACCCACGGCCCCACCAAACGTAATGCTCCCCGCATTAACCGTCAGCGCACATGGGCCACCGCAGTTGTTGCCAGAGGTCTCAAAGTTGCCATCACCATTGAAGGTGAGAACTGTGTAGTCACCATCCGTGGTGGTCGTTGCACCCGTTGCTGAAACCGCGGCATCCTGTGAGGATTCATAACGTACGATGACTACGCCTGAGCCGCCGTTGCCGCCATCGCCACTCCGGTTACCGTTGATACCACTTAGTGAGGTAGGTGATCCTGCTCCACTGCCACCACCGCCACCACCGCCAGTATTGGCGCCGCCGTTTCCTGCCCATCGCCCACCGCCGGCGAGGTGCCCATCGCCACCGCCGTTTGCCCCGCCCGTACCGCTGTCGCCAGGTGCCGAGGAGGACGCGCTGCCGCCACCGCCGCCGCCTGCGCCGCCATCGCCAGCAACGCCAGGATTGATACCGCCATTATATGCGCCACCACCGCCGCCGCCTGCATAGTATACGGAGGAACCTGAAATATTGCTCTGTATGCCTGCACCACCGTCGCTTGCGACACTGCTCGCTACGACATCGCTGGAAGCTGCCCCTGCGCCACCGCCGCCAGAAGCAGCCAATGCCAGCCCCCCCCCCGTGACATCGCCAGCATCATTGCCAGAAAGGCCGGCCCATCCATCGGGGAGAGCTGAAGTAATATAGGTACTTGAAGCGCTATTGCCCACACCCAATACACCAGCGGTGGCCGTGCCGCCATTCAGCGTGCCACTGTCTTCAGCACCCGCACCGCCGCCGGAGCCGCCATCAAGCCCCGATGCGCTACCGCTGCTACTATGAAAATAACCACCGCCACCGCCGCCATAGGCGATGGCACCGAATGCGCCGGAGTCGCCGCCGGCACCGCCGAAGTTACTTGCAGCTCCCGCACCGCCTGCACCGATTGTGATGGTGGTATCATAGGCGCCACTGATGTCGCGTGAGAGTGCGACAACGCCGCCACCGCCACCGCCACCGCCGGCAAGGCGACCACCGCCACCACCGCCACCAACCAGCAATGCCTCAATCGTACCAGTGAAGGCCAACGTGCTATCAAGCGTACTGGCAAAGTTAACCGCACCACTACCCGCGTTGATGTTGAGCGCGCCATCCAGCACCGTCGCGCTGTTGAAGTCGATATTGCCGCCGTTGGTGTTGAGTGTGATGTCGTGGTCGAAATTGATCCCTCCGCTGGTGCCGGTGAGGCTGATGGCGCCATTGTTGGTAGTGATCGTCCCAGCGGAGGCCGTGGTGATCTGGTTACCAGCGGTCAGTGTCAGGCTGCGGCCGGCAGTCGCAAAATTGAGGTTGTCGCTTTTCAGGTCGAGGACAATGTTGTTGCTTGCCTGTAACGAGATGTTCGCGCTCTCACTCAAATGCTCAAGATAGCGCGTGGTAAAGACAGAGAACCCATCGGTGGAATCACCTTTTTGTGTCGCAGCCGTTGCCTGCAATGCTTCAAGGACACCACCCGTTGCCCCAGCCCACGCCGCACTATTGCCGCAACTGCTACAGGTACCCGGCCCTGCCACACTTCCACCCCACTTGGCAGCCTGATATTGGTTCACTAGTGCCTGTGCGTTCTCCGAAAGGTCTGTATTGTAGAGGATGTTCTCTGGGATATAGCCGGCAGCATAGGTGCTACCCGCGATAAGCGGTTCTTTACCAATATAAAAGGTTCCATCAGCCGTGTTCAGGGCCACCGAATTTTGGTCAGCGACCGTGCCATCAATCAAAAAGGTTGCATCCGTCCCGGTGTAGATCCCTCCTAAAAGATGGGTCGTGTTATCGCTGGATGGCGTCGTTGATGTCAGGTCGTTGCCAATACCACTAAAAATCCAGAGCTGGAAGTTGCCAAGGCTTCCACCATTACTGGTAGCAAGGTAAAAGAGCCTGCCTTCGGTAGCATTAATGCCCCATCCAGCAATCCCGCCCGGATCTGTATAGGGGCCGGAGAGATTCGCCACCGAAAAGAGACTACGTGCACCGGCACCGCTAATGCCGATATTGCTTTGCGTGGCCAGAAAATTACCACTACCATTAAACAGGGCCGCCCCCAGACCATTCACCCCATTACTGATCCAAAGTGGCATCGCCCCACCAGACGCCACAGCATTATTGCCGCTACTGCTTTTGTCGGTCAGCTGGCTAATGGCGCTGAGATACAGTGCGCTGCCGCTTCCGTAGTTGGCAGTATTGGTGCCGCCAGCACTCTCAAGAGTCACCGTCGTACCGACGATATTGGTAATCACATAAGTATCATCCCCAGCTGTAGTGGCAGCCGTCACCGCACCAGCGCTACCGAAACGCACCCGTGCGCCAATTTTTAGGTTCGCAGCAGAGCCTACGGTGATGTCCTGTGTACCGCTACTGAACGCGTTGAGGGTCGCGCCCGTGGTCGTCGTGCCGGCCGAGGCATAGGTAAGCTGGACATTGTCGGTGTCACTGGAGTCCACCCAGAACTTCAGGTTTGAAGCAAGGGTGGCGCCATCGCCGTCAATGACAGTAGCATAATCCGGCGCGAAATTACCGTAGATCGTGATGTTCGTCGGATCGAGGAAGTAGGTGCCGCGTGCGCCGTTGCTGCTGGTGAGGTCGACATAGCCGCCGACGTCAAGCTGGTTATGGCCCGAGGTCTCGACAAAACCACCATCGCCGCTATGGCCGCCGGTAATTGCGTGCCAGGTTTCAGCCTCCACGCCCATACCACCCAGCGCGCGCGCATAAACATTGCCATAGAAATAGGTGTTATTGTCGGACCAGAAAATTGTGCGCCCGGCATCGCCACTATGCAGTGCGTCGTTCAGAATCAACGCCCCTTCGTCGACATAGAGGTTGAGCGCGGTCATCGTATCGCCCTGCCCCAGATAATCGCCGCCGATGCGGATGTCGCCCCCCGCCGAACCAATGCGATAGTCTGAAACCAGCTTGCCAGCCGTCGTGCCGCTAAGGCCTTCGTAGCCGGAAGCATCGAGCAGCGCGCCATCCAGCAACGCGATATTATCCCCGAGCACGCTGATGGCACCGCCGCGCTCACCTTCATTGCGACCGCTGGCATCCAGCAAGCCACTTACCAGCACGGTGCTGGTGCCGGATTTTTTACCCTTGTCACTGGCCACATTGCCTTGCACTGCATTGCTGCCAGCCGCGGCGATAATAATTTCCCCGTCTTTAACGCCCACCGTTTGCGCGCGCAGCACCCCACTATTAACGATCAGGCTGTTGACGATTGTCTTACCGGCGGCGGCAGTCATTGCTACCGTACCACCATCCGCAGCGATAATGCCGTTATTGGCAACGATCTGCGAGGTGACCGCATCAGAAACAGCAACTTCCATTAACCCATCACCGTAGAAATCGACCGTCGCCGTATCTCCGGAGGCAAGATGAATGCGGCCAGCCTTCGCCGCGATAACCCCATCATTCGCCACATTAGGAGCAACAAACCCGACCAAGCCACCTTCTGCAGCAGTGATCGCACCATGATTGACAATGGCTGCGTTCGGGTTCCCGGCCTGATTAAAATGCAGCGGCCCGTCACTTTGCATGAAGTCTTCGTTTGCAATCCCTGCGGTAGTGGCAATCAACCCATTCACATCGACCCGGGCGCCGCTACCAAACAGCACCCCATTCTGGTTCAGGATTACCACATTACCATTGGCCACCAGATTGCCGTGGATCTGGCTGGCACTGGTGCTGTTGACACGGTTTAGGGCAATGGAATCCGCGCCGGGCTGGTGGAACTGAGTGGTTTCCCCTGCATTAATATCGAAATTCCGCCAATCAATGACGACTTTATTACTCTGCTGGTGGATATTAAGCGTGTTGCCAGCGCTACTGATGGCGGCCTGCCCGGCACTTACCACGCCACCTGTCGGATTCGCATAGGACGCAAGCGGCGACACAACGATAGAGGCAGAGGCCACCAATCGCCCTGCGAAGGATGCTATACGACAGAGATTCCTAATCATTTTACAGCCTGGTTGCCACCCGATATTGTTTTTAATGGGGTATAAAACTCACCCCTAATTTTACCGTACCACTATACTATTAAGAAAGAATTAATGCCAGAATCAGAAGTTCTGATTCATTTGCAGCAAGAAGCGTGGCCCTTTTGTCCCGCCACCGTAAATTGGGGCGGAAATATCGCGGGTTAGCGGCCAGGCAAAGCCAATAAGACCAGATTGCTGCCATTTTGTAGTGAAACGAAGGCCCAGCCCAACTGACGAGGCAGATAGCTGCGAGGGTTGCCCCGTGGCATCGCTCCAGACTTTCCCGA
>JAUIBB010000012.1 GCA_030427685.1 Alphaproteobacteria bacterium
ACCACTGCGCGGCGCAGCAGCGGTCGAGGATTGCGACTCCAGCCCACACAGGCCACGCGCCATTTTCTGAATGTCGTTCGCCAGCTCGCTGGGGCCCATTTCGATCAGCGTTTTCGCCGCAGCCTCGGCATTCACAATTGCTTTGATGTCGTTGTTGAGGTGGTAGCGTATTGGCCCACCATAGACGCGTGTAAAGTCACGCGGATCGACCGCCTCTTTGAATCGTGCGCCACTACGGTTAATGACCGTGTGGATGCTATCCGCCGGGATTGAAAGGTCGCGGAATACCCGTGCCATCCGTGCTGCATGCGACACGGATTTCAGCCAAAGTTGTGCCACCAGCGCTACATGGGTTGAATGCTGTAGGCAGTTTGCGATCCATGGCACCCACGCATGGGGCAGGTCAAGGATCACATTATCGTAGCTCATCTTCAGTGTCATGATGAGCGCCTGAATCGATTCCGCCGAAACAGTTGGCATGTAGCGCAGATCCGCAGGTGCCGTGATCACGTGCAGATTACCGTAGCTGGCAACCATGCGCTTAATCAGGGTGGCATCGAGTACGCGGTCTGGGTGATCGAATAAATCCCCAATCCCATACTGGTTCTGCAGGTTCAGATTCTTAGCAACCATGCCGAACTGGTAATCCACATCAACCAGAATGGTCGTGCCGTTATAGATCTGGCTGATGGCAAACGCGGTATTCAGCGCAGCCGTTGATGCACCATCACCCGAAGCCGCGCTCAGGAAGCTGATGACACGCTTCTCTGCCCCGGGCACTGTCGATCCCGGCATTGATGCCATCGGTGCGGCTGGCACCGTCATTTCAGGTGGCGCAGAGGCAATTTCTGGCATTGGCATTTCTGGTGCAGGCATATCGGGCACGGGCGCTGGTGCCGGTGGTGCCGCCTCTATTGGGGCTGGCGCTGGAGCTTCCGTTACCGCCACGGGTGCTTCTGCGGGAGCGGACGCCTCTGTCGGTTCAGGCACCGGGGTGGCCACTGCAGGCGGGCCGATCAGCAAGCGTACCGCCTCCGATGCCGAGATCGGCAGCGGGATGTAATCAATCACACCACGCGCAATCAGGCCTTTTGCCAACTCTTCGTTGGCAGCATCACCAACGGCAAGCACGCGTGTACCTGCCTCGCATTGCTGGGCAAGCTGGTCAATCTCGACCAGCACATCTTCTCCGCGCGCACCGACATCCAACAGGATATGCGATGGCGTCAGAGCATGCTGCGCAAGATGGGTTGCCGCATCCTGTGGCGAGCCTGTCAATACCACCGGCGTTTGTCCCGCCTCGGTAATAAGTGCCAACATCTCCTGTGCCCATTGCTCGCGCTCAGGCGTTGCCAAAATAACCAGAAAAAAGCGCATCGACGACATGGTGTCCTATCAGTCTGAAATCCGTTAAACTCTACTGGTTGCGCGCGCTGCTTACCGTCGATTTTGTTACGCCATACGCTTCGGTCGTCGCAGGTTTTGGAGCGTAAGCGCGACGATAGGCACTGATGGCACCGACGGCAGATGGCTGGTCGGTAAGGCTTGGGTTAATAAATTCCCGCTTATCCGAAACCTGCTGCACCATATTCGCTGCAAGAGAGCACCCTACCGACGGTGGCAAGACATTGTACGTGCTGAAACCATTATCAATATAGCGCTGATTGCAGTCCCGCGCAAGGATACGCTCATACACCAGCGTCACCGTGTTGCTTGGCGCGGCATTCAGGTTGGTTTCGACATTTTTACTCCGCAGAATGCGCTGCGCTTCCTTGCAGCTTGCTGCAAGTGGGTTGCAAAATAGTTCGGCGCGGGTTGGCTGGTCATGCGCGATCCAGTTGGCAAGCTCAGAAACTTCCTGCTTGCCAGCAACGCTGAGATTGACGACTTCTGACGATACATCGAGCAACGACTCCGGCCCCCCGCGATTCATAAATGCAGAGTCTGGCGGCACTGAGCATCCTGCCAATACCGCAAGCAACGCATAGGCCATGCCTCGTCCCGCACGGCGGATAGCGGAGGTGAACCCTTCAGGCAGATGGTCGTGAACCTGTAGCATTGTCGTACTCCTAGTTATCCGTCATGAACCCGGTTGGGCCTTCGGGACTCGATAATTTGCTGCCCCGATTAGAAGCAACCGCCCCAAAGAAGACGCTTTCAAAGAAGGTTGCTGGCCGCATATCGTCGGTCGGCAATTTCATATCGCTGTCCTTGATCGGATCTACCAGATAAGGCGTCACCGCGATCACAAGCTCTGTCTCTTTGCGCTGATAAGCCGTCGAACGGAAGAGCGCGCCCAATACTGGAATATCGCCTGCCCCCGGCAGCTGATCGATGGTTGTGGTAACGTTGTCACGCAACAGCCCCGCAATCATAAAGCTCTCACCCGGCGCAAGCTCTACCGTAGTGGATGCACGGCGCGTTACGATCGATGGCGCCACAAAACCGCTAATGACCAGCTGGTTCTCGTTGCTGATCTCCGATACCTCTGGCTGCACCTGAATCCGCAGACGGTTCTTGCTCAGAACGTAAGGGATAAATTTCAGTGCCACCCCGTAGGTTTTATACTGAATCGTCACCGTACCCAACTGTTGTGGCACCGCAATCGGGAATTCACCCCCGGCAAGGAACTGCGCCTCTTCGCCCGAAAGCGCCGTCAAGGTTGGCTCCGCAAGGGTCTTCAGCAACCCGTCACGCTCCAGCGCCTCAATCGCAGCACCGATACCATCACCACCATTGGAATAGATGCTGGCATTCATGAACGCGTCTGAACTCGCATTGATCGTTCCGTAGCTGAAGGCCTGCGTCGTAGACCCGCTGGTCGCCGGCGCCAGACGGCCAATGCCCGTACCCAACATGAAGTTCGGGGCTGAGGCACCCAGCGCCTGAAGGCTGATCCCCAGGTTACGAACCGCGTTGCGCTGCACTTCACCAATGCGGATACGCAGCATCACCTGCTGGCCAGAGCTGATTTTCATCAGGTTGATAACTGGCGAGATACTCTGCACACCATCCTGCACTTTGCGGCTCTCGACTTCATCGCCCTTGAGCTTGCCATGAACAAACTCTTCAGCAATTTCCATCGCGCTTGCGGCGGAGGCAGCACTGCTCACCTCACCCGTCAGGGCAATGCGTGTATTCACCATGCTCACACCGATCCGCTCGTTCGGCAGGAATTCTTTCAGCGCGCGGCGCACAGCAGGAAGGTCATAAGTCACGTAAACATCCGCACTGCGAATAACACGGTGATTCGCATCAAAAATGCGCATTGTGGTCTGCCCAGGCTGAATGCCCAGCACCGAGATTTTGCGCTTTCCATGCGCCACGACGTTCGCAACATCCGGATCCGAGATAATCACTTCTGCAATATCCGACTTCGTCGTCAGCAGCTCGGCGCGGTTCAGCGGCACATAAAACTTGCTCGACGCAGAGCCTGCTGCCTGCACATCGCCACAGGCAAAGCAACTCAGCGCAACAGTAAACACACTTGCCCAGAGAACCGGACGACGCATCAGTGAGGGAACAAAGAGGCTCATTGGACTCCTGCATTGTTGGCTGTGGAATCAGAAGGAGGCAGGTAGCTTTCTTTTGGCGCACCGCGGAAAATCACCACATCGGAATCACTGGAAGCCTCTGGCGTGGCCACAGGCGCAGCCTTCGTATCGCTAAGGTCCACATCCGGCGGCGCAAGGTTATACTGGGAAATATCCTTACGCTGGATCAGCGTCATTGGATCCGCCGCCTCACGATCGGCCAGCGCGCGCAGCGACAAGGTCAGGGTTCCGATTTTTTCACCCAGACGAATACGCTGCGCATCCGTTGGTGACACCATCAATGATACCGAGCGCGGAATTTTCAGCAGACCCGCCGCGTCAGTCGTTTGCGAGCCAGCCGAGCGCTGGTCAACCGCAAGCACGGTTACATTGTTCAGCAGCGACTCGGTAACGGAATCACGCTGCAGCTCAACCCGATGGTTTGAAGGGTTTACCCGGGGGCGATCGACATCGTGCGTCAGCATGACATCCACATGATCACCCGGGAACAGGAATCCTCCGACCCCCTCCGTCTCGTTGGTCATGATCGTAATCACCCGCATTCCCTTCGGCAACTCACCGGCGAGGAAGTTCGGGTCGCTTGGCTTCGCAAGCTTCGCATTGATGATTGGCTCTTGCGGCTGGAATGGCGCGCGCGTTACAAAGCCCACCACATTCTGCGCACCGCCGTCTGCGCGGATAAAACCCGGCAGCACCAAATGCTCTGGCCATGGCTGGATGGTGAGCATCTCCTGCCGCACCACCGTACCGATCGGAATCGGTTGTGCCGCAACATAGATGTTGGTGGTCCTAATTTCTGGCGCAGCGGTCTGCGCAGGGGCTGGAGCAGCCGTTTGATTTTCTGAAGTCATAAGAACTGCGGCGGCCAAGCCAATCGCAATTAGTAGTACTATGATCACTCCTGGGCGCATCGAAGCCAAACCTTGTTATCCGTTAAATAAAACGATCTTACCGGCATAAATCTGTTTCATTCTGCCCATACGCGCCACAAGAGCGTCAAGCTAAATGTAGTTGCCCCCGCTTTCTGCCAAAATATTTTTTTCGATGCCTATTTTTATGTCACTACTTTGCTTCACCCACCTATTTTGTCACCACTATATATAGTATGTGTCGCCACGACTAAACCGCTTGGCAGCAGGGGCATCTGACGCTATGGTGCCGCCGCCACAAACAAAGATGTGGCGTGCGGAACACGCTTGCTTGTATGACACGTTCCGGCGTTGAATTTCATTTTATCAGTAGGGACTTTTTGTAACCATGACGACGCATGAACGTATTTTAATTCTCGATTTTGGCAGCCAGGTCACTCAGCTTATTGCGCGACGCGTGCGCGAGGCCGGTGTCTATTGCGAGATACGTCCCTTCACCATACCGATGGAAGAGATTACCGCTTTCGGCGCAAAGGGCATCATTCTCTCGGGTGGCCCCGCATCGGTGCATGGCGATGCATCGCCCACTATCGATGCTGCTGTTTTTGAGCTTGGCGTTCCAGTGCTGGGTATCTGCTACGGTGAACAACTAATCTGCAAACTGCTGGGTGGGCGCGTCAGCTCTGGCGGCACGCGCGAATTTGGCCGCGCCGACCTCACCATTGTGGCGGATAGTGCACTCTTCAAGGATGTCTGGAACATGGGCAACGGCCACCCGGTCTGGATGAGCCATGGCGATAAAGTAGATGCTATTCCAGAGGGTTTCGTAGTAACGGCCACCAGCCGTGGTGCACCTTATGCTGCCATTGCGCATGAGGAAAAGCGTATCTACGGGCTCCAATTCCACCCAGAGGTCGCGCACACGCCTGATGGTGCAAAACTATTAGCGAATTTTGTGAACACAATCTGCGGCTGCACCGGTGATTGGAGCATGAAAGGATTTCGTGATGAAGAGATCGCCCGCATTCGTGAAAAAGTAGGCAGCAGCCGCGTGATCTGTGGCGTATCCGGCGGCGTAGATTCGCTGGTAGCGGCCAAGCTGCTGCACGAGGCCATTGGCGACCAGCTGTGCTGTATCTTCGTCAATACCGGGCTGCTACGTCTGGGTGAGGCTGAGCAGGTACAGAAAAGCTTCAACGACCATTATAAAATTCCGCTGGTGTATGTCGATGCATCCGCAACCTTCCTAGGCGCACTTGCCGGGGTTAGCGACCCAGAAACAAAGCGTAAAATCATCGGCAAGCTCTTCATCGATATTTTCGATGCAGAGGCCACCAAAGTCAGTGATGCAAAGTTCCTGGCGCAGGGCACACTCTACCCGGATGTGATTGAGTCCGTCTCCTTCCATGGCGGCCCCAGCGTTGTCATTAAATCGCACCACAACGTAGGTGGTTTACCAGAGAAAATGAAGCTTGGGCTGGTCGAACCGCTGCGTGAACTGTTTAAGGATGAAGTGCGCAAACTGGGTGTTGAGCTTGGCCTTCCACCGGCGATGGTCTATCGCCACCCCTTCCCCGGCCCCGGCCTTGCCATTCGTATCCCCGGTGAAATCACACCCGAGAAAGTCGCGATCCTGCAACGTGCCGATGCAATCTACATCGAAGAATTGCGTGCCAATGATCTGTACGATAAAATCTGGCAGGCCTTCGCTGTATTGTTGCCCGTCAACACCGTGGGTGTGATGGGCGATGCGCGCACATACGAAGCCGTCTGCGCCCTACGTGCCGTGACCTCCACCGATGGCATGACTGCCGACGTGTTCGCCTTCCCACACGATGTACTGCTACGCATCAGCAACCGTATCGTCAATGAAGTGCATGGCATTAACCGGGTGACCTATGATATCACCAGTAAGCCCCCCGCCACGATTGAGTGGGAATAACGAAGGAGCCAGAAAGCCGATGGTCGAACCGCTGAAGAAGAAGCACATCCCGAAAACCCTCTCCGAAGCAATGGCGCTCCATGAAGCCGGGCAGATCACCGAGGCGGAACATTTATACCAACGTATTCTCGGGGCCGATCCTAAGGATGCAAATGCGCTGCTTAACCTCAGCACGCTGCATTCGCAACGCGGAGAATATGCCGAGGCAGAAGCCCTCATCAAACGTCTACTCACTTCCCAGCCTAAAATGGCATACGCACATTTCGCGCTGGGTAATGTACTGGGTAAGGCCGGGCGGCACGCGGAATCAGCCGCCAGCTACGCGCGCGCCAGTGCGCTTGAGCCAACCAATCCCACTGCACATTTCAATCGTGGCATTACGCTGGATGCGATGGGTGACTATGCGCAAGCGCTGGAGAGCTATGAGCGTGCCGCCGCCCTCCAGCCCAGCAATGTGCAGGCACAATTAAACCGGGCAAATAATTTATACCGGCTGCAGCGCTATGAAGAAGCGCTGGATGCCTGCAATGCCATTATCGCGCTCGACCCCAAGCTGCCGCTGGCCTACACATCCCGCGGAAATGTCTATGGTGCGCTGGAGAAGCGAGCAGAAGCGCTGGCGGACTATAATCAGGCAATTGCACTGGATCCCACCCTTGCCGTAGCGCACAACAATCGTGGCAATTTCATGGACAAAGAAAAGGATCATGCTGAAGTCCTCGCCAGCTATGCCCGCGCGATCGAGCTGGATCCACAATACGTGGATGCCCATCTCAACCATGCGGCAGCGCTAAACAGAGGCGAGCGCTACGAGGAAGCGATCGAGGGCTGTAACCGCGCGCTTGCCCTGCGTCCTAATGTTGCCCTTGCCTATGACACACGCGGCAGCGCGCTGGTTGGCCTGAAACGCTATGCCGAAGCATTGGCTGATTACGATCAGGCGCTGGCGCTGCAACCCACCATCAAAACCACTCCCTGGAACAAGGCCGTGCTCACCCTGCTGCTGGGTGATCTGGAGCAAGGATTGCGCCTGTATGAGTCACGCTGGGAAACTGAATTCCAGCGCGATGACGTCCGCCATTTTGAGCAGCCCCTCTGGCTGGGCGATACATCGCTTGAAGGAAAAACGCTCTTTATCCATCCCGAGCAAGGATACGGTGACTTCATCCAGATGAGCCGCTACTTTCCGCTACTGGTCGCAAAGGGAGCGACCGTTATCGCAGAAACCCCGGACGCACTGATTCCACTGCTTACCACCAGCTTTCCAGATCCTGCTATCCGCTTTATCGCCCATGGCAGCATGCCAGATCAATTCGACCTGCAATGCCCGATTATGAGCCTGCCGCTGGCGATGGGAACTACCCTGGCAACCATCCCGGCCCCTGCACCTTACCTACGGGTGCCCGAGGCCAGACAAGCGCAGTGGAATGAACGTCTGGGAGCCAAAACCCGCCTGCGCGTCGGGCTGGTCTGGTCAGGAGCAAAAATTCATACGAATGATGCCAAGCGCAGCACCCCGCTCGCGACACTGGCACCCTTGCTGCAACTACCGTTTGAATTTCATTCGTTGCAGCGGGAAGTGCGCGATAGCGACATGCCAAACTACACGTCGTTAATCGACCATCGTGACCAGTTGCAGGATTTCGCGGATACCGCCGCACTGGTCGATGCCATGGATATCGTCATCAGCGTCGACACCTCTGTCGCGCATCTGGCCGGGGGGCTTGCCAAGCCCTGCTGGATACTGCTGCCAAACATGCCGGATTACCGCTGGCTGCTGGAACGTAGCGATAGCCCGTGGTACCCAACCGCACGTCTGTTCCGCCAGCCGCAACCTCATGACTGGCCAAATACGATTGCCCACGTTATAGAGGCCTTACAGGAATTCAATCCGAGGGAATCATGACCGATAGTTTACTGCAGGAAATTGATGATGATCTGCGCGCCGAGAAAATGGCACGGCTTTGGGCACGCTGGCGCAAACCCCTATTCATCACCATAGCGCTCATCATTGGAGCTACAGCAGCGAATAGCATCTGGCAGCATTATCAGCATGATCGCGGCGGCAAGCTGATGCTGCGTATGAGTGACGCAACACAACTGCTCGACCAGCAACAGCCGCAAGAAGCCGCCCAGGCGTTCGCAGCGCTGGCAAAAGAAATGCGTGGCGAACAGAAAATCATTGCCCAGCTGTGGCAGGCACGCGCCCTGGTTGCCGCAAACCAGAAGGAAGCAGCCGTAGCCGTCCTCACTACCGCAAGCCACGCGCCGGTTGGGCTTTGGTCAGACATCGCCTGCCTTCGCCTCGCCGGATTAGACAGCAGCAAGGCAAATTGCCTGACCAGTGGCAAGGATTCTCCCCTCGCCAGCCAACGGCGTGAATGGCAGGCAGCAATTCTCTGGAATGCCGGAGAATCCGCCGAAGCGCTGGCACTAATGGAGCAGCTCGCAACCAGTCCTGATACGCCGGATAGCGCACGTGCGCGCATCAGCCAATCGCTTTCGACCCTACGAAACGAGACCCTTGCCAAATGATGAAGCGTCACCTCACGCTCGCACTCGCAGCGCTCCTCATGCTCTCCGCCTGTGACAGCACCGATCTGCCAGACTGGATGGGTGGTGCGAAGCGCCAGATCAAGCGCGCGCCCGGCGAGCGCATCGACGTTGTCTTCAGCCCCTCCCATATCACACCCGACAGTGCCGTTCTAGACATTGACGTCACCATCCCCGAGCAAACCAATCTCACTAACTGGCGCTCGCTTAACGATGCTATGGATACGGGCCATATTGGCCTCACCGGCCTGACCGAATCGCAGCATGTCACCGTGGGGGATGGCAATCGATTTAGCCGTGTGCGCGGCCCTGTCCCCATTATCGAAGACGGTGTGGTTCTGGCAATGGATGCGGCAGGTATTGTCTCGGCCCATGACGCTTCCCATATCGAGCAGATAAAATGGGTCAATAGTGATGGCCAGAACGAAGGCATCGCCGATGCGCTTGGTGGTGGGCTGGCCTATGCCGATGGCACTGTCTTTGCCAGTACCGGAACCGGCAATTTGCGGGCTATTTCCATGGCCGATGGCACCACCTTGTGGAGCACGCAGGTCGGCGCACCCGTGCGCGGTGCACCCGCTGCCGACGGCACGATTGTCGCGGTCTTAACGGCAGATAACCAGACCGTCGCCTATGACCCCAAAACCGGCACCGTGCGCTGGACGCACCGTGGCATCCGCGAGGCCGCCAGCTATTTTGCCACCACCTCACCCGTGATCCGCGATGGTATTGTTATTTCTGCTTATTCCTCAGGCGAGTTGTTTGCCCTGCGCGCCGAAACCGGCAATGTGATCTGGAGCGATACGCTTGGCAGTACCATCAAAACCCGCGCCTCTGCCATTTTCAGCGGCATCGACGCCGAGCCGCTGGTGCAGGATGGCGCCGTGGTGGCCCTGTCTGCCAACGGCCAGATGCAGGCCAGTGCGCTGGTGAACGGTCGCCCTCTCTGGGAGCAACGCATCGGTGGGCACACCACCCCCTGGTCGGCGGGGAACGTCCTGTTTGTGCTGTCGGATACGCATGATCTGGCGGCTATTTTCAAGCGTGATGGACAAGTGCGCTGGGCATCATCGCTGGCCGTAACCGATAAGCGCGACCCCACGCGCGACATAACGCCAGCGCTCTATGGCCCCATCCTCGCGGGCAATGCCGTGCTGGTGCTGGACGCAAAAGGTATCCTGACCACCTTTAAACCGCAGGATGGCTCTACCCTTGGCACCTATGAGCTGGCAGAAGACCCGGTAACGGCGCCGATTATCGCCAATGGGGCGCTTTATTTCATCACCCGCGACGCCGAGCTCTACCGCTATCAATAGGCCCCCGATCGGCGCAACCGCCACGCCGGGGCGGCAAAAATGCGAAAAACCTTCCCTAAAGCGTCAGGGATCTTTATAATCCGCCGCGATTATGGGACAGTCATAGGCCATGAATACCACGTGGAAAACCAGCGCTTTCAGTAAAAATTCAACTCCGGTCGAGTTGGATGAGCAGCTGCTTAACGAAAAAGTGGTGATTCTGCTGCAAGGCAAGAACGTCTTCAGCGACCCCATCTTCACCTACCTGCAGCTTAGCCTCAAAAGCCTCCAGCAGCTGCGCGATAAGATGCGCAAGACCGAGGACTTCATGCCCGGCGAATATGGCGAAGTCCTTGCTGCCGGACGTGGCGAACCCAGCTCTGAAATGCGCTCTGAAATGGCTGTCACCCACAATATGATCGACGTCCCCCGGCCACAAGCTGCCAGTGCGCCACCTTCCTATGCCGTGCCCCAGCCCAAACTCTGGGACGATTAGCGCAGCGATAGCAGTGCCAACTGTCATCAAACCTTCACACGCAGTGAGGGGCCCAGCTGTTATGGTACTCTGTGATTTCATCTAATTCCGGAGCATCCTTATGAGCAAACACCCTACTGTGACTAACGCAGAACAAGCCGCCATTGAATTTGAAGGCGTGCCCGTTGACGCCAAAGACCTGTCAGAACAGCAGTTGACCAACGCCATTCCGCTAGAAGGTGCTACGATCGCACAGAGCTCGCGCCCCGGCAATACAGGCACCAAGCTGGTGCTGCTTGCAGCCGCCACCGCAGCCATTTTCGCCGATGCCTGCCGCAAAGGCCCGGTGACACCCCCTTCCTCTACAGGAGGGGGCGGCACGAAAGATACGATTGTCATCGAAGGCCCCGGCAAGATCTATTATATTGTCGATCGCGATACGATCCTTATCCGTGATACGCTGAATTTCGGCACTATCATCAACCATCAGGGCGATACACTGAAGGTCTACGGTAACGATACCGCCGTAGCGCGCCGCGTAAAGGTCGATGTCGGCCATTTCGCGCAGAATTACAGCGACCCGCTCGGGAATATGGATATCGTGCACAAAATGGAAAACTTCACCTGCGCGGTTGAGCCGGGCTATTACGATGTTCCCTCAAACCCCGTCGGGCGCGTGCGCACCGCGAGACCGAGCGGCAGCCTCGCCCGCATTGATATTTCCAACATCAACCCGGATAACGGCTATCAGAAGCCGCTATACGACGCGATTCAGGCCATCAACGGCTTCCTGCCACAAACCCAATATCCCGGCTACCACATGCCTGATTTCAGCAATGAGCAGACACGCACACTGGTCAGCAATTTCTGCCGGGCCGCTGAAGCAGACTTCGATGGTCTCTACCTGACAGGTCTCGATAATATCAGCCTTGTCTCCGACAAAACAAACAACCGCGCCGAGATCGAAGGTGCGCTGAATGTTATGTCCCCGCTTGCCGGCAAAACCCACAGCGACGGCAAAAAATTCATCGTCGCGGATTGCCTCTACCAGAACCCCTATGCGAATGTTGCGCAGCAGGTTGGTGCAATGACCCCGGATATCGCGATAAACATCCCGTACCCCTTCAATACGTCGGATATTCCTTTTTACCAGGTGGGGCTGCGCAATGTGATCAATGGCGCGGGTAAGGATATTGCCGTCCATACGTCTATCAGCTGCCCTACCAATACTGCTGAAGCACAGAAGGCCATGGCCGCAGAGTTGCGCGATAAAGTGGGTAAAGATGCCCGTCAAGGCACGCATACCCTGAACTTCGAGGGATTCTTCGCACGGGACAACCAGTTCCTTGATGCCGGCGATCTGGATGCCAACCATGTGCAAGTCGGCACCATCGCCAGGCAGGAGGCACAGGAGCCCCCTACCCATGTCAAATGCGATGCCGACAAAATCGCATGGTACGACCCCAGCACCCGCAGCTTTGCACCGCCCAAGAACATTGTCGGTGCCGCCAAACATGAGGAGATGGTCGTCGACAGCCAAGCAAAGGCCACAGGCCGCACCACCTAACCCAATACCCCACACACACGAAAACCCATCCTTGCCAAAAGGGTGGGTTTTTTTATGCACCAAATCCAGATGGGAAGATGGTGACCTCTACGGGAATCGAACCCGTGTTACCTCCGTGAAAGGGAGGTGTCCTAACCGCTAGACGAAGAGGCCATCCGGGGGCGTGAAGCCCAAAACAGGCCGCGACATACACCATGGGTAAGCGCGCAAGTCAAGTGGTTTATTGGCGTGCGTGGCATTGTGTGCTCAGTTGTCGCTGTTGGCCGTTCTTATCGCGCGTCTATTCTGCCAATGCGTAAGCCACATGTGGGGGATTATCTGGTATCGGCAGAAAATCCGTAGCACTGGAATGCACCTACGGAAGATCGTTCAGCCTTTTGTGCAGATGCTACTACCGCAGACCATCAAGGGAAAATACGCTAACAGCAGGCCGCCCCCGACACTTTTCGTCGAGGCATGGAACGCCGCACAGTGCAGCGAGCTATATGGAGACAGGGAAGCACCACCCACTGAATGGGGCGGAAAAGGCACCAAATAATTTCCATAATCCAGACTTATTGACTAAAAGCCAAAGCATAATCAATTATTTATGCGGCCTTGCTATATTTGTCCAGATCTTCGGCGGTGCCAATATTGACCACGGAAATCTCCGGGGCAATGCGCTTAATAAGCCCGGCGAGGATATTGCCATGGCCCACTTCGATCACCCGGGTCACCCCGGCAGACTGCATCGCCAGCACGCTATCGACCCAGCGCACGGTACCCGTCACCTGACTGACCAGCAGCTCCTTAATCAAGGCAGGGTCGCTGACATAATCAGCGGTGACATTGGCAACCACCGGCACGCGCGGCGTCTGGATATCCGTGCTCGTGAGCGCCTCCTTCATGGCCATGGCGGCGGGGGCCATCAGCGAGCAGTGGAACGGCGCCGAGACTGGCAGTGGCAGGGCACGTTTCGCGCCTTTTTCCTTCGCGACCTCGATGGCGATTTCCATGCCACGTGCCGAGCCGGAGATCACGGTCTGGTTGGTGGAGTTCTGGTTCGCGATTTCAATCACTTCCCCCAGTGCGCGGCCCTTGGCTTCGCGGACAATCTCGCGTACGGCATCAAATTCCGGGCCGATGATCGCAACCATGCCACCCTTGCCCTGCGGCACGGCGGCCTGCATCGCGGCACCACGAATTTTCAGCAGCTTAGCGCATTGCGAGATGCTGAAGGCACCCGCTGCGGTCAGCGCGGAATATTCCCCCAGCGAATGCCCGGCCACGCAGGATGCGCCGCGCGGGAGGGTGAACCCCATCTCTTTTTCCATCACCCGGAAGGCCGCCATCGACACCGCCATGATGGCTGGCTGGGCGTTTTCGGTGCTGGTGAGGTCAGCGTCCGGCCCCTCGGCCATGATTTTGGAGAGTTTCATGCCCAGCGCCTCGTCTACCTCCTGAAATACTTCCCGCGCGACGGGGAAGTTCTCGGCGAGGCTCTGCCCCATGCCAACAGTTTGCGAGCCTTGGCCCGGGAATACGAGTGCGGTGGTCATTGATGATCTCCTAATCTATTGTTTTTTCTTTTTATCCCAGCGCATGCCAGCATCCAGAGGCAGCCCCATCCAGACCCTACCATTCAGCGGGTGGTCATGCCCTGTGGACGCCCATTCCTAGCGCTCTTTCCGCCAAAGGGCAAGCCTCTGCACAGCAGGCGGCAGCAGCAAGTTTCACCGAACTGTTATCAAGATAGCCCAAGTCTTGTGCTACAATGCTCCTGTTTAGTGTTGTGAATTTAAGGAACCTGTAAGCCCTATCGCTTACCTGTAAACCCTATTTCTCAACTAAAAGACAGATGCTGCTATTCCCAGCATTTCTAATTTCTTAACCGATTCGCGGCGGAATAACGCGATAAATTAAAAAATAGCTATGAATTTAAAAAAAGGTTCATTGTATTTTATGGGTGCAATTGGCTACATTGCCATCTACTGCAAACCTCAAATTATTCAGGAGAATCCATGGGCTCTCCTGATATTCGCAGGCACCCTCCTACTGGGAGGAGTTGTCGCTTCACTCCCTATCAGACCAGATAAATAGGGGGCAGAAGAGGCAACTACCGGTGCTTGGATCCTCGTGATCCGAGCACTTTTTTATATCTTTCCCCTTGCCTTTCCTGCCCTCATCCCTTAAAAGCCCCACTCCTCGCGGTGCGGGGAGCATTAATTCACAGGTTGCCTTGTAGCTGCACATGGGGTGTAGGAATCGAAAGCAGCCGTTAATGAGGAGAAGTCTTATGGCATTCTATGAATGCACGTTCGTCATGCGCTCGGATCTGTCCCGCGCTGATGTGCAAAAAGCCACCGACCTGTTCAGCAAAATCGTGACCGACAATGAAGGCACGGTCGTGAAGACCGAATATTGGGGTCTGCGCACGCTGGCGTATAAAATCAACAAAATGGCCAAAGGCCACTACACCATGCTCGGCCTCGACTGCTCGCCAGTCGCGCTGAAAGAGCTGGAGCGCCAAATGAGCATCAGCGAAGATGTCATCCGCACCATGACCGTGCGTATGGACAAAATGGACGCAACGCCAACCGTCATGATGCAACAGAAATCCGGCGATTCTTACGAAGCCGCATAAGGGAGAGAGAGAATGAGCACCCATAACAATCCGCGCCCAGAGCGCAGTGAACGTCCGGCCGGTGGCCGCGCCAGCAGCGCAGAAGGCGCCGCCGGTGGCCGTAAGGTTTTCTTCCGTCGTCGCAAGTCGTGCCCCCTTTCGGGCCCGAACGCTCCGACGGTGGACTATAAAGATGTGAAGCTGCTGAGCCGCTTCATTTCCGAGCGTGGCAAAATTCTGCCAAGCCGTATCACCGCCGTTTCTGCGAAGAAGCAACGCGCGCTTTCCCAAGCGATCAAACGCGCTCGCAACCTCGCGCTTCTGCCATACGTCGTACAGTCATAGGAGCCCGAATCATGGATGTTATCCTGTTAGAACGCATCAGCCGCCTTGGCAGTGTTGGTGATGTCGTAAAAGTGAAGAACGGCTTTGCCCGTAACTTCCTGCTGCCGCAACAAAAAGCGCTCCGCGCGACCGAAGAAAACAAAAAAGTCTTTGAAGGTCGTCGTGCCGTGCTTGAGAAACAAAATGCTGAGAGCAAGGCCGTTGCCGAGAAACTCGCCGCTACTATGGCAGATCTTTCGGTCAGCATTATCCGTCAGGCTTCGGAAGATGGAAAGCTCTACGGCTCGGTTGCCGTACGCGACATCGCTGTTGCTCTGGCAGATGCTGGTCATGCAATCGAGCGTCGGTTTATCGACATGACGTCGGCGATCAAGACCCTCGGCGTTTACGAAGCAACCATTCAGCTGCACCCCGAAGTTGAGGTGCCAGTGAAGGTACATGTTGCTCGCAACGCAGAAGGCCTGCTGGCACAAGAGCTGGCTGAAAAAGAAGCCGTCGTAGAAGCAGAAGAAGCTGCCGTTGCTGAAGAAGTAGCAGCAGATGCAGCCGAAGCAGAAACCGCTGCTTAAGTCAGCACTTCGCTTCGATCCCTTACAAAGCCCGGCCAGCGATGGCCGGGCTTTTTTTATGGGTGTTATTCACATTCCCTCTACGGCGTTGATCGCCCTCTGGTGCTGCTGTTGCGCATGCTGCACTATTATGTGTGCGTAACTTCATACCAGATGCTGGCCGCTGGAAAATCTGTTAGTATGGTGTCCCACCCAAAAACAAAATATCAGGCAAGTAACGGATCATGGCGGCAGTGCTCGAACACCCTTCACAACCACCCCAAAAAGACGACGCGCTTCCACTGAAAGAAGCCCCGCATAACCTGGAGGCCGAGCAGGCGATCCTCGGCGCGATCCTTGCGAACAATGAAGCGCTCAACCATGTGGGCGGAACCTTGGTGCCAGAGGATTTTTATGCGGGCATCCACCAGCGCATTTACAAAGTCATCCAACAGTTCAACGACAAGGGGCTGATTGCCAACCCGGTCACGCTGAAGCATCATTTCGCGGGTGGTGAAGGAATCGAAGATCAATACCTCGTCAAGCTGGTAGCGGCGGCAACGTCGATCATCAACATCCATGACTACACCCGCATCATCCGCGACCTTGCCATCAAGCGTCGCCTGATCGGCGTGGGCGAAAATGTAGTGGTTGAGGCCTTCAATCCGCAGAGCGAGCATGCCGGGATCCGTCAGGTGGAGATCGCGGAGCAACAACTGTTCAAGCTTGCCACAGATGGCGACGCAGAAGGCGGGTTCCAACCCCTGAAATTCGCGGTGATCGATGCATTGAACCGCACCGAAAAAGCCTTCAAACGTTCCGGCGAGGTGGTGGGTCTGGATACCGGCTTTAAGGACATGAACCGGCTGCTCGGCGGGTTGCATCCCAGCGACCTGCTGATCCTTGCTGGCCGTCCGGCGATGGGGAAAACAGCGCTGGCAACCACCATGGCTTTCAACGCGGCGGTGGCCATCGCCAGAGAAGATGAGGGCGCCTTTGAGCGCAACGAGAAGCCACGCTCGGTTGGGTTTTTCTCGCTTGAGATGTCCGGCGAGCAATTGGCGCTGCGCTTGTTGGCCGCAGCGTGCGGCGTAAGCTCACATAAGCTACAGCGCGGCGACCTAACGCAGGATGAGTTCCAACGGCTGGTAGAAGAATCCTCAAATTTAAGCCACCTGCCACTGCATATCGACGACACCCCGGCACTCAGCATCGGTGCGCTGCGTAGCCGTGCGCGACGCCTCAAGCGGGTGCATAATGTCTCGCTGCTGGTGGTCGATTACCTACAGCTCCTGCGTCCATCGTCGAGCAATAGCCAGACCAACCGCGTGCAGGAAGTTTCCGAGATTACGCAAGGCCTGAAGGCAATCGCCAAGGAGCTTGATATTCCGGTCATCGCCCTTTCGCAGCTCTCGCGGAGCGTGGAAAGCCGCGACGATAAGCGTCCGCAACTGGCGGATCTACGGGAATCCGGCTCCATCGAGCAAGACGCCGACATCGTGATGTTCGTCTATCGTGAAGAATACTACATGCAGCGCAAGCAGCCGCGTGAAGGCACGCCCGAGCACGCTACCTGGCAACAGGAAATGAACGCCGTCCACGGGCTCGCAGATGTGATTGTTGCCAAGCACCGTAACGGGCCGGTCGACACCGTCACCCTGCAATTCCAGGGCGAGATCACGCGCTTCATGGATCGTGTTACGGAAGACCAGCTGCCCGAACAGTATTATTAGGCATCCGCGGCAGATTGCCCTGCTGAAAAACCACTTCTCTTTCGGCGACGCACCCGCTAGCACATAAACTATGTTTACAACCCCTACCCTTACCGTTGACCTCTCGGCCATCGTCGCCAACTGGGAGCAGCTCCGCCGCCGCTTCGCCGGGGATGAATGTGGTGCCGTGGTGAAAGCCGATGCCTATGGGCTGGGCATGGCACCCGTTGCACGTGCACTGGAAAATGCAGGCTGCCATACCTTTTTTGTGGCGACGCTCTCCGAAGCGCTTTCCCTGCGTGAAATACTCCCGGATGTCCGTATCCTTGTGTTCCATGGTGTACAGGCGGGGGAAGAATTCTCCTTTGCAGCGCATCGCCTGATTCCGGTGCTGAACTCACGCACACAGATTGACCGATGGAAGCCCATCGCCGCCGAACATGTGCATGCCGTCAGCGCGCTGCATATTGATACCGCAATGGGTCGGCTGGGACTACAACCTGAGGAGTTCGATGCGCTGATGCTCGCAGAACCCAAGCTGCTTGAATCCTGCCGGGTTGGGCTGCTCATGAGCCATCTTTCCTGCGCCCCTACGCCTGGGCACCCGCTCAACCCAATGCAGTTGGCGTTGCTCAAGGCTGCGTCGCGACATGCACCGGGAATTCCGGTATCGCTCTGCAACTCTGGGGGCATCTTTTTAGATCCAGAATACCATTTCCAGCTCGCGCGGCCCGGATGCTCGCTCTATGGTATTTCGCCGCAGGAGCAAGCGGAAAACCCCATGCGCCCTGTCGCCAGCTGGCAGGCGCCCATCCTGATGACACGCACCCTTACCCATAACCAGACCATCAGCTATGGCGGAGCGGGAGCAGCGACCGCAGGCGCACGACTTGCCACCGTTGCCAGTGGATATGCCGATGGTTATTTGCGCGGCTTGTCGCATAAGGCGGTGGGGTATGTGGGTGAGCATCGCGTCCCACTTGTAGGGCGCGTCACAATGGACATGCTGGTATTTGATGTGACGGAAGTTCCTGAGTCACTCACACAGGAAGGCGCACCGATTACATTACTGGGCGATGCCGACGGTATCCGCGTGGATGATCTTGCTGGCGCGGTAGAGACCATCGGGTACGAAACCCTCGCACGGATTGGTGCGCGGGTGAAGCGTATCTATATTTAAGGCAGCAAGCACTGGACTCCCACCCCCGAACTTTGTAAGAAAGGCTGATGGAACGGATCATGACGCATAACCCCCTCGCTGCCATTGGCCGTGTTTTTCTGCTCTTTCTGTCCGCGATTGGGCGTTTAGCACTATTTACATGGAGCTGCGTGAGCAGCGGCGTGCGTGCGCCCTATTACCCGCGCCAGTTCCTGCGAATGCTGGTTGAAATTGGCTATTACTCACTGCCGGTCGTTGGCCTGACGACACTCTTCACCGGCGGCGCATTGGCATTGCAAAGCTATTCCGGGTTCTCGCGCTTCTCAGCTGAAAGCTCGATCCCGATTGTTGTAGCGCTCGCCATCACGCGTGAACTTGGCCCTGTGATGGCAGGCCTGATGCTGGCAGGGCGCATCGGCGCCTCCTTCGCCGCAGAGATCGGCACGATGCGTGTGACCGAGCAGGTCGATGCGCTGGTGACCCTTTCCACCAACCCTTATAAATACCTGCTCTTCCCCCGCCTGCTGGCAGCCACGCTGATGCTCCCCTGCCTTGTGTTTGTGGGCGACGTCATCGGTATTTTCGGCGGTTATGCGGTGAGCGTGAAAGCACTTAACTTCGCCCCCATTCCCTACATCAATAATACGTGGGATTACCTGGAATGGTTCGATGTCACCAGCGGGTTGATGAAAGCCGCCGTGTTTGGCTTCATCGTTGCACTGATGGGTTGTTACCATGGCTATCACAGCAAAGGCGGCGCACAGGGCGTTGGTACGGCAACCACGAATGCGGTGGTTTCTGCATCAATCCTGATCCTGCTAGCAAACTACCTCCTCACCGAACTTTTCTTCGCGGTTTAGTATGGCATCCCCCAAAATTAAATTGACCAATATCCATAAGCGCTTCGGCCGCAAGACCGTGCTCAATGGTGTCAACCTTGAGGTTGCAGACGGCGAATCACTGGTGATTATTGGTGGCTCCGGCTCCGGAAAATCGGTGACGATTAAAACCATCCTTGGCCTTATTAAGCCCGATGAAGGTACCATTGAAGTCGATGGCAAGGACATCACCCATCTCTCGTTCCGCGAGCGTGCACCGATGCTGCAGAAAGTCGGCATGCTGTTTCAGGGTGGCGCATTGTTTGACTCACTCCCGGTCTGGAAAAACATCACCTTCGGCGCGCGCGAGCGTGGTCAGCACCTGACGGCGGAAACCGCGCACGAACTAGCCGTAGAGAAACTGGAAGCGGTTGGCCTCGCGGCGGAAGTTGCAGACCTGCTCCCCTCCGAGCTTTCCGGTGGCATGCAAAAGCGTGTCGGCCTTGCCCGTGCCATTGCCTCAAATCCAGAGATACTTTTCTTTGATGAGCCTACCACCGGCCTTGACCCCATCATGGCAGATGTCATCAACGACCTCATCAGCAACTGCGTAAAGCAACTGGGCAGCACCGCAGTCACCATTACCCACGATATGGGCAGCGTCCGTAAAATCGCCAATCGCGTCGCGATGATCTATCAGGGGAAAATCATCTGGGATGGCCCGGTCAGTAGTATCGATAACTCTGGCAATGCCTATGTCGACCAATTCGTCCATGGCCGCGCCGAGGGGCCGATTACCGCTGAATCGAAACGCCCTTAATTGGTGCCGCTGGATCCACCGGCCAATGCTGGGTACCCGGTTTGGGCAGCATTCTTCTGGACTCCACCCATTCTTTCAATAAATCGGCATTCCGTGGGTCAACTTCCTTGCGGAAAATGCCGCCTTCGACTGGCAAATCCAGATCATGAATATGCATAAGCAGCGACATCCCATCGCGGAATTTGCGTTCAGAGCGCACCTCCTTACTAGCCGCCTGACTGGCACCTGCTGCATTTTCCATCAGCAGGTAGGGCATGTCTTTTGTATCCCGGGTTTTCTTAATCATATCGCCGGTAAAATTGCTGCCGCTAATAAAAATATTCAACGCCTGTTTGGTTTCCTGATAGCGCGCATGCATAAACTTGCTGATATTCGCCGGCACTTGCCCAATTTCACCGGGTTGTGGCACCAGCCAGCTAAAAGAGTGCGGCAAGTCTGGTGTATCTTTGGTGCTTAACGCCAGCACTTTGAATTTGTTGTGTGGGTGGACGCGGTTATGGTCGAGAATGGCAGCATCCAGCACGGCGGTAATCCCCTCACGCTTTGTACGCCCCATCACGAAATAGACTTTTTGTGGGTCCAGCGCATCGACCAGCATCCGCAAGGTATTGCGAATTTCCGTCTGTGTCAGGCGCGAGAGCTGGTCAAATGACTCCTTCGACGCACCCGCCATAAGGATTGGCATCTTGCCCTTAAACTCTTCCGGCAGCACCGGGTTGACCGGATCCATTTTATTTACCGTCAGGGTTGTAGAGGGGTTGGCCGGATCCTGAATGCTGATATCAGGCTTCTGAATCGCCTCAATATGCTGCGAGAGGTCTTGAATGAAGCGGGCATTTGCCTTGGGGTCGAAGCCCTCATCATGCACAGCCTCTGGCTGGTAGTGATTGCTGAATGCCTTGCTCTTACGTTCAAAGTTTGCTTGCTGGCGTGCGATATAGGCTGTTTCGCATTCGCGCATCTGCTCCAGCTGCTGCAAGCTGACCCCAGCGGCCATGGCCGACAGTGCCAGCTGGTTAGGATCGGTCTGGATTGCACCAGCGCCATCGCTTCCGATGAACCAGTTTTTGCAGCATTTTAACCAGCGCCGAAACGGCACTTCCTGAATGTTTTTGATATTGTTGTAGGCAATATTCGACGGAGCACAGAACTCCATCGAGACAAGGGGCGGCTCCCGGCTTGAGAGCTCGTGAATCTTTTTATCGAGATAGCTATCTGGCTTTTCATGCAGGGCATGCGCGATGCGCACCTGTACCCCGAAATGCTCGGCAATACGCACAGGCTCGGCCACGTTGCCTGCGTTTTTTCCGGTTTCCCCCCCGTGAATGCGGAAGGTAAAGTCTTTCTGGAAGTCCCAACCATCGCCCGGCTTTAGCTCGGTACCTTCTGGCGCGCGTGCCCAGTCAGCGGCGTGGGATAGAATCGCTCCAAAATCGCTGGTCTTGTTGTATTCGTAACCAACCAGATCCATGCCCACCACATACGGATGGCGTGCGGCTACCTTGATTTTCTCAAACTCCATCATCGCTTTATAGGATGTGTAGTTACGCGGAATGCTAATCAGAAAGCGTAGCTTAACACCGGTTTCTTCTTCAGCATCGTGGATTGCCTGAATCGCCTCGCGGAACCAGCTTGCCTCGCCATTGGCATCCAGATTCAGCATCGACGCTGTGGAAAGCTCGGCGTATTGCACGCCTTTCTTTGCAAAATCACGCGCGATTTTCAGAATCATGGGGCGGGCAATATTGGGATTCTTCACGATCGGATTTACGAAGCGGTAATATGCCGGGTCGAAGTCAGTGAATGCCAGCGTCATGTCCTGCGGAATCCGCAATTGCTGCTGCAACACCATCCGATGTTCTTCCGTTAGCGCCGATAGTGGGATGACGTCGCACTTGCCCCCCTGCTTCTCACATTTCAGCCCCTCTTTCTCGCAAGGCGAAAAGCGCAACCCGGCGGCTTTCACGGTGACGGCTTTTTCTTCTTCTGGTGTCAGGACAATGCCTAATTTCTTGGTCAGCAGTTCGGTCGGATAGTCGATATTCTGCTCCAGCGCGATGTCGATCAAGTCTTTCGCGCTTAGCTGCGCCGACGAATGGGTATGCAATTCAGTAACCGGCGCATGTTTCTGAGGGTCGAAGCCCTCAAACAGACTCCGCGATGTCGGCAAATGAGACTGCAGCACTTCTGAGTTGGCCAGCATCCGAATTTCGTCCACAAACAGTCGATTGTTCAGGTATCTCTCATCCGGCACCAGGGTTCTCCCCTGTACCTTCATCCGCATGATGGACTCCTTGCCCAGCGCGACTTCAAACATATCAATGTCCGCCGAGACAATGCCATCAAATGTCAGTTTATTGTTGGCATATTCCGGGGTGATTGGTAGGGCTTCACGCGTTCCATCCTGCTTCACGGCTACAATTTTGAGGTCGTTTTGAAAATGGCCTTTGCCAAGATTTTCTGGATGTTTCAGCGAACTGAGGTCAATGGACACCGTTAATTCACGCTCTTGATCCACAATATGGCCAATCCCTGCATGAAGGGGGATCTGCTCGTTGTGATCGAGCGTCAATTTGCTTGCTATTACTTCGTCTTTCATCGGGCGCGTTTAGCCTTTCGGGTTGCATCTTACCTGTTCTACCCTCAAATAGTTACGAAATTATGAAGGTCGAGGGGTTTTGGCGAAATCTTCTGCACAGTTTGTTTGTCAGGCATGTGGCGCGGTCACCGGGAAGTGGGCCGGCAAGTGCGATTCCTGCGGGGAGTGGAACAGTATCGTCGAAGAAGCCGTCACCCTTACCCCAAAAGGCATGAAGCCCGGTAAAAGCAAAGGGTTACAGACAGCATCACTGGCCGACACGGTCTCTCCCCACGCCCGGGAGACGACCGGAATTGGCGAGCTGGACCGCGTGCTGGGCGGTGGGCTGGTCGAAGGCTCCGCCATTCTGCTCGGCGGTGATCCGGGGATTGGTAAATCGACGCTTTTGCTGCAAGCGGCTGCCATTCTGGCCGGAAGCCGCCAGGTGCTCTACATCTCTGGCGAGGAGTCGCTGGCGCAGATCCAATTGCGCAGCCAACGGCTGGGCCTGACGCAGGCACCGCTTACATTGGCCACCGCAACCTCTGTGCGCGATATTCTCTCGACGATTGACGTACCGCAAGCACCGGATGTGGTCATCATTGACTCGATCCAGACCATGTTTGTCGATTCGATTGAATCCGCACCCGGCACGGTCGGGCAGGTGCGTGCCTCGGCGCATGAGCTGATCCGTGCGGCAAAACGGCGTGGCTTTGCGCTGATCCTTGTCGGACACGTGACCAAAGATGGCCAGATTGCCGGGCCCCGCGTGCTGGAACATATGGTCGATACGGTACTGTATTTCGAGGGCGACCGTGGGCAAATGTACCGCATCCTGCGCGCCGTGAAGAACCGCTTCGGTGCAACGGATGAAATCGGTGTCTTTACCATGAACGATACCGGCCTGACGGAAGTCCGCAACCCATCGGCGCTGTTCCTGCATGAGCGAGGCGAGCCAGTGAGTGGTGCCGCAGTCTTTGCCGGTATGGAGGGTACCCGCCCCCTGCTGATTGAGATTCAGGCGCTGGTATCGCAATCGCCCATGGCGACCCCACGCCGCGCGACCGTAGGCTATGATGGTGCGCGGCTGTCGATGATCCTCGCCGTGCTGGAGTCGCGCGCGGGGATGAAGTTCTCGGACAAAGAAGTCTTCCTGAATGTCGCGGGTGGCCTCAAAGTTACCGAGCCCGCCGCCGATGTCGCCGCAGCGATGGCACTGCTTTCCGCCCTGCTCGATAAGCCCCTGCCCACACAGCTGGTCGGCTTCGGTGAGATTGGCCTTACCGGCGAGATCCGTAGTGTCAGCCGCAGCGAAACGCGCCTGAAAGAAGCAACCGCCCTTGGATTTGCACGTGCTGTCATTCCTGCCGCGTCTTTAGAAAAAAATGCATCCAGCAAGCATACGGGCGTGCGCGATGTGGACGCGCTGGTGCGGTTTATGTTAGAGGGTTGAGGATGATACAAACCTCGGTCATCCTGAATATCTTCGATTTATGCGTTATCACAGTTATCCTGCTGTCGGCGATGGTATCGTTTTACCGTGGGTTTGTGCGTGAGATTCTGTCACTGGGCTCGTGGGTCGGCGCTGCGATGATTTCGCTCTACAGCTTCCCTGCCGTCAGCGAGTGGATCGAGCCGCAGGTCAAAAGTGCCGCCATTGCCAGCGGACTGGCCTCGATTGGCGTCTTCATGATTGCGTTGGTGAGCCTTTCGATTCTCACCGGGCTCATGATGAAATTCGTCAAAGCCAGTTCCGAACTGGGCTATATCGACAACATGGTCGGCCTTGCCTTTGGCATCGGGCGTGGCATTCTGCTTGTCTCGATCGGGTACTTTGTCATGACACTGGTGATGAGCGAGAAAGATTACCCCGATTGGCTGGAAGACTCAGCATCGCAACCCTATGTCGCCAAAACCGCCAACTGGGTTGCCCAGCTTGCCCCAAGCTATCTTGATACGATTACGGGCACCGATAGTGACGATGGTACAGAAGGCGATGCCACCGATAACGCCGCCCCGATTATCACACAGCCGCAGCATAACCCTGCTTACACAATCACTCCTGCCAGTCCCGCCAGCAAAGAGCCACTGCCGGATGACGAGACCGGCGCCTTCCCCTCATTCGATGCCCTGCAACAGCGTATGAATGAGAGCGGCAATTAAAAAAACGCTGGGGAAATAGGGCATTGCAGCCCTTGCGACAA
>JAUIBB010000123.1 GCA_030427685.1 Alphaproteobacteria bacterium
TCGTTAGTGATTCACCCATCCTCGACAACCCACAGCCAACTTTCTGAGGCTCATAAGAAGTCTGTAGGCGTGCTGCCGGAAGCCGTGCGTTTGTCGATCGGGATCGAGGATGTAGAAGACATCATCGCAGATCTGGATCAGGCACTCTACGCTGCCGTGGGTGAAAATAAAAAGGCAGGCTAACACGAGGGGCTGGTATTCCGGAAATTGCTCCCTATATAGTGAGCGATCCGGGAGACTTTATGCTTGATATTCAGCGTTACGCAGACCTTGGTACGATGCAAATCGACTGGCTTGATGCGCATTACCACTTCTCGTTTGCGAATTACCATAATCCGGAACGTATGGGGCTGGGCCCCCTTCGTGTTATCAACGATGACATCGTTGCGGCAGCGGGTGGATTTGCGCCGCATCCGCATCGGGATATGGAAATCATCACCTATGTGCGTGCGGGAGCCATCACGCATGAAGACTCGCTGGGGCATCGCGGTAAAACTGCCGCAGGAGATATTCAGGTGATGTCGGCGGGAAGCGGCATTACCCATTCCGAGTGGAATGAAGAAAAAGAGGCAACCCGTCTCTATCAGATATGGATTTCGCCGCGCACCAAGGGCAGCCAGCCGCGCTGGGAAGCGCGTCAGTTTCCCAAGGCAGAGGGTGCACTCTCCCTGCTAGCCAGTGGCCGCGAGCAACATCAGGGGCAGCAGCCATTGTGGATCGACCAGGAGGCGGCAATTTGGGGGGGCACCTTGCGCGCCGGGCAAGCATGGACGCAGTCACTTGAGGGGGGCGCATACCTGCTGGTTTCGACCGGGGAGGTCATGATCGGCGATGAAACCCTTTACGCTGGCGATGGTGCGGCTATCCGCGCGCTGGAGGCGTTAGAGATAACAGCCAATCAGTCGTCCGAGCTGGTCTTGATTGACCTTCCAACCCTCGCCTCGGAGTCATAATTTCAGTGGGTATTCATAAATGATCCACTATAATACGCTTAATTTTCTACCACCTCACCACATTGAAAAGGAGTTGTTATGTCTAACAAGCCCGTTACCGAAAATTTGAAAAAAACCCTCGCAGATACTTATAGCCTGCTGACCAAAACCCAGAACTACCACTGGAATGTGGAAGGCGCTAATTTTAGCAGCCTTCACACCTTGTTTGAGGGGCAGTATACCGAGCTGTTTGCCGCTGTGGATGTGATTGCGGAGCGCATTCGTGCCCTGGGTGAGAAAGCACCGGGTAGCGCCTCGGAATTCAAAAAGTGGTCGAGCATGAGCGAAGGTAGCTCAAGCTTCAGCAGCGACCGGATGCTTCAGGACCTGCACGACAGCAATATGATCGTGTTGGCCACTATCAAAAAGGCGCTGGCTGCTGCCGAAAAAGCAGGGGATGCCTCTACAGCAGACCTGATGACGCAACGGATCTCGGCCCACGAGAAAGCCGCATGGATGCTGCGCTCCAGCCTTCCATCCGGCTCTAAATTAAAGCTGGCCGTATAAGCCAGAACGCTGCTTGACCCTGCGGAGCGCGCACGTTATAAGCGCACTCCGCAGTGGTGCGGCTGGGTAGCAAAGTGGTAATGCACGGGTTTGCAAAACCTGTATCGGCGGTTCGATTCCGCCCCCGGCCTCCACAGCGCTTTTGCTGGCGCTGGCATTGTGTTCAATGCTGATAGCTTGCTCTCTGAAATATAATGATGCCTCTCTTTCGCGCTGTCCGCTTGTTGCGGAAATTTCAGCTATGGCAGCAGAATGCGCATCCATAATCCACAGGTGGCGATGCCTAAATCACACGCATGCTGCAACATGTTGTGGAATATCACACAATCCTAAAATCCCCTTGCACTTCGCACCACGACTGGCGTAACCTGTCTTGAATAAGTATCTACCAGAATACGAGGGTAAAATGGCCGAGGCTGCCAAGGATCAAGACCAGTCGATGGAAGACATCCTCCAATCGATCAAGCGCATCATTGCGGAAGAGGGGGAGCCTACGTCCGATGCCTCTGGTTCCGATGTGTTAGAGCTTACAGAATTGCTCGCGGAAGATGGTTCCGTCAGCAAAGCGCAGGGGGCAGGGCAGCCGCCGACTGCTGCGCCAAGTGTTTCCATCGACGAGATTATGGCCGCACCTGTTTCTTCAACGCCTGCCGCAGCTGCGGAAGCGAAAGAGGAAGTGGTGGAGCCAGCGCCGGAAGCAGCAGCTCCAGCGGAAGCAGAGGCCCCTGCAGAAGAGCCCCCGGCAGAAGTCGCTGCGGAAGAAGTGGCAGAAGAAGCCCCTGCCTCAGATGAGGGGTTGCTGTCTGGTGAAACGCTTTCTGCCTCCATGACCGCGTTGAACGCGTTGCGTGATTCGTTGAATGCGCCTGCGCCACAAGCGCCTCGCAGCAGCGTGGGGTTCCGTTCCGGTACAACGGTTGAAGATTTGGTACGGGAAGCGCTGAAGCCGATGCTAAAGGAATGGCTCGATCATAACCTGCCGGCCATTGTCGAAACGCTGGTGCAAAAAGAGATCAGCAAGCTTAGCCAATAAGATTATCCTGCTGTTCAGCTGATATCAGCTAAGCCGCTCTGGGGCGGTGCTTCTCTTTGTGTCGAATCCACCACAGGCTGTGAATTAATAGTGCTTCTTGCTGTAGGAAGTGTGCGTTTTACTGCGCGCGATTATAGGGCAGTCTATACTCATCTTCATGATGAAGATAAACGAACATCGTTCTGGATTTTCAGTAAAGTTCATTGCGCTTTCGACAGTGCTTTGTGGAGCGCTGGCGTTATCCGCGCTTGCACAGGCGCAGGCACCTAATTTTCCAGCCTCATCGTTTGGCTCGCCGGATGCTCCTGCAGCATTGCCAGGAGGGTTGGCGCTGCCGCCGCTACCTTCGGCGCCCGGAGCAATTCAGCCAGACAACACACAATTGCTGCTCTCTACCATCGCTCAGCAGCAAGAGAAGGCGCCTGCGGCTACTAAAAAAGACGCCTTTGGGCAGCCCGTTGCTGCCCCCAGCGCAAGCCCACTGGCAGATTTGCCTCCGCCAGCACCAGAATCAAGCGAAAGCGTGGCGCCGGTTACGAACCTTGCTGAGGCACCGCCAATTCCCAAGCTTCCAGACGTATTGCCGTCGGATAGTTATGTTAGCATGCCACCGGTGATAGAGGTGGCCATGCCTGAGCCCGAGCCATTGCCGCAGCCGAAGATCCAGAAAAAGCCGTCCACCAAAACATGGCTAACCAAGCTAGCGCCTGCGATTGTGCCGCCTGAGACAAGCTTTAACTATCGGCGTGAAGTCCTTCCGCCGACGATCTATCGGGATGCCTATGCGGCGCGGAACCGTCACTTGCCGCGTGCGGTAATGCGGCAGGACTACGAGCAGCTGCTTTTTGCCAGTGTTACCCGTAACGATGTCGAGACCGCCCGTGCATTGTTAAATGCCGGAACAAACATCAACGCGATGGCGGTGACTGGCGAAACACCCCTGATGGTTGCGCGCCGCATTGGTGCGCATGCAACAGCAGAGTTGCTGTATGCGCGCGGTGGCCACTAGGCTTCGCTCTACAGAAAATTGGAAACTGATTGCCCCGTAGCTGAGATTCCGCTAACCCATTCTGCAATGAGAATGAGAGAGGCTTTCCATGACAAAAACTTACGGTAAATCGACGCTGGTTTCGCGACACGTGACCGAGGGGCCAGAGCGTGCACCGCACCGTTCGTATTTATACGCTATGGGGCTAGGGAAAGCCCAGATCGCACAACCGCTCATCGGCGTGGCTACCACCTGGAACGAAGCCGCTCCCTGTAATATTGCGCTGATGCGTCAATCGCAAATCGCCAAAAAAGGCGTGGCTGCGGCAGGTGGTACACCGCGTGAATTCTGTACGATTACGGTCACCGATGGTATTGCCATGGGGCATGAGGGAATGAAATCCTCGCTCGTCAGCCGCGAAGTGATCGCCGATTCGGTCGAGCTGACAATGCGTGGTCATTGCTATGATGCGCTGGTGGGGCTGGCTGGGTGCGACAAATCCTTGCCGGGATTGATGATGTCAATGCTTCGCCTCAATGTTCCGTCCGTTTTTATGTATGGGGGAAGTATTCTTCCCGGCCAATTCAAGGGCAAAACCGTGACGGTACAAAACGTGTTCGAGGCCGTTGGGCAGCATGCCGCAGGCAGCATTACCGAAGAAGATCTTGAAGCGCTTGAACAAGCCGCTTGTCCTTCCAGTGGCTCTTGTGGGGGGCAGTTTACAGCCAATACGATGGCGTGCGTCAGTGAGGCGATTGGGCTTGCGCTGCCCGGATCTGCTGGTGCTCCGGCACCATATGACTCGCGCGATGCGTATGCCTTTGCCAGCGGTGAGGCCGTCCTCCACTTGTTGAAAGAGAAAATCCGCCCGCGTGATATTGTAACGCGTAAAGCGCTTGAGAACGCCGCCGCGATTGTTGCTGCTACCGGCGGCTCGACCAATGCGGGGCTGCATCTTCCGGCGATGGCAAGCGAATGCGGCATCGATTTTGACCTGTTCGACGTCGCCGAGATCTTCCGCAAGACGCCCTACATCGCCGACCTGAAGCCGGGCGGGAAGTATGTGGCCAAGGACATGTTCGAGGCCGGCGGCATCCCGCAGCTTATGAAGGCTTTGTTCGAGGGTGGCTACCTTCACGGCGACTGCATGACGGTGACGGGCCGCACGATTGCCGAGAACCTCGAGGCGGTGGTCGCGATCTTGCCCTGCATGCGCC
>JAUIBB010000124.1 GCA_030427685.1 Alphaproteobacteria bacterium
ACGCAAGACATCTGCGATTTGCTCGGCGATGTCATACCAATTGCCAGTACTATGCAGGTGCGCGACCTTCCCCTCAGCCGCCATTTCTTTGAGCGCGTGTAATTCGGGCGATTCTTGCCGGTTTCCATTTTCATCGGGCAGGTAGGCATCGTACAGAATATAGGGGTAACAGCCGCCGCGCTGGGTGGCTGGCTCATAATATTCTTCACTCATTTCCGGGATGGTGCCGTTCAGCGCTGCGGCGGCGGCAGCTTCCCCGGCATCCGGGTCGAAATAGACACGGCATTTCGCGTCATTGTCCGCTGTTACTAGCAGCACCGCTTTGTCGCAGCGCTTTTTAAAGGCCGCACTGCCTTCATCTGAAAAATTGCCGGATGCATCCATGCGTGCCCTTTGGGTGGTTACTCGTGGAGCCGGGCAGCATAGCAGAAATTAGTGCCATTCTCTATGGTTAGTTGAGACCACGTACCCCTGCATTGATGCGGTCATAGGCCTCTTCCAACCGTTTGGTAAGATTTTCATGGCTTATAGCCTGCTGTACGTAGGCAATTTTCCCCATCAGTGCCTGGGCCTCCAGATGCTGAAATTCCGGTGTGGTGACCGCCTCATTTCCCTCTTGCACCATTTTGGTTGGCATCCAGAGGCCTATGCCCCCTTCAACGTACTCTACATTGCTGAGGGGAATATCTTTTTTGTAATAATATTCAAAAGACTGCACAATTTTCTGGATTGCGCGCTCGCCATTATGTTTCGCATCATCCAGCAATAGTAGCAACACGCGATCTTTGCCTTTCAGCGTCGCAATCAGCACCACATCCTTGTATAGCTCATGAATGATGTGCGCGCGATTTTTATTGACTCCCATGCATCCCTATCCTTAGATTATTTTCCATAATATGTAATGTTATTTATATTATTTATTATATATTAGTATATTAATTCTGAATACAAACCTGTAACGGATCCGTTACGAGCGTTGCTTCCGGGAGCTGGTTGCGAATCCATGTCAGTTGGCGCTTGGCATAATTGCGCGTATTCTGCTGTCCCTTGGCGATTGCATCCGCCAAAGGCATTTCACCGCGCAGGTAAGCGGCCAGCTCGGGCACGCCGTGGGCACGGAGAATCGGGGTATCCGCAGGCAGTGCCATTGCCAGCAATGCACGCACCTCCTCCAATGCGCCCTTTTCCAGCATGATTTCAAAGCGTCGGTCGATCCTATCATAAATCTCCTGACGTGGCATCCCAACGGCATAGCAGGCAAATTGCGCCGTGGGGAAAAGTGGTTCGGGGGGCTGCTGCTGCCAGTAATTCAGGCTTTTTCCGGTTGTTTCCATGACCTCCAGTGCACGCAACAGCCGCTGTGTATCCCCCGGCTTCAGTGCTGCGGCCATGGTCGGGTCGCAGGCTGCCAAACGCGCATGCAGGCCGGGTGCATCTTCCTTTGCCCAACTGCGCACAGTGGTACGGATGGCTTCAGGAATCGGCGGCACTTGCGCTAAGCCATCGATTAATGCCTTGATATACATGCCGGTTCCACCCACCAGTAGCGGTAGCTTGCCCTGTTCCCATGCCTGGCAAATCACCGGCTCAACCAACTGCAACCACACGGCGACCGAGGTGGGCGAATCTGCCGGAAGCACCCCATAGAGCGCGTGTTCGGCCTGCGCTTCCTCGGCTTCGCTGGGGCGCGCGGTGAGCACACGCAGGGCGGAAACCAGTTGCATTGCGTCGGCATTGATGATGACAGTGGGCCGTGCCTGCGCTATAGCAAGCGCCATGGCCGACTTTCCGGAGCCGGTTGGTCCCATCAACACCCCGATTTGATTGCGAGCCTTACGATGCATACTGTCCTGACCTTGATTGCCCCTGCCAACGCGGCAAAGTTGCGCGCCCGCGCCTCTTTCTTAAATTACTTACGGGCGCAGCTCAACCCGGTTCGTACGGTCTGGCTATCGGAAGATGCTTGCGACCTGCTATTGGAAGACCGCCCAAGCCAACATACCCTGCACAGTATCAATAACTTAATTGATGAACAGAAGATCGATTCGATCCTCCAGCCGGTGGCGACCCGCAGTAAAAAACTCTTCGTAGCCGACATGGATTCGACCATGATCGAGCAAGAATGCCTCGATGAACTGGCCGATGTTCGCGGTATCAAGTCGCAAATTGCCGACATTACCGCACGCGCCATGCGGGGTGAGATGGATTTTGCTGACTCCCTGCGTGCGCGCATGGCCCTGCTCAAAGGCATGACGCTGGCACAGCTGGATGCTGCCTATCGCGAGCGGATCACCCTTACACCCGGCGCAGAGGTGCTTCTTGCCACACTGAAACATCGCGGCATCAAGACCTTACTGGTATCTGGCGGGTTCCGCTTCTTTACGACACGGGTGGCGGCAACGCTGGGCTTTGATGCCGAGCGCGGCAATGATTTCGTGATCGATAACACCCCAACCAACCCTGCCGCGCGCCTGACCGGCGAGGTGGCCGAGCCGATCCTCGATCAGACCGCCAAGCGCGCCGCACTGCTACAGGCCGCACAGCTTCAACGGCTGGCGCTGAGCCAGACCCTTGCTGTCGGCGATGGCGCCAACGACCTGTCGATGCTGCAAACGGCAGGGCTTGGCGTCGCCTACCATGCGAAGCCCGTGGTAGAGCAAGCCGCCCCGGCCTGCATCCGCCATAACGACCTCACCGCCCTGCTCTATGCCCAAGGGATTGCCAAAACCGACTGGAAGTAGTCACTTCGCGGTTGCAACATGCTCCGGCTATCGCCATAAATAAGGCATAAAACGGCAGGAGCACGCCATGAGCAGCAACCGCATCATCATTTTTGACACCACCTTGCGTGATGGCGAGCAATCGCCCGGCATGAGCATGACGCGCGAAGAGAAGCTCCTCGTGGCTGAAGTGCTTGACGGCATGGGCGTCGATGTCATCGAGGCCGGATTTGCCATGGCCTCGGAAGGTGATTTTGAGGCAGTGAAGGCCATCGCCGAGCAGTGCAACCGTTCCGTCGTCTGCTCGCTCGCGCGCGCAAAGGAGGCGGATATCCGCCGCGCAGCGGAGGCGCTGAAACCCGCAGAACGCAAGCGCATCCACACCTTCATGAGCACGAGCGAAATCCACCTCACCCACCAGTTCCGTATTTCGCAGGACGAGGCGCTGAATGTCATCCGTGATTCGGTCACCCTCGCCCGCTCCTTCACCGACGATGTGGAGTGGAGCGCAATGGACGCTACCCGCACCGAGACCGAATTCCTTATCCGCGCGGTGGAAGTGGCCATTGCAGCAGGCGCGACGACCATCAACCTGCCGGATACCGTGGGTTATGGCACGCCTAACACCATCGCCCATATGTTCACCAACGTGATCGGCGCGGCGAAAGGGGCAGATAAAGCCATTTTTAGCTTCCACGGGCAGAATGACCTCGGGCTTGCCACCGCCAACTCACTGGCCGCCGTGCGCGCCGGGGCGCGGCAGATCGAATGCACCATCAACGGCATCGGCGAACGCGCCGGGAATACCTCGCTGGAGGAAGTTGTCATGGCGCTGAAAGTGCGCAAAGACATCTACAAGCTTGAATGCGGCATCACCACCGAGCACCTGATGCGCGCCAGCCGCCTTGTTACGCAGGTGACCGGGCAGGCCGTGCAGGTCAACAAGGCCATCGTCGGTGCTAACGCCTTCGCGCATGAATCCGGCATCCATCAGGACGGCATGCTGAAAAACCGCGATACCTACGAGATCATGACGCCGGAATCCGTTGGCCTCACCAAATCAAACCTCGTGATGGGCAAACATTCGGGCCGCGCCGCCTTTAAGGACAAACTCTCCGAGTTGGGGATGCGGTTGGGCGAGAACCAGCTCGAAGACGCCTTCGTCCGCTTCAAAGCGCTGGCCGATAAGAAGAAAGAGATTTTCGACGAGGATATCCTCGCGCTGCTCGATACCGAAGCCCCGAATGAGCGTTACAGCTTCGCTACCCTGCATCTGGAATGTGGCACGGAAAGTCCGCAGACCGCCCGCCTCGGGCTGATGATCGACGGTCATCTGCGCACCGCGAAAAAAGAGGGTAATGGCCCGGTCGATGCTATTTTCAAGGCAATCAAATCCCTCGTGCTGGATGCCAGCGATGCTGCGCTGAAGCTCTATCAGGTGCATGCCATTACCGGCGGCACAGACGCGCAGGCAGAAGTCACCGTGCGGCTGGAACGCGAGGGGAACATGGTCACCGGCCACGGCTCCGACGTCGATACGCTGGTGGCCTCGGCCAAGGCCTATGTCAACGCGATCAACAAGCTGGAACGCTTCACGACACGCATCCAGCTGACCGATCAGACCGATGAGATGACTGTGGACAACGCCAGCAAGAAAGCTGCCAGTTAACTTCGGCATTGCGAGGAGCGCAACGACATGGCAATCCAGACCCATGAAAACTCCGTTGCCACTCACCCGCTGGTCGTCATGACGAAAGAGAAGTAAACCTATGTTCGGACTCTCAAAACTCTTCGGCCTCATGTCGGAAGACATGGCGATTGATCTCGGCACGGCTAATACGCTGGTCTATGTGAAGGGCCGTGGGGTGGTGCTGAATGAGCCTTCCGTTGTTGCCATGCGGCAGGAGCGCGGGATGATGGTACCGTATGCATTCGGGAACGAGGCGAAGCTGATGCTGGGCCGCACGCCTGAGAAAATCGAGGCCACCCGTCCGCTGAAAGACGGCGTGATCGCGG
>JAUIBB010000125.1 GCA_030427685.1 Alphaproteobacteria bacterium
GAACCGATGAATTTTTTGTGCGAACATTGTTATGGGCCGCATTCGCAACCGAGGCCCGTGCAGGAGCCGCAATGGAAGTGCCACGAGAAACCTTAATTTGCGCATGTGCGTCAGATGTTGCCAGCAACGAAATACCGGCAATCGCCAGCACCGCCACAACAACATATTGAACTACAAAATTTTTCATTGAAAACCCCGCTATGATTGGAATGAGGAAACTGTCGATAGTAGAACCCCTGTATGCTCATTTTTACCATAGGGGGCTTAAGAAAGTATTAACAAAATGGCGGTATTTAAAAATCAATTTCCTTTACTTTAGCGGAACACGCCTAACAGCTGCAAACACAGCGCCGCAATATATTTGTGGTACTCACTAAATACCAGCCAGCGGGTCGCCTCATCCTGCCACCATGGCATACGCTCGGCACCTGCCGGGAAAACCGGATCAGGCAGAATGGTTGCATCTGGCATGGTGGCGCGAAATTCAAGAAGGCTGCGCGGCATGTGGTAATAGGCCGTGACCAGACGCACGGAATGCACAGCATTCGCCCGCGCAAACGCTGCTGCCTCGGAGGCGTTGCTTCGCGTAGTGCTGGCAACGTAATCGAGTACAATCTGAGCCTGACGTGCAGCGATGCGCTGTTGCAGTGCCGGCGATGCATGCGCCCCAATCATCTGCGATAGGGTGACATTGTGCCCTACCCCACTAATCAACAATAACGGTGCAGCACCATCGGCCAATACGGCCAACCCTTGCTCGACGCGGCCGGGACCGCCTGTGAGGACAATAATCGCATCACTGCTGGCGTCCGCAGGGGCACGGGCTGTTGGCAGGCATGTGGCGAACCAGAGAAAGCTCCCCAGCCACAACAGCACCAGCAGGAATAGCGCTATCGTGAACCGACGCATCAGCGATATTCCTTACAGATCAACTCCGCAGCCGCATAAAGGTTATCTACCACGGTAACGGGTGCAACCGCCGCCGGGATGCCTGCGGCCTCTAATGCTCCTCCTTTTCCGGTGCGGGTAAGAATGCGTGGGCAGCCTGCAGCACAGGCCGCTTCCATATCGGTAATCATATCGCCCACGAACGGTGTACGTGCCGGATCTGCATGGAACTCGGCCATTGCCTCCAATAGCATTTCTGGCGATGGCTTACGGCGCTTAAAGGGAACATCCGATGATTCACTGGCGAAATAAACCCGGTCGATTTGCCCTCCTGCTGCATGTACCGCACGGTGCATAAAGCCATGGATAATCCCCAGCATGTCGGGTGTGAGTAGACCTTTGCCAATTGACGACTGATTGGTGCATACCGCAATCCGGAATCCGGCCTGCGTCAGCATCGCGATCGCATCGACCGAGCGAGGAATCAGGACAAACTTCTCAAGCTCAACAACGCCTGTCGGCGTATCCACGTTAATGACACCATCACGATCCAGTAATACCAGCATATCAATGCATATGTTCGAGCATGGATTTCACCACCAGCCGTGTCGCCACCAGTGCAATGGAGGCAGTGAGCAAAGGAAGCAGGAGAAAGAGCAAGCCGTGCGCCATCGTGAGGCTGATTTCCGGCACCAACGGGCTATGCCAACGCAGGGAGAGAATCACCGCAAGCAGGAACACCGCCAGCCCAGCCGCAGTGCCAATACAGGCGCCACGCCCTGCAAGCACGGCACTGTTGGACTGGAACTGACGCAAAATATATTCATCGGTTGCACCGAACATATGGAGCAGGCTGACGGTTTTGAAATGCAGTCGCAAGTTGGTTTTAGCCACCAGCACAATCATGCCCAGCACACAGGCCAGCAATAGCAGGGCAATCGCCACCACCAGCGCCTTCAGCAATGCAGTCGCCTGCGCCACATGTGCAACCCAGGGGCCGCGATCATCCAGCAGGATGTCTTTATCAATATCCGTGAGCGCCGCTTGCAATGCTTCAAGATCCACCACACTGCGATCCCCCTTTACCGCAGTACGGACATTGATCATCACCGGGACAGAAAGCTCGTCCAGCGCGATGTCATCGCCCAGCCACGGCTTCAGCAGCGCCTGCATTTGTGCGTCGGTCAGCAGGTTCGCCTCTTCCACCCCAGGGGTGCGTTCCAACAGGGCAATGACATTTTCAGTCATGTTTTTATGATCGGCGCGCGCGCGGGGAAGCTCAACCTGCAACCGACCAATGACATCCCGCGACTGGTCTGCCAACGTATGGTTAATGGAAAGTGCCGATGCCAATAGCAGGGCAGCAAAGCCAACAAGGCAGGCAATCATCGCCGGCAACAACCGATGCGCGTCATCACGCGCGAACGGGATATCGGTAGCCAGAAGCTGTCGGAGGCGATTCATACGGCGAACATAGCAGGATCAGAATTCCAGCGAAAGCCGGAATCCATCTTTTTTGCCTAACCAAATGCTATGAGCACTATGCTTTTGTATCCAACTGCACATCAGCAGAAGCGGCAGCCGCTACTCCTACCATGGCGGGGCGCAGCAAGCGGTCGTGGATGGTATAACCTGCCTGCAATACCTGTACCACCGTTCCCGGCTCGGCATCCGGCGATTCGATCTGAGCAACCGCCTGATGGTAGTTATGGTCGAACTTCTCGCCCATCGGATCCAACCGTTTGATTCCCTGACGGGCGAAAACACTCAGCAGCTCCTGCTGTGTCATCTCCACACCCTTGGCGAGGTTGGCAACGGCAGGGTTCTCCTGCTGCAGCTCCGACGGAATACTGTCTACTGCACGCTGTAGATTCTCCAGCACGTTGACAAGGTCACGTGCGAACCCGGTGACGGCATATTTTGACATATCCGCCAGCTCCCGCTCGGTACGGCGGCGGGTGTTCTCGGTTTCAGCCATCGCCCGCAAGGCCTGATCCTTCATGGCGGCAAGTTCTTTTTCCTTCTCATCCAACAGAGCCTGCATCGCACGCGCCATTGCCTCGGGCTCGGCGGACTCGGATGCTGTTTCTGTTGGCTCTGACGGAACTGCCTGTGCTTCTTCTTCGCTCATGGTACTACTCCTTGTATATCGTGGTTATATGTGTATCGCCGCCGTTTTTTCAAGTACTGATCGCAGCGGCACCACTGAAATAGTTGCAGCCACCGGCAAGAGCGCCTAGGTAAGAGGCTATCTGTCCTCTCGACGACACTCTCACACCCTATGGAGTATGCATGACCCGTTCCTTTGACCGCACCCACGATCAACTTCGCCCGATCACCCTTACCCCGAACGTGGCGCGCCATGCAGAAGGCTCGTGCCTTGTGGAATTTGGGCATACGCGCGTGCTGTGTACTGCCTCGGTGGAAACCAATGTTCCCCACTTCCTGCGCAATACCGGTCAAGGCTGGGTTACCGCAGAATACGGAATGCTACCACGCGCCACCCACACGCGCAATTCGCGCGAAGCGGCGCGCGGTAAACAGTCTGGCCGGACACAGGAAATCCAGCGCCTGATCGGACGCTCGCTACGTGCCTCTATTGATCTGGCAAAGCTGGGCGAACGCCAGATTATTATTGATTGCGATGTGATCGAGGCAGATGGCGGCACCCGCACCGCATCCATCACCGGCGGCTTCGTAGCGCTCGCCAGCGCCATCAATGGACTTATTAAGAAGGGCGACCTTAAAGCATCGCCACTGCTGTCACCCGTCGCAGCAATCTCATGCGGCATCGTCCGCGGCGAAGCCATGCTTGACCTCGACTACAGCGAAGACTCCAGTGCCGAGGTCGATGCCAACATCATCATGACCGCAGATGGCCAGATCGTGGAGCTGCAAATGTCCGGCGAAGAAAGCACCTTCAGTGAAGCCCAGCTTGCCTCGCTGCTCATGCTGGGCAAAGCAGGGGTCGCCCGGCTGGTCGAGCACCAACGCAACGCGGTGAGCCTCTAGGATGGAACTTGTCGTCGCCAGCCATAACGAAGGCAAGGCGCGCGAGATCCGCGCCCTGCTGGCACCTCTTGGCTATACCGTCCATTCTGCTGCTGCACTTCACTTGCCCGAGCCCGAAGAAACCGGCGCGACATTCGAGGCGAATGCAGAGCTGAAAGCACATGCGGCGGCAACCGCCGCAACGATGGCTGCGTTGGCGGACGACTCTGGCCTTGTTGTCCCTGCGCTGGATGATGCACCCGGCATTTATTCCGCACGTTGGGCAGGCCCCGACAAAGACTTTACCATCGCCATGCAGCGGGTTGAGCGTGAGTTGGAAGCACGCGGACAAACCCCAACTGGTAGTGCCGCCTATTTTGTCTGTGCCTTGAGCTTCTGCACGGCAGAAGGTGTCCTGACCACAGTACGTGGCGAGGTGCACGGCACCCTTACCTTCCCGGCGCGAGGATTGCACGGGTTTGGCTATGACCCCATCTTCATCCCCAGCGGTTACGACCAGAGCTTTGGTGAACTCGATGCCGCCGAAAAACAACGTATCAGCCATCGCACCCGTGCGTTTGAAGCATTGCTCACCCATCTGAAACAGGAACATGCTGCATGACTGTAAACCTGCTGGCACTTGCTGCATCTACCCGCCCCGCATCCCTGAACCGGCGCCTGCTACAACTTGCCATTGCAGAAGCACAGCATGCCGGGGCAACGGTGACCGTACTGGATTATGCAGACTGCCATGCCCCTATGTATGAAGGGGATGCCACCGCATTGCCTCCCGGTGCCCGGCAGCTGAG
>JAUIBB010000013.1 GCA_030427685.1 Alphaproteobacteria bacterium
GGGTAGCTGCTCATGCGTCGGAATGTAGCGAGGCCGACGGTGGAGTCAAGTGCTGCTCGCGCTGGCGCACCTAATTCCCGAAGTATCGGCTGACACCGTGGCGGGTTTTCCCCCAATAGTGCGGGTTGAAAGCCAATTGCCAGAGGGCACGCGCGGCAGCGATCGAGTGTAATAACCAGTAAAGTGGATACATCAGTAAGGCCAGGCGCATGTGCTGCCAACGCTCAATACGCAGGGTTGCTTTCGCAAATATCCAATTGCTGACGACACCGCTCAAGAACGAAATAATACAGAGCATTTGGAGGGTTAGGGAAAAGCCGCTCATGCGGTAGCCTGTCAGTGAGCACAGATAAATCGCCCAGAAAAAAGGTGCGAGGAGAAAGGTTAGCGCTGGTGCACCGACAAAGAACTGAAAGCCATAATAGCCAATCGAGCCAAGCCGTTTTTTGAGCTCAGCCGGTTGTCGCATATAGACGAGCCAGGTCTGGATATAGCCCTTGATCCAGCGTGTTCGTTGGCGCATCCACGCGCCAAGGCTGATGGGGGCCTCCTCCAGCGTGAGCGACGGAAGCACTTTCGTATAGTAGCCCAGATAGGCGAGGCGGATACCAAGATCGGCATCCTCGGTGACGTTGAAGGCGTCCCACCCACCAGCTTCTGTCAGGGCTGAAACGCGCAGATGATTACTGGTGCCGCCAAGAGGGATGGGCATCCGCATCCGTTGCAGCGCTGGTAGTGACAGGCGAAACAGCCCACTGTATTCAATCGCAAATAATTGTGTCAGCAGGTTTTCGTCGCGGTTATAATAGTTCAGGGCTGCTTGCAGGCAGGCGAGCTTACTATCTGCCGCGCGGAACATGGCCACTGCACGCTTGAGCTGATCTGTTGCGGGGGCGTCTTCCGCATCGAAAATCACCAAAAATTCACCGCGAATCTGCTGTAGCGCAACGTTGCAGGCTTTTGGCTTGGTGCGTGGATGTGAAGGGCTGACGGGGATAATCTGCATCGTGGGAGGGGGGCGCAGGGCTTTCAGGCCACGCAGGGTTGCATGGTCGTCTTCTTCGCAAATGAGCTTGATGTCGAGCTTCTCAGGTGGGTAATCGAGCGCACTGAGGTTGCTGATGAGCCGCGCCATCACTTCTGGAGATTCCATATAAAGTGGCACCAGAATGCTGTAGATGGGCAGCTCTTCGTCGCGCAGGGCGGCGACGGAGGCACGCAAAGCAGGTAGCGCCGCATGCTGTTGCCGCAACGCGATGTGCCCATGTTTGTAGAGCTGTAACTTCATTTGCAGTGACAGTAGGTAAAAGAGGTTGCTTCCCGTCAACAGCACTAGCCAGGCAGATTCTGGAAAGCAGCAGATCAGCAGCAGAAGCATTGCAAGCAGTGCAAAAAAACCGCGCCATTGCGTGGGCAGCAGAATGCGATCTGCTACGAGATGGCGGTAGCGACGGCGCAGGCTTAATTGTGCCCGGCGTGTGGTGGTGGTTGCCGCGACAGAGGCAAAATAACGGTTAAGGTCATGTGGTGCGGTTGCCAATAGCTTGACGGACATTCCGTAGCGCTGTTGCAGGAGTGACTGTAACGGGGCAGAAGGCTCACTGGTGGCAACAATCAGCCCGTCACGCGCGCGGGCATAGGGAACATAGTGTTGCTGTATGTAATGATTGAGGTGATTGGGCTGAAAGAGGCTTTGGTCGGGGGGGAAGCGCTCAAAGTCGATGAAGGGAAGATGTTGTTGTGTGGCAATACCACGCGCGAGTGCCCGTGCCGAAATCAGGCCATGCGCTTTTAAAAAATCGCCGATGCGTCCATGCGCGCGCAGGGCATAGTCTTCCAGTGTGCTGCGCGTTAAGGCACCCTGCGCCACCAGAATATCACCAAGGCGGGGTGGATGTAAGGCCGCCGCTTCCACCCGCTAGAACTGCTGGGCGACACTAAGGGTTACGCCTGTGCCATTTCCGGTCTGGCGACCATCCACATGGCTGAAGAGGTTCAGGCCTAGCGCTTGCCTTTGGCTGAGTTGGTAGCGTGCTCCAAGCTCTAGCTTAATAAGGTCATAATCCTGATTGCCATTTTGGCTAAAGGCGACGCCATTGCTCATTTTCTGGGCAAAGATGGTACGTATGGCCGGGATAATCTGAAGGCTAGGGGTTGCTTGAAGGCCAAGGGCCGCGTCCGCATGGAACTGATTATTCAGGTCTGTCGAGCGGTAGCGATAACCCACGCTGAGGTCGAGATAGTCGTGTGTGCTGAGCAATTTCAGGTTGCGGCCATAGAGGAGTGAAAGCTCCAGATCCGTACTATTGCTGCCGCCGCGCGGTGTTCCGCTACGCTCAAAGGCACTGCGGAACTTAGCCAGCGGTTGGAGGCTGACGACCTGAACATCATCCTTATAAAGGCTGGTGCGCGCAAAGATTTCGGGATCTGCCAACCCAGCATTATCAAGACCCCCCTGACGATCGTATTGTAACGATGCGGTGCCGCCGATGGTCAGGTTTTTGAAAAGCCCATACTCAAGGTATGGCATAAACTCATACTTACTATAGCGTGCTTGTGACGACTGGTTGCCGGCACGGTCATAGTATTTATTGCTGGTAAAGTAGGTGGCCTGGGCGATGAATTGTCCATGCCCGGGTGCCTGCAGCCATGCGCCAGCCTGTGCGGTGGATATGGTGCAAAGAAAAAGGGCGGCAGCCCTCAGATACCCTCTCATGTGCGACTCGCTTTGTTGTTTTTGCCCAAGGTCTTGCACCAAGGGGTGTCTAGCGTAAATCAGCGAGGGGAAAACAAGTCAAGCAACTTGAAAAGGGCTGTTAATGGATTTGCTGTTCAATCGCAGTAAGGGCACGGGTGATTGCCGGATCTTCTATATTTGTATCCGAAAGCTCTGTTTTAATAACATCAGCAGCCGCCTGACTGGCGACGTTAATCATCTGGGTGCGAATGTCGTTCGTGGCATCCTGTTCGGCACGGGCGATCTTGGCGATGGCTTGTTGGCCGCGACGTTCCAGTGCCTGACGCAGCTCCTGTGCGGCTTGGTTACGCAGGGTCTCTGCCTCTTTTTGTGCGGCCAGCAATACGGCTTCTGCTTCTTTCATTTTTGCTTCACGCTCGGCCTGATAAGAAGCCAGTAGCTCTTGTGCCTGTTCACGTAGGCGGCTGGCTTGTTCAAGCTGTTCACGAATCTGTGACGCGCGGCTATCCAGCCAGCGGGTGATCATCGGGATCAGGAAATAGGCAAACAAAAGTGCAAAGATCGCGAAAGAGGCTGCAATCCAGAAGTTCGCATCTTGTGTCATAGGGATCGACTCATGCGGAAGCGCCGTTGCTGCCTCATGCGCGATTTCAGCAACTTGCGCGGCTGTATTGGTGATAGGTTCCATGACAGTGATCCTTCGCTTGCGAGTAGTCCGGCGTTAGGCCGCTTCTGCTTTTGTTGTTGGCTTTAAGAGGCGGCTGACGCTTGCTTCTACGTTCTGCTCCGCAACGCTATGGCCGAGCAATTTCTCTGCCATTGTTTGGGTTAGCGATACGGTTGCCGTATGTATCGAGCCTAAGGCTTTATGCTTCGCATCTTCGATGCGCGCTTCGGCCTGCTCGGCCTTGCGCGCGAGATCTGTGCTCAGCTTGGCAGAGGCTTCCGCTGCTTCGGCAGCATTTTCGGCCTGCACTTTGGCCATCAGCTCTGCTGCTTTGATGCGTGCTTCCTGACCGTCTGATTCAAACTGGGTGCGGGTTGTTTCCGCCATGCGCTTGGCTTCTTCGGCATCTTGAATTGCCGTAGCAATCTCAGACGCACGGTTGGTCAATACGCCATCAATCGTTGGCGCAACAAACCATGAAATCACCGCATACAAGGCGACAAATGTAACCAGCAGCCAGAGCACCTGGTTCGAAAACCAGGTGTGATCCAGCTGTGGAAGGCCGCCAGCATAAGCCGCGGGGGCAATGCTAAGCAGGCCGACACAAATTACGATAGGAAGATGCTTCTTCATGAGGCGTCTGCTTTCGCTTAGCCGTACATGATGATCATAGCGACCACGAAGGACAGAAGTCCCATCAACTCGGCGAATACGGCGCCGAGAATCGCGATGCCGCGGATTTTACCTTCAGCACTTGGGTTGCGAGCAATGCCTTGCGCCGCGTTACCAAAGATCAGACCAGCGCCGATTGCGCCACCCAGCATACCGAGAGCTGCAAGCCCCATACCAACGAATTTGATCGCGTCTGCATCCATTGCCATTGCGTGTTCCATAAAAACTCCAAAGTGAATTAAGTTAAACGTGAATAAGGTTAGTGGTGTTCTTCTGCCAGCGCTTCACCAAGATACATACAGCACAGGAGTGCAAAAATGTAGGCCTGGAGAATGGCGACAAACACTTCAAGCCCAGTCATGAAGACCAGGAATGAAATTGGGAAAACGGCTGCAACATAGCCGATAGCAGAAAGCGGGAAGACAAACCCGGCAATGACGTGAATCAGCGTGTGCCCGGCGATCATGTTGGCGGCAAGACGCAGTGCGAGGCTGAAAGGACGAGCCATGTAGGAGACCAGCTCAATGACAAAAATCATTGGTGCGATCCACAAAGGAATACCTGCGGGGATGAAATGCTTTAAAAAGCCAATGGGGCCCTGCTTGATAATACCAACCAGTGTGATGCCCAGAAAGGCGGTGGCACCCATGGCGAACGTAACGATGATGTGGCTGGTTGGTGCAAAAGAGTAAGGCAGCAGACCAATCAGGTTCAGCGCGAGGATGAACAGGAACAGGGTGAGCATGAAGGGAAGGTACTTCAGGCCGTTCTGGCCAGCATTCTCACTGACGATATCACGCACGAAAGTATAGATGACTTCTGCCAGCGACTGGGCGCGGCCTGGAACAATAGCGCGCTTACGCAGCGCATAGGTGAAAAACAAAGTCACCAGCAAAACGCCTGCGAGCATAACGGCAGAGGAGTTTGTAATGCTTGCATCCATCCCGAACAGGCGCGGCAGTTGGAATACCGGGCTTACCGCGAATTGGTCAAGAGGGCCTTCATGTGCTGCTTCGATTGCCACGTTTAGCGATCCTGTTCTTCGTCGTTATCACGCTTCTGGCGGTTTGCTTCCACCTGAAACATCAGTTTTACCCCTGAAGCAGTGCCGATGAGTAATCCCACCAGCATCCCCCATGGGGCGGTTTGTTGCCATTGATCGACGCCGTAACCAAGTAGGGTTCCGACTGCGACGGCAGAGCCAAAATCAATGGCGGCTTTTGCCCCATCGCTTGTTCCACGTGTCGCCGGTACTGTGCGTGGCTCAAACTTTTTAACCTTCTCAAGTTGCTGATTCAGCGACTCAAGCTGGTGTTTTTTCTGTTTATCATCCTCGCCCATGGCGCGCGCAATCTATGGACAGTGCCTGCCCCTGTCAAGCGAGGAATGGGGCATCGCATAAACGTGGATAAATGTGTTATTCTTTCGTCACTTCATCGTGCTTTGCTGCATCCTCAGACGGTATGGCCGTACGCGCTTTCAGGGCCGCACTGATTGCGCTGCGGAGGCTGTCGGCATCCGGTGAGCCAGCATAATGCTCGCCGTTGATAAAGAAATAGGGCGTGCTGTCGACCATCAGCTTCTTTGCTGCGTCCTGACGTGCGCTGAGGATGCTGGTTTCCAGCGTCTTGTCGGCCATGCAACTATCGAACGCAGCGCTATCGACGCCGCCTACTTTGGCCAGTTGTTTGAGGTTTTTGAGGTATCCCTCATCAAACGCCCACTTGGTTTGCATATCGAACAGGACTTTAATAAATGCGGTGCGGTCAAGGCCGTTATTTCCGGCGCATTCTACCAATTTGGATGCGGCAAGTGCAGGGGCATTCAGTGGAAAGTGCCGGATGACTATTTTTGCATTACCGGTCGTCACAAATTCTTTTGAAATATTGGGCATCACTTTTTCATGAAAATGCGCGCAGTGGGTGCAGGAGAGCGACATATACTCGACCACGGTCACCAATGCATTGGGGTCGCCCAGTACAATATCTGTTGGTTTAACGCTCAGGAGGGTAGCGTTCTCGGCATTGTTGGTTTGAACAGCAGCTTCTGCATCATTATTTTTAAGCACGGTTGTCTGGCTGAAATAGCCGTAGGCCGCAGTGGCGCCGACCAGCAAGACAAGTACAATTGCAAAGAGTTTTCCGCTGGATGGTAAAGTTGCCATGGTGAATGCTCCGTAAATAAAAAAGAAGGAAGGATGGTGTAACGCCTCTAATTTTTTTTGACAACCGTCGATGCGATATGGCCGCTGATTCGTGCGAGTACGTCGCGCATTTCGGAGGGGACCTCAGACGGCAGTGAGGGCAACGGCGGTGCTGCTTTGATGGGTGATTCAACGGGCGGTAGGTCTTTTGTTTCCCAGTCATGTGTCGGGTGCAGGATAACGCGGGTGATCGCGCGGTAGCCAAAGTAGCGCGCACATTGTTCGATCATCTGTTCCAGTGCATAGGTTAGCTCTGGTGCAACGGCAGGACGGACGGCGAGATGCAGGGTCGCGCTGGTGCCTTCCGCTGCGGTGAATTGGAGGCGCTGGGGGCGGGTAACGAGGGCACGTTCTTCGCCGACGATCTTTTCCCAGTCGCGCAGCAGGGCGCCCATTAATTTTCCCTGTTTATCCATCAGCGGCTTGGTTGCTTGCTGGACAACTTCATCCAGCGTGCGCGGAAACAGGCGGCGACGGCGGTAGGTAGGTTTTTTAGGCTGGCTCATGCAGATGCTTTTTCGAGTTCAAGCAGTGCCCGAATCGGACGAAAGCTGCGACGATGAATAGCACAAGGTCCGTGCAGCGCTAACGCAGCCTGATGTGCTGCCGTTCCATAGCCTGCATGGCGCTCGAAGCCATACTCAGGGTGGGTGAGGGCATAGGCCTCCATCATTTGGTCGCGGGTTGTTTTCGCAATGATGGAGGCAGCGGCAATGGAGAGCGAAATGGCATCGCCGCCGATGATGGTTTCAATCTCACACGGAAAATCGCGGGGGCGGCGCTTGCCATCAATCAATGCGATTTCGGGGAGAGAGGGAAGGTTGCTGACAGCGCGGTGCATAGCCAGTGCGGTAGCACCCCATATGTTTAATGCGTCAATTTCTTCGACGCTGGCAACGCCGACACCAATCTGGATTTCTTCTGTATGGGCATAAAGCTGCTCTGCCAGTGCTGCCCGGGTTTTTTTATCGAGCTTTTTGGAGTCGTTGAGGCCTATCGGAATGGCTCTGGGGGACAAGAACAGGACGGATGCGGCAACGACAGGGCCAGCCCATGGGCCGCAGCCAGCTTCATCTACACCGCAAACGCGGCGAGGAGCGTGGGACGTCTCAATATGGTAATCCGGCATTGCTGACCCTTTGTCTAAGGTTCGTTACAGGCATAACGAATCCGGGCGGCAGCGTCTAAAGATTTATCGTACTTGTCAACGCCTAGCGGCTGGCAACAAATTGCGGCCACTGATTATCTTTCAGCGTGGCAAGGGTTTGAGGCGCTTCTCCGCGCAGGCGCTGATACACCCAGTATTGGCCGAGTACCTGCATAACGTAATTACGTGTCTCGGGGTAGGGGATTGACTCAATATAGAGTAGTGGATCCTCTATTTTATGGGCGGCTGCCTGCCAACTGGCTACATTGCCCGGCCCAGCATTATAGGCTGCGAGTACGCGAATGAGGTTGGTGCCCACGGCTGGCTGCTGGGCAAGAATTTTTAAGTATTCTGCGCTATAGCGAACGCTGACAGAGGGGTGGCTCAGGCGCTCTACAACCGTCTGGGTTGTGTTTCCGGCGCTGGCGAGGCTTATTTGCCCAACCCGACGCTCTACAGAGCGTGCCGTGGAGGGAAGCATTTGCATGATGCCAACGGCTCCGGCGCTGCTTGCAACGGCTTCGCGGAAGCTGGATTCATTGCGTGCAATCGCCAGCATCAGTGCAGGGTCGATTTCGTCCTGCGCATCGACCACGGACTGCGGTCGTGGGTAGCTGGCGAATAATGATTCGGCCTTTGAGAGTTGCGACATGCGCGCCAACCGCACTTGCAGGTTGGGCAGATCCATCTCGTTTGCCAGGGTGACAATTCCGGGGCGCAGGTCATCATCGCTGGCGCTGTAGAGGTAGCGAAGCTCTTCCTCTGCCTCGTTGCCCCGGTCAAGCTGGGCTAGCAGGGCTGCACGAATTGCCGCGGGGTGCTGCCGCAGCTGGTGCGCAACGCTGGGGGCATGTACTTTAAATGTAGGGAGGTAAAAATGCGAGGTGGCCAACAGCCCATAAAAGGTCGTTGGATAGCGCGCTGCCTCTGCGAGATACTGGCTTGGCTTGAGCTTTTCGCCCATCCGTGCCGATGCGCGATAGGCCCAATAATAGCCAGCAGCGCGCTGCCAGTCCGAAAGCGATTCCATCGTTCCGATTTTGGCGAAGAGTGGCAAGGCAGATGAATAGTTCTTTTCCCGCCAGTATGTCAGGCCCCGATACCAGCTATCTGGCATAGAGCTGCGCCCCAGATGGTCGGCATAGCCGCTACCTTTAAGTGGGGTTTCACTGGGGATGGACTTAACATGTACCCCGCGCGCAATCGCCAGCCGTGCGATATCACGTGCTTGTGGGTGGTCAGCATATTCTGCAAGCCATTGCTCTAGCTCGCTGGCGCTTGAGGTGTAATGTGGGCCAAGGTAACGGGTGGCCAGCAGGTAGCCCAGCAAGCGCTTGTTACTGATTTGAGCTTCAAACGTAGAGGCGTTGTCGGTATCGCCACGTTCTTCAGCATCAAAGCTCAGCGCATAGAGCGAACGGTCTGAGTCAGATAGGCGCGATGGGTTCTCGGTAATCCCCGTCATCACCGTTGGTGTTAGTGCCGTAGCATAATAAGCTGCTGTCAATTGCCACAGGCCCAGCCCCGAGATCATCACAGCCATGGCAATGCCAAGCCGAATACGTCGGAGGTAGAGGTAAGAGGTGATTGTTTGAATCATCTGGTTCGCCGATATTTTTTCAGTGGTATATTTTTTTATGCTTATTGCCCTTAAATGGGCGCGCACTATAGGGTTCCGACCGCTGACCGGCAAGGGAAAAGCTCGCTATGCCGTAATTTCAAGCGGATGGAGGGGGCAAAACGTACGAAAAATGCTCTTGTGATGTGGCTTGAAGTATCAAAGAGGGGTGTTTAGGGCGCTTACAGCTGCTGCAGACTTTCTTTAAGTGCCAATAAGTCTGCCCAGCATTGTTTTTTCGCCAGCGGTTGCCGCAGCAAGTAGGACGGGTGGTAAATAACGTGCACGGGTATGTCTGCGGACATATAGTCGTTTTTATACCGGAAAACCTGCCCACGTAGGCGCGTGATGCCCCGGGAGTCACCGAGTACGGATTTTGTAGCGGTGCCGCCTACCAGTATCATGGTTTTAGGGTTGACCAGTGCAATATGCTTTTCGACGAATGGCTTGCAAATTTCGAGCTCTTCGGTCGTGGGCTGCCGATTCCCCGGGGGGCGCCAGAAGAGGGTGTTGGTAATATAGAAATTTTCGGCGCGGTTCAGCCCAATATAATGCAGCATTTTATCAAGCAGTTGGCCGCTGGGGCCACAGAAAGGGACGCCCTTTCGATCCTCATCTGCGCCGGGGGCTTCCCCGATAAACAGAATGCGGCTTTCCGCGACGCCTTCTGCAAAAACAGTGTTTGTGGCCGTTTTCTTGAGCGCGCAGCCGGTAAAGCCACGGACGGCCTCTTCCAGTGACGCCAGATCCATTGCTGCATCTGCTAATGCGCGTGCCTCGGCCACCGCCGTAGCGATAGAGGGAGAGGGGGTAGTGGGCGCCGAGTTGGCAGCCGGTGCTCGTGTCGTGCCAGAGATGGCTGCCGGTGGTTGAGCGGGGGCAGCAGCAGTGGGGGTTGCCGGTACGTAGCGAATGGTTTCCCCTGTATTTTCCAGCTCTATTTTCTGAGGTTTTTCCTCAACGCAGAGGTCTACCCCCATTTCAACCTGCCATGCGAGGGCATCCAGCGGCTCAAAATTTGCTAAATTGTACATATTTGCTAACTAAATTTTAATAAACTTGCGGTAATAATAGTGCTACTACCATAAGGATGTCCATGCACCTAGTCGAACAAGAATTCTATGCACCGGATGTTGCTGCCAAAGCTGTCGTTGAATTAACGTGTGCCTTGCAGGAATATCAGGATGTTGAGTATGCAAAGGCATTGCTCTCTGACCCGCGTATGTCGTCGAATCGGGGGCATTTGGCCTCGTGTGGGGTGAATATGCGTAAAGTCAAGCAGGCCAAAGAACTGGTGGCGCTCAGCCTGCCGACGCTGGAGTCGCAGCGTCGGGCGATTGAGTTTCTGGATCAACTGGATCAGGAGCAGGTGAAGCATGGTTAATACCGTCAAAACTCCTGCTTCTATTGAAGCGTGCCGCAACTTTGAAGTAATGGTCGTGGCCATGTCTGCAAATCTACGCAATGCTGGTATGCCAAGCCTTAATGCTTCGAGCGAGGCACATCAGGGCGCGATGCCGACTACTCCGAGTGGGCCAAATAAGAGTCCGGAGCCATTTACCCGTTAATCTTACGCATTCTTTGCGACGGCCTGTATGACACGGTTTTGTGTCTTGCAGCGCGCGCTGGCCAATAAGATGCCCATTTCAATGCTTCTTTGCTCAATCGGCCTTGCTATCTGGGTGGGTTCTATAGAAAATAATCCGGTATCAGGCTGAAATAATGGAGTAGTTTCAATGACCGAGATCATGGAATGCGATGTGTTGATTGTGGGCGGTGGGCCATCGGGCTTGTCGGCGGCGATTCGGCTGAAGCAATTGTCGCCGGACATGAATGTCATCCTGCTGGAAAAAGGCTCGGAGATTGGGGCGCATATTCTTTCGGGCGCGGTGATGGACCCGAAGGCGCTCGATGAGCTGATTCCTGACTGGAAGGAAAAAGGCGCGCCGCTGAATGTGCCGGTGACGCAGGACCGCTTCTGCTTTTTAAGCCGCGATAGCCGGGTGCGCATGCCCACGCCGCCGCAGATGAAAAACCATGGGAATTACATTATTTCGCTCGCCAACCTGTGCCGCTGGCTGGCCGGGCAGGCGGAAGGGCTGGGCGTGCAGATTTTCCCCGGCTTCCCGGCAGCGGAGGTGATTATCGAGGAGGGTGCGGTGCGCGGAGTGCGCACGGGCGCGTTCGGCGTGGCGAAAGACGGCACGCATAAAGATACCTATCAGGAGCCAATGGAGCTGCGCGCCAAGGTGACGCTGTTGGGGGAAGGCTGCCGTGGCTCGCTGACAGAGAAGTTAATGAAGGAATTTGGGCTGCGCCGGGACGGCGCGCCGCAGACCTATGGCATCGGGATCAAGGAAATCTGGCAGGTCGACCCGGCGAAGCATCAGCCGGGGCGGGTGGAGCATACGATCGGCTGGCCAATGGATAGCAAGACCTATGGCGGCTCGTTCCTGTACCATATTGAAGACAATCAGGTGGCGGTCGGGTTTGTGGTGGGGCTGGATTATGAGAACCCGCATCTGGACCCGTTCAAGGAGTTCCAACGCTATAAAACGCACCCGACGGTGCGGCCCCTGTTCGAGGGGGGAAAACGGCTGGCCTATGGCGCACGGGCGCTGAATGAGGGCGGCTGGCAGGCGATTCCGAAACTCAGCTTCCCCGGTGGCGCGCTGATTGGCTGCGGGGCGGGGTTCCTCAACGTGCCGCGTATTAAGGGCAGCCATACGGCGATGAAGTCCGGGATGCTCGCCGCAGAAGCGGTGGTGGCGGATGCGCTGGATTCCTACGAAAGCAATCTTCGCAATTCATGGGTGGGTAAGGAATTGTATGGCGTGCGCAATGTGCGCCCGGCGTTTCGCTATGGGTTGCTGGCGGGGCTGGTGTATGCCGCGCTCGATACGTATATTTTTCGGGGGAAGGCGCCGTGGACGTTTAAGCACCATGCCGATCATGCCTGCCTGAAACCGGCGGACCAATGCGCGAAAATTGCCTATCCGGCACCAGATGGGGTGGTGACGTTCGACCGGCTGTCGTCGGTTTACCTGTCGAACACCAACCACGAGGAAGACCAGCCCTGCCATCTGACGCTGAAGGATGCGAGCGTGCCGGTGGCGCATAACCTGCCGGTCTACGATGCCCCGGAGCAGCGTTACTGCCCGGCCGGGGTGTATGAGATTGTGGAAGAAGGGGATGCCAAGCGCCTGCAAATCAACGCGCAGAACTGCGTGCATTGCAAAACCTGCGACATCAAGGACCCGACGCAGAATATCGTCTGGACTACGCCCGAGGGCGGCGGTGGGCCCAACTATCCGAATATGTAAGGCTTTGAAGGCCTTATTTTTGTTGAAAAACCGGCAATAATACGCTGGCTGTCATCAAACTGTCATCATCGGCTGCTATAGTGAAAGCTGAGGAAATAGGCTATGTCATCGCATAACAATCCAGAAAATAGTTCGGCGCAGCAGAGCGAAGCGCAGCGCAAAGCGCAGGAGGCCGCCGATAAAAAGGCGAAAGAGCTGGCTCAGCAAAGTGATGTGAACCCCGATAATACGGATGATGGTATTTGGGGCATGATCATGCAATTCATCCAGTTTTTGTTCGGCTCATTTCTGGGGGACGACAAAGCAAAAGATGAAGCACCGCACGAATCCACCGCGGATGATGCGCCGAATAAACCGGAATACAGCCTTCAGGTAAGCAGGCAACTGCTCAGCAGCAAGGCGCTTACTAAATGGCGTGATTATCAGCAGGAACATAAAGGCGAGAAAGTCGCCTATACCAGTCCGGTGAAGGGTGACGCACAGGTTACCTCAGGTTTTGGCCATCGTGAGGCTCCTAAAGCGGGGGCGAGCACCGAGCATAAAGGGATCGATATTGGTGCGCGCGGTAGTGATCGTTCACCAGAGATTGTTGCAGCGGCGGATGGCATGGTTTTGTTCGCTGGTCGGCGCTCGGGTTATGGTAATGCGGTGATTATTGGTCATGCCGACGGTAGTATCACGCTTTACGGCCATTTATCCGGGGCGCATATGCCTGCCATGGGAACAGCAATTACTCAGGGTACGCAAATCGGTGAAATGGGAAATAGCGGCAATTCTACCGGCCCCCACTTGCATTTTGAAGTGCGCAAGGGAGACAAAGCCATCACCCCGGTGATTGATGGTGTTGCCGCCGTAAAAGGCATGCGGCTCAATGATGATGCCTATTATGCCAGCCTGATGGATCGCAATAATATGCCCAAGCTGCCGGTGGTGGATGTTGATGGTCATGGGCATCACAATGTCACCAATGCCAAGCCTAAAAGCCCGAACCAGGTTTGCTAATCCCCATAAAGTCTTTTCTGATTGATGCTTGCCCCTGCCTCGCTATGATGGTGCGCGCCGCAGCGGCATTTTTTCAATTCACATGTGAGGCCGTGAGGCCGAGCCAGCCCTGAGCCAGCAATGCGAGTCGGGCATAAAAGGAAAGACTTCCCATGATCCCACGTTATTCCCGTCCTGAAATGGTTGCTATCTGGCAGCCGGCCACCCGTTACCAGATCTGGTTTGAGATTGAGGCGCATGCGACGGATGCGATGGCGGCGCTGGGGACCATTCCGAAAGAGGCCGCGAAGGCGATCTGGGTGAAGGCACCGAAAAAATATGACGATGCCGCCGTGGCGCGGATTGATGAAATCGAGGCGGTGACGAAGCATGATGTCATCGCGTTTCTGACCTATGTCGCGGAAGTGGTGGGCGAGGAAGCACGCTTCCTGCACCAGGGGATGACGAGTTCTGACGTGCTGGATACCACGCTTTCCGTGCAGCTGGCGCGCGCAAGCGACCTGCTGCTGGCCGGAATGGACAAGGTGCTGGCGGCGCTGAAAGCGCGCGCGCTGGAAACCAAGGATATGGTGGCGATGGGCCGTAGCCACGGTATTCACGCCGAGCCGGTGACGATTGGCCTGAAGTTCGCACGGTTTTATGCCGAGTTTGCGCGTGGGCGCGAGCGGCTGGTGGCGGCGCGTAAAGAGATTGCCACCTGCGCCATTTCCGGCGCGGTGGGGACGTTTGCGAATATTGATCCACGCGTCGAGGCGCATGTGGCCGCGAAAATGGGGCTGGAGGTGGAGCCGGTTTCCACGCAGGTGATCCCGCGTGACCGCCATGCGATGTTCTTTGCTACGCTGGGGGTGATTGCCTCCTCCATCGAGAATATCGCCACTGAAATCCGCCATATGCAGCGCACTGAAGTGCTGGAGGCAGAGGAGTTTTTCTCGGCCGGGCAAAAGGGCTCGTCGGCGATGCCGCATAAGCGGAATCCGGTGCTTTCGGAAAACCTGACCGGCCTCGCGCGTATTGTGCGTAGCGCGGTGACCCCAGCGCTTGAAAACGTGGCGCTGTGGCATGAGCGGGATATTTCGCACAGCTCGGTCGAGCGGATGATCGGGCCGGATGCGACGGTGACGCTGGACTTCGCCCTGCACCGCCTCGCGGGGCTGGTGGAGAAATTGGTGGTCTACCCGGCGCATGTGCAACGTAACCTCGACCAGCTGGGTGGGTTGGTGTTCAGCCAGCGCGTACTGCTGACGCTGACCCAAAAAGGCATGAGCCGCGAGGCCGCCTACGCTGCCGTCCAGCGCAATGCGATGAAGGTTTGGCAAGAGAAGGCAAACTTCCTCACCGAGCTGAAGGGTGACAAGGAAATCGGCCAGCATATGACCGCGGACGAGCTGGCAGAGCTGTTCGACCTGACGTATCACACCAAGCATGTGGATACGATTTTTGGCCGGGTGTTTGGGTAATCCTACCTCTCCCGCCGGGAGAGGTCTATTTGCGCCAGCAAATAGGGTGAGGGCGTGCGGAGGTGGGGCTTGGCCCTCACCCTAAATCGTCTGCGTCGATTTAGGCCTCTCCCGATGGGAGAGGTTGTTTCTTTTCCCGCCGCTTTAAATGTAGGTAGACGACATACGCGCCGCCCAGCTTGCTGGCGATGGCGCAGAGGAGGGTGGCCCAGCTGAACAGGCCCGGTACGGCCATGTCGGCCCCGATGAGGAAAATGGCGGAATCAACCGGGGCGGATGCTCCGCAGCTCCACAGGATGCGTTTGCTCAAAGGGCGCTTGGTGAAGGTGAAGATGGCCCAGTCGATGGTTTCGCTCACGGCGAAGGCGGCGGCGCTGGCCATGGCGATTTGCGGCGGGGCCATGATGAAGGAGACGGCGATGCCGAGGCAAAGTGGCAGGAAAATGGTGTGGCCGATCTCGCGCTGGGCGAGGTCGCGCACCACGAGGATCAGGCCGGTGACGATGACCATCGGGTTCCACTCGCCGCCCATGACGGGGTAGCTCGGCACATTGGCGAATGACCAGTTGACGAGCGGGATCAGCAGCACATACACATAGGTCCAGGGCGCGCGCCCCCCGACGATTTTTTTGAGCGCTAATGTAAAATTATGAAGGTGGTAGTGCATGAAACTGGCTGGATTTGTATTAGATACGCGATTGGCAAAAGATACGCTGGACGTAACAGACTTGCCTTTATGTACCGTACGGCTGATGGATAACAAGCGCTTTCCGTGGGTGGTTCTGGTGCCTCGGCTTGAAGACGCGGTGGAGTGGATTGACCTCGATCGCGCGCAACAGCATCAGCTGAGCGATGAAATCGCCGTGGTATCGCATATCTTTAAGGCGCTGGTGACGCCGGATAAGCTCAATATCGGTGCGCTGGGCAATATGGTGCCGCAGCTGCATGTCCATGTTATTGCGCGCTATAAAGGCGACCCGGCATGGCCAAATCCAGTCTGGGGAACGGGCGGCGAGGCTTATAGCGCCGAAGAGGCGCGCCGGTTTATCTATGATTTGAAGTCAGCGCTGGACTCGTTGCAGCTGGCATAATTTCATCAAACTGTCACGGTTTGAGGGAAATGGCTGTGCTAGGGTGGATGTTTGTTCATCGCACTGTAGGCTATATGAAATTTCCCAGATTCTCACCCAAGCGTAGCGACCCTGCCACGATTACATTTCCTGAGACCGCTATTTCGCGCTCGGTTTCGTTTGATCCGAATATTCCGCGACGCAAAGAGCCAAAGCCGCCGATGGATGAAATCGACCGTGTTATTGCAAGCCCTGAATATCGTGCGGAATATGCCATCAATGCAGATGATGCCGGGTTAATACATGATCTTTATGCTGAGGGGAAACACCACCAGTTAAGCGGGAGCCAGCTGCTGGAGGATGCTATTGTGCAAGGATCCGTAAATGCTTTGGCAGCATTGATTGAGGAGGGTGCGCGCTTTCAGCAGGGGTCTGATGGCGCACTGTCAGCGCTTTCCGATGCAATCTACTATTTGCAGTATAATGATGAAGTGTATCAGCATGCATTGATGGATGCTGTGGATGTGCTTGTTGTTGCACAACTCCTTGACCAGACTCAGCTTGCATGGCTCACCTCGGCATTATCGCAGATTTCTAAGGATTCGCATCAAGAGGCGATGGAAGCGCATTTGCAGGGCATTCTCGATGGCACTATTGTGCCAACACAGCAAAGCCTGGCCGATAGAGATGTTTTTATATGCCCCAATCGCGCCGAACGTGATCAGGCCGCGCGTGATCAGTATTTTGGGGAGCAGGAAGCACGGGAAGCCACTGGCTTGCAGGTGATCGAAGAGGGCGTTCGTGCCGAAGACTATACGCAGCCAGTACCTACTTGCCTGCAGGCTGATCTGGTGACCGCCAAGGGGCGGGTGACAGAGGCGTATACGCAGCAAAAAGCCGAGCGGCGCTAATTCCTGAACTGACAGTTGACAGCGGCAACATTTTGGCTAAGGTGCGCGCCCACCATGGGCGGCTCGGTAGCTCAGTGGTAGAGCAGGGGAATCATAATCCCTTGGTCGGGTGTTCAAATCACCCCCGAGCCACCACTAAAAAAGGCCACCTTCGGGTGGCCTTTTTTAGTGGTGGGTATTCAGGCGAGGTCGCCGGACGCTTCTGAGGAAGCCTCTTTCCATTGGCTATAGATTTGCTGGACGTAGTTGGTGGCCTTGTACTGGGCGTCTGCAAAGCTTGGTGTGGTAACGGGACGTCCACTAAATGCCGATATCAGGCTTAAGGATGGGTTGAACGAAGTGGTCAGATCTTTGCCCAGTAGTTGGTGTGGGGCGAGGCCGATTGCTTTGAGATCATCCTGAAGGCGATTGAAATTCTCTTGTGTAATCGGCGCGTCTTTGTGTTTGGCGATAATGTCTGCCACTTGCTGCCGCTGGGTGCCGGTTAGCGAGAAGGTTGCTGACTGCCGTAAATGCTGCTGTGCCCGTGGACTTAAGGTTACAAAATCCGTGCTGCTATTGGCACTTTGCGATTGTGCTTGAAGTAATAGCCCCGCGACCGACACAGGTGATGGAAGCGCAGGTTTCGTCGTGGCCTGCTGCGCAGGGAGGGCATAGTGGCGTCCCGGAAGTTGCGGCGCAGAAATAGTCGACATGCAAAACCCCTGAAATCATGACCTAATGGTGTCTATCCTAGCACAAATTGGGCAATGCAGCAAGCCGCGAACCTATTGTGTTGCGGTAGTTGTTGCGCGCATTGGTGCTGCTTGCTATGGCCTTTATATCTATTTTGTGAGGAAGTTATGCAGCAGTATCCATTGGTCACGGTTGTTGGAGGTTCGGGCTTTGTTGGGCGTCATGCCGTCAAGGCGCTTGCGGCGGCGGGGTATCGCGTGCGGGTACTGGTGCGCGACACGGTTGCTGCGGAATTCCTGAAACCCTGCGCAACGGTTGGCCAAATTGCTATTGAGCATGCCGATATCACCCGGCCCGAGACGCTGGCAGGCAAATTCGCCGGGTCAGATGCGGTGGTAAGCCTTGTCAGCATTCTATATGAACGTGGGCGACAAAAATTCGATGCGATTAATGTCGCCGGTGCACGCGCCGTGGCTGCGGAGGCGGCGAAAGCGGGTGCTCGGACTTTTGTACATATCTCGGCGCTTGGAATCGAGCAGGCGAGTGATACGCGCTATGGCCAAACAAAGATGGCAGGCGAAGCTGCTGTACGTGAGGCATTCCCTACAGCTGTTATTTTGCGGCCCTCTTTGATTGTCGGGCCGGAGGATTCATTCTTCCAGCGCTTTGCGCGCCTGTCGATGATTACGCCTTTCCTGCCTTTGATTGATGGTGGTAAGACCCGCTTTCAGCCTGTGATGGTGACGGATGTGGCGCAGGCGATTCTGGCTGCGGTGCGGAATCCAGACGCGGCTGGCCAGACATATGCGCTGGCGGGAGAAAAGATTTACAGTTTCCGTGAAATGCTGGAGATGTTGGCGCGCATTATTAATCGCCGCCCTTGCCTTATTTTTGCGCCGTCCTGCCTCGTGAAAATAAAGGCGTTTTTTCTGGAACTGTTACCATTTGCACCGCTGATTACGCGTGATCAGGTGAAGCTACTTGCGCATGATAATGTGGTGCCAGAAGGAGCCAAAACCCTCGCGGATCTGGGTATAGAGCCTGCTTCTGTGGAAGATACTTTGCCACATTTGCTATCGCGTTACGTACGCACATAGGGGCAGACAATGAAATTTTTTCAGGCGTTTATCGGGTCATTTTATTCTCCCCAGCGGTACCAAAACGTGCGCTCGCAACCGGGTAAGGGGCTGGCCTACAGCGCGCTGCTTGTGTGTCTGACGACATTGCTGCTAACGCTTTATGCCTGTTTTACTTTTCACCGCGTGCTGTTCGTTGCAGAAGGCGGCCAGCTGCCGTTGTTTGATGATGTGCTACGGCAAATAGCCACGCAAATGCCGGTGATGGACTATGCTGGCGGCACCCTGAGTACCCGTGACGGTAAAGCGCATGATATTGTTGTTGAGCTGAACGTCTTGGGAGAGCACCACAAGGGAGTGCTCGCGACGGTTGATACGACGGGCAACACAACCTATGAAACCATGCGTGGGCCGGTGCTGATTGGTGCGCGGGAAATCATTGTTCGCAGTACGGATGAGAGCGAAATCAAAACGGTACGTGAGATTATTGGAGAGGATGTGACCTCTCTCACCATCACACCAGAGCTTTCAGAAAAAATTGCCGAAGAAGTGGCCATCGAGGTGCGCGCTAATGCGACCAGAATCTATCTCTATATTGGCAGCTTTTTGTGGCTGATCCTTACCCCGATATTGTATGTGATGCGGGTGCTGATGCTGGCAGCGCTTGCTTTGGGAAGCATGTTGCTTGGGATGGGACTGAAGCGTCCGGTAGATTTTTCGGCGTCGATGCGGCTTGCCGCGCTGAGCTTTACCCCGGTCACGGTGTGCGATAATCTAAGCCTTGTCTTTTACCACCATCCGTTGGATTCGCTGCACTTACTGCTGTGTGGGGGCATCATGCTGGGGGCTGCATTGTTGGTGACGCGGCAGACGCCACTTGCCGCCGCCGCGTAATTTTTGCTAAAGGTAGATGATGCTGACGCTCTACCATTCACCGTTGATTCCGGCCTGCCGTAAAATCCGGCTGATGCTGCGTGAGAAAAACCTTGAGCATACGCTGGTTGTCGAGGATTTTTGGACACGACGGATTGAGTTTTTTGCGATGAATCCTGCTGGCGATGTGCCGGTTCTGGTGTCTGAAAAAAACCAGTTCGTGGTGGGTGGATATGCCATTTGTGAATTTCTCGACGAGCAATATCCCAACATCCAATTCTTTGGCAATACGCCGTTGGAGCGTGCCGAGGTGCGCCGGCTGGTCGAGTGGTTTGATATTAAGTTTGAGCGCGAAGTGACGCAGCTTGTTTTGTTCGAGAAGGTGTTCAAGCGCCTGTTAGGCTATGGTGAGCCGTCGAGCGAAGCGATCCGTGCGGGTAAGCGCAATATCCTCTACCATCTTGATTATTTGGCCCATTTGCTGAGTACGCGCAACTGGCTGGCGGGTGAATACCTGACGTTGGCCGATATTGCGGCGGCGGCGCATCTGTCGTGCCTCGACTACCTCGGTGATGTGCCGTGGGAGCAGCATCCCAGCGTCAAAGAATGGTACGCCCTCATCAAATGCCGCCCGGCCTTCCGCGAACTGTTGGAAGACCGGATTCAGGGCTTCAAACCCGTCCCGCATTACACGGACGTGGACTTTTAATTAAACGGTGTGCGTTTGGCATTTTTTTACCTCTCCCACCGGGAGAGGTCTGCGAACGTTGTGAGCAGGGTGAGGGCGGCAGTGGTGAGGCTTGGCCCTCCACCCTAAATTGTCTTTGCCAATTTAGACCTCTCCCAAGGGAGAGGTTGTTATTTCGGCCCGATCATGTCTTCGGGGCGGACCCATTGGTCGAACTGTTCGGAGGTGAGCAGGTTGAGGGACATGGCGGCTTCTTTCAGCGACGTACCTTCCTTATGCGCTTTTTTGGCAGCTTTGGCGGCGTTGTCGTAGCCGATATGGGGGTTGAGTGAGGTCACGAGCATCAGCGATTCGTTCATCAGCTTGCTGATGCGCTCCTTGTTGGCTTCGATGCCCACCACGCAGTTGTCGGTGAAGCTGTTGCAGCTATCGGCAATCAGACGGATGGATTGCAGCACGTTGTAGGCGATGACGGGCTTGAACACGTTTAGCTCGAAGTGGCCATTGCTGCCGCCAACGGTGACGGCGACATGGTTGCCCATCACTTGCGCGGCGACCATGGTCATGGCCTCGGACTGGGTGGGGTTTACCTTGCCCGGCATGATGGAACTGCCCGGCTCGTTCTCTGGCAGCGATAGCTCGCCAAGGCCGCAACGCGGCCCAGAGCCGAGAAAGCGGATGTCGTTGGCAATTTTCATGAGCGTTGTTGCCATGGTGTTGAGTACGCCGTGAAGGTCAACCAGCGCGTCGTGGGTGGCCAGCGCGGTGAATTTATTAGGTGCGGTGACGAAGGGTAGCTTCGTGATGCGCGCGACTTCCTCGGCGAAGGCAACATCGAAGCCTTTTTTCGAGTTAAGGCCGGTGCCAACGGCGGTGCCGCCCTGCGCCAGTTCCAGCACATTATGCAGCGCCCCTTCTTTGCTGATGCGCATCAGGTTATCATCCAGCGCGTGGACGTAGCCGGAGAACTCCTGACCGAGGGTGAGGGGGGTGGCATCCTGCAGGTGTGTGCGGCCAATTTTGATGATGTCTTTGAATTCCATCGCCTTGTCATTCAGCGCATTACGCAGCTTGGTCATTGCTGGAATAAGCTTGTGCTCTACTTCCATCGCGGCAGCAATATGCATGGCGGTAGGGAAGGAGTCGTTGCTGCTTTGGCCCATGTTCACATGGTCGTTCGGGTGGACAGGGTTTTTGCTCCCCATCGTGCCGCCAAGCATTTCAATTGCACGGTTGCTGATGACTTCGTTGGCGTTCATGTTGCTCTGGGTGCCGCTGCCGGTCTGCCACACAACAAGGGGGAAGTGGTCGTCGAGTTTGCCCTCCATGACTTCCGTAGCAGCGGCGACGATTGCTTCACCTATTTTTTTGTCCATCACGCCGAGCTGCATGTTGACCGTGGCCGCCGCGCGCTTCAGGGTGCCCAGTGCGTGGATGAGCGGCGTGGGCATCGTCTCGCCACCGATCTTGAAGTTCATCATGCTGCGGGCGGTCTGCGCACCGTAATACATGCTGCTTGGCACCGGTAGTTCGCCGAAGGAATCGGTCTCGATGCGGGTTTGGGTGTCGAGTTTTTGCGCAGCGGCCATGGGGTTCTCCTTCGTGTCGTCCGGCGGAAGCCGGGATGGGTCTGTTAGCTTGGCATTCTCTTTAGTCATTCCTATGATATGGGGCAAGTTGAGATGCGAGAAAGATGGATTCTGGCCTATGCTGGAATGACGGAGTGACTATGACCCCACATTACTGGAATGATGCAAAAGCCTACCTCAGCAACCAATGCCCTACCATGGCACAGTTGATTGCGCGGTATGAGGAGGAGGGGCTCGCGGCGCGTGGGGAGGGGTTTTATACGCTGATTCGCTCGATTGCCGGGCAGCAGATTTCGGTGAAGGCGGCGGATTCGATCTGGCGGCGATTTGCGGCGGCGGTGGACCCGATGACGCCGGAAAATTTGCTGGCGCAAAGTGATGCGGTGCTGCGGGGGTGCGGGTTTTCGGCCTCGAAGGTGGCCTATGCGCGGAATGTGGCTGAGTATTGGGTTGGGAAGAAGGTGACGCCGGAGTTCTGGAATGTGCTTTCGGATGGCGAGGTGATTAAGGAGCTAACCAGCATCAAGGGCATCGGCTCGTGGACGGCAGAGATGTTTTTGATCTTCCACCTGCTGCGGCCCGATGTGCTGCCGCTCAAGGACCTCGGGCTGCTGAAGGCAATCGACCTGCACTATACCGGCGGTAAGCGGCTTAGCCCAAAGGAATACCAAAGGCTGAGCGCGCCGTGGGCGCCCTATCGCACGGTGGCTACGTGGTATCTGTGGCGGGCGCTCGACCCGGTGCCGGTGGCGTATTAAGCAGGAGCGTCTTCTATTAACGAAGTTGTCACAAAACTGTCATATTTCTGTGCTATATTAAATTAAATAGAATTTTAAATAATTATGGCAGCCACCCCCAATACCCAGTTTAACCACGTAGACCGTCTGAATGCCCAATTGCATTCAGACGGCGACGGTGGTGATGGGGCTCCCCCTCCGATAGATGCCAGTGCGATTGAGGGGATGTATGTGCTCAATGAGCTTATTCATGAAGAGGCCGAGCTTCGCTACCAGTCGGATTTGTTGGAGGCCCGAGCGCAAGAGCTGGAACGTGATGGGGATGATGTCTCGCGCGGGTTGGCCGATCAAATGCGCCAGCAGGCCGGGTTAATGCTCAGCACAGCTCTGAAGATCGGGCAGGCAATCCATGATATTCGCAGCGATCCGCACCGAAAAATCTCCCGTCATGTGGTCGAGCATCTGCATGCAAGCTGTGTGATGCTCAAGGCTTCGGGGGAGCATGAAATCGAAGCAGCCCATGCCGCCCATAGCGATACGGTAGAGCACAAATCCGTGATTCATCACCAGTTACGCGAGCGTGCGCATAGCCACCCATCAACCAAGCCTGAGAAGCGGCCTCTGATCGCACTTTCTCTGCCGAAGCTGCAGGTGCCGGCATTGGTGGCGCTTCCCGAGCATGCGCCCTCTCCATGGGTGGTGCATACTCGTGAACAGGTGCATGCATGCTGGAAGCAGGCAACGCACAAAGCGCAAACAGTGTGGGTAGCGGCAGCCCATAAGGCCGAGGAAGTCGCGGAATCGATGACGGAGAAGGTGCATGCCGGTATCCATAAGGTAAAACAGGTGGGGCATAAGGCATGGCACGCGGTGACCCATTGTACGCCGGTGGTTGTGGCGGGAAAGGTCGCAGCAGGCGTGTATCACGGCATCACGCATCCAAAAGCGCTGGTGCACGGGGTGACCGTGCGTGTGGCTTCGTTTGCCCATGGCGTGGTTGGGCGTGCCCGGCAAGTGGCACATCACGCGAAAGAAACGGTGCTCGGTTGGTTCGGGCAGGTGGATCCGGTGGTCGAACAGGCACTTCCGTCAAGACGCCCTCGAAGCGAAAAACAGGACATCGCTTACCATAAGGCATTGGAGATGGTGAGGCGGGTCGGCTGGTTAGGGATTACGGGTGGTGTTGCGGCATTGCCAGGAGCCTTGACGCCTTCATTATCACCGATGCTATCAGGGATGCTTCCTGGCTTTTCTGTTATTTCTTAACCAAATATTAACCAAATAGCTGAATTTAGGCTAAAATTTTATCAAAAAGCCCTTTGGGTAGGGGGCGGCTGTAACACAATCGTAACATTTCTGTGCTATCCTAAAAGCTCAAGAGGTCTGTATAAGCAATGGTTGGCACACCCACTAATTCGCACGACACGGCCCTGCATTCTGCTTCGGCAGGCACGGGCGTGGATCCCAAGCTGGTAGCGCTTGCGCGCCGGCAGGCTGAGGTGTCGAACCTTAAAGCGTATCTCTATCAGTTGATCCAAACCAGCGGTATCCGCGACCTGACCAAAATCAGCACGTTGATGGATGCCGTCAATGGCAATCTGGATGGTTTTTTATCGGGGACAGTAAGCCCTCGGCAGGCGCAGGCGAATATCCTGACCGAAATCAAAGGCGCGCTGACGCAAGAGCAGGCACAGCAAGCCGACAAAGCCCTCGAAGAACTCAGCATCGCCGAAGACTTCGCGCAGATTCAATTGAGCGAGGCCGCACGGCAGCGGATAGCGAACTATTGTGTGGTGGTGACCTCGCAAAACATCGACCAGTTTATTGATAGTTTCCGGGATGAGCATCAGCCTGTGGCGGTGCAGAAATTCACGCATCAGGCGCAAAAGCGCATCTTTACGGACACGGAAGCAGGACAGAAGGCTGTTGCTGACCACAACGAGATGGCTATTTCGCATCCGAAAGCGCTGAAGCAAGCCAAGATGGAAATCGAGCAGGCG
>JAUIBB010000014.1 GCA_030427685.1 Alphaproteobacteria bacterium
CCGACCCGCATGAATGGCGTAACGATCTCCCCACTGTCTCCAGCATCAACTCAGCGAAATTGAATTCTCCGTGAAGATGCGGAGTACCCGCGGTTAGACGGAAAGACCCCGTGCACCTTTACTGCAATTTTACATTGGTATTAGGCGTCATTTGTGTAGGATAGGTGGGAGCCATTGAAGCTCGGGCGCCAGCTCGAGTGGAGGCAACCTTGAAATACCACCCTGATGTAGCTTGATATCTAACCGAGGCCAGTTATCCTGGTCCGGGACCATGTATGATGGGCAGTTTGACTGGGGCGGTCGCCTCCTAAAGCGTAACGGAGGCGCGCGAAGGTAAGCTCAGGACGGTCGGAAATCGTCCATTAGAGTGTAAGGGCATAAGCTTGCCTGACTGTGACAGTGACAGCTGAAACAGATACGAAAGTAGGTCCTAGTGATCCGGTGGTTCCGAGTGGAAGGGCCATCGCTCAACGGATAAAAGGTACGCCGGGGATAACAGGCTGATCTTGCCCAAGAGTCCATATCGACGGCAAGGTTTGGCACCTCGATGTCGGCTCATCACATCCTGGGGCTGGAGAAGGTCCCAAGGGTATGGCTGTTCGCCATTTAAAGTGGTACGTGAGCTGGGTTTAGAACGTCGTGAGACAGTTCGGTCCCTATCTGCCATGGGTGTAGGAAACTTGAGAAGATCTGACCTTAGTACGAGAGGACCGGGTTGGACGTACCTCTGGTGCACCAGTCGTCATGCCAATGGCGCAGCTGGGTAGCTATGTACGGAATGGATAAACGCTGAAAGCATCTAAGCGTGAAACCAGCTTTAAAACAAGGTTTCCCTATGAGGACCGTGATAGACCATCACGTTGATAGGACGGATGTGGAAGTGCAGTAATGCATGCAGCTAACCGTTACTAATTGTCCCATTGTTTTATCTAGCATTATCTTTCGAGATAATGGCTTGATCGATATATTTTGATCCCTCACGCATAGTGCAAAACAGAGATTTTGCATGCGCGGTTCACTATGGACCACGAGTATGCGCTGAGGCTGAGTTGAACTAATCAAAACAGCTTGTAGATACCTATATAATGGGGGACGGGAAACCGTCCCCCAACCGAAAAGGCCGTTTAGACGGTCTGGTGATTATAGCGAAAGAGGACCCACACGTTCCCATACCGAACACGACCGTGAAACCTTTCAGCGCTGATGGTACTTTGTCTTAAGGCATGGGAGAGTAAGTCGTCGCCAGACCTTCTAAACGGCCTTTTTGTTTTTTTCCTGTATTTTGATTTGCTACAAGGGGGCTAGTGATTCGCCCTCTGCGTTGCTTTGTGAGTTTAATGACTCGCTTGCCCGGCTCGCATGCTTCGGTCGGTGCTTTCACTGTATATTTGAGTGGGAAGATACTGTCAGGGTCTGACGTGAAAGCGTGGGTTTGCCGCGCTATCTGTCGTTTATTATTTTTGCCTCTCCACTTTGCCCCGGGGCGTCTGGTGTTGGAGCCCTGCTGTTTCGGCATTCACTTTCTGGAAATCACTTCAATCGAGGCCGTCCATTAGGGGGTAAGAATCGCTGTTGAAGCGATTGACTGTTTTTGGGAGGCATGGCCCATTCTCTTTTAAAGTACCTGCTCTCCATGCATTTATTCGGCTTATGTTATCCACAGGTTTGGCCTGATCCTCCCTGCTTGATCTGCGGTGGCGTGCCTTGTACGCGGCCATGGAGTTCTTTCGTCGTAGAAATGCTGGCAGGGGCGGTGTTCAGCGTAGAGATGGTCAGGTCAATTTCCTGCGCCTGTTCTAACATTAAAGCGTTTGTGTCATAGGCAGGAAATTCTATCTTATCCGGGAGAGAAGAAGAGCGCTCGAGAGGGTTGCCCAGCAGCTTTTGTCCGGCGGCGTTATAATTCTGCAGATTAGATACCTCTTCGACAGGACAGCAGTTCGCCGGGCCGTAATGGAGCAGGTGGATGCAGCGGCCACCTTGTTTTAGCACGCTGCCGCAGGCAAGAATCAGATCTTTTGGATCGCTCGTATCGTTTAGTACATTTCCAGTGACCATGTAGTCGATTTTTTCAGAGGGTAGGATGCAGTCACGCGCTGTTTTGGTAGAAAATTCTGATGGATGTCATGGTAAGAGCCAAAGAGCGCAAGGGTTGGCGCCATAGCTTCTTTTACCATTCCATAGCACTGGAGAAATGCGACTGAGACGTCCGCTAGCGGGGTAAGTTCATAGTGCTGTAGCCGTTCAGCAAAAAATGCATGGAATGCTGGGGTTTCAAAAGCATCGAAGCCACGATGCTGCCGGGTGTAATCGACGATTTCCTGTTGAAGAATCTTACGTATTTCAGGAGAGCCAAATTTTTCTGGATGCCGCTCGAACTGGTCATTAATGACCAGCAGGATACCCTGCACATCTGGGTGTGGCGAGATGGTGTCCATATCTGAGGTCTCGATCAGCATCTGTGTATTCTAGTGCATTGGGGGGCATCTGTTTATTAAGGTTTGGTGACACATACTATCTACTGGTGCAGTCTTCTGCATGAGGGTTCTCTGGCTATGATTTTTGCTGGAATTTCTTGAATATCCGCCATATTATGCTGAGGAGAGATGGATAGTCAGAAGGCAGTATGATGGAAAAACAAAAGAAAATTTTGGTGATTATTGCCGGTGGAACGATTGAGGCGCTTTATTCGCCGGATCAGGGGACGCCTTACCATGTGCCTGCGCCGAAGTCGTTGGCAGATAGCGCGATACCGGAGGCCTTGGATCGGTTGGGCGTGCGCGATCAATGCGATATTTTTCGGCTGTTTATTGAGGATAGCAAGGCCATCACCGAAGACCATTTGCAGGCGATGGAACAGAAGATTACGGCAGAAGGGTATGACCGGGTCGTGGTGGTGCAGGGCACGGATACTATGCCCGAGAATGCGCGCGCCCTTGATTTTGCCTTGAAACAAAAAGGAGCGGAAGGGCGCAAAGTGGTCTTTACCGGCGCGATGCGGCCTTTGCGTGATGCGAAGGGGAAATGGCACCCGGCAGATCACCCGACCGACGCGAACTACAGCCCTGATGGGCTGGTGAATATGAAAAAAGCGTTTGAAGATATCCATAATGCGGCAGTTCCTGCCGGTGTGTATGTCGAAATGGGCCAGGGGCCGTGGAGTGCATGGCATGTGAACAAGCATGTTCAAACGCAAGCGCAGGAAAGCACCACATCGCCGGGCGAGACCGTTGATTATGTCGCGCATTCGGAGTTCCAGCCAACGGATAAACCCGTTGAAAGCTGCTCGCTGCTAACCTCCTGGGTGCGGCGCTATGACCATCAACAGGCGCAGGCGACGCCCTCTGGCAGCGTCAGCAGACCGTAGCGGATTGCAACGGTTTTATTTCCCTGTCCCGCAACTATTGTATTTGGGGGGCAGCCTACCTACATGTTAGAGTATCAGATATGAAATGAGGTGCGGATGAAACTCTTGCGGACGGTTAAAAACATACTCGCCACGAATGATACGCCAGCCGATGCGCCAGCTCCTGCAGCGGCGGATATTACGGTGAATGAGGCCGGGATTATTACCCCCAATATTCTTGATGCAACCGAACAGCACGGCTACCTCGCCGGGCAGATGCTGGTTGCCACCCCGGTGATTGACTCCGGCTGTTTCCAGAAGTCTGTTGTCTATGTGTTTGCCCATTCCGATGAAGGGGCGATGGGCCTCATTGTTAACCAGCCATTGGAGCTGGTGAACTATGCCTCCCTGCTCGAGGGGATGGAGTTGCCAGAAGAGGCCGCCAATAAAGAAATTCCCGTGTATTTTGGTGGCCCGGTGGAGCGTGCACGTGGGTTTGTCGTGCATACACCAGACTATTTCCGGGATTTTTCGCTGGTGCGCTCGAACGAGCTCGCCGTGACTGCCTCCAGCGCGATCCTTGGCGATATCGTGCAGGGAAATGGCCCCCAACAGGCGGCGTTGATCGTTGGCTATGCTGGCTGGGGCGCCGGGCAGCTTGAAGCAGAGATCGAGGCCAATAGCTGGATCAGCGTGCCGGCAACGGCAGACCTGATGTTTAATACCGAGAATGAGTTGAAATGGGCTACGGCCAGCAAATCGCTTGGTGTGGACATGGCGTTTTTCTCCACCACCGTGGGGCATGCCTAGGCGGTTTTTTCCGCGTTACTGATAGGATGGTGGCCGCTTAGCGGCTTGTAGACGGGCGCCGCGAGGGTAGGCCGGGGCTTGGCGCGGATGGTGCGGTAGGGTTTTGTGCCCCCTCGTGCGGGTCTGTATGCGGACGGCGCGAGGGCAGGCCGGGCATTGTCGTTGGTGGCGCTTCTGAGGGGGCTGGCGCCTGATTGAAAATGACCGATTCCTTCATCGCACGTGCTTCACGGAGCACTGAAGGATCGACCTTTTGATGCAGGGGGCTGTTGGCGATGGTTTCCCTTAGTGTTTGATTGATGAGATTCTGTAGTTTTCCTGATTCCTCAAGGTAGGTGGCTGCGAGGGCGAAGGCGATGCGTTTTTCCCCTGCGCCGGCAGGTAAATGGCCCCGGGTGATTTTATTGGCGATAGCATCAATGGATCGGTCGAGCGAGGGGTCTTCTGGATAGATGGCCGCGCTGAAGGTGTTGGCGGCAGTATAGTGGACAAAGTTAGCGTCGGGATGGCCACAATAGCTATCAAATCGTTTCTGTACCCGTGCAATGGAGCGTTTCCATGCATCGCGATCCAGTGCAGTCTTGCGCGTGCAGAGGTTCCGGATTTCATCATTCAGGTCAATCCGGACAGGCGGGTTGCCCCCAATACCAATCACATGGGCCAACGCGTGCTCGAAATTGGCATCCTGCGCAATTCCTTCCTCCCTGTTCATAAACTCCAGCGTTGCGGCATAAGCCGCAGAGTCGGAGTTGTCGAGGGACTCAAGATACAGATCAATCGGATTTTTTAGGTACATGGATTCTGTGGCGGCAAAATCCCGCTGCATCGAAAGGCTGGCATTCGTAGCGCTGACATCTGAAAATACAAGAGTTCCCGGTGGAAGCGACCGTAGGAATTGTTCGGTGATCCCTCCACCTCCATAGCAGGCGGCGATCAGGACACAGGCGGTTTGGGGAGAGATTGAAGGTATATTCAGGGCGTATTCAGCATAGCTTGGCGTATGTTCTGTTCTCCGTTGTTTTGGGGAAGCATGGAATCTTTCGAGAATGCTTGTGGAGGGATCGATGGGTGGGCCATCCTGAGGAAAGGTGTAGGTAACACCTTTGGGCAAGGCCGCATACAGCGCTGCATACGATACCTCTTCACCCTCATGCCACTCGAAATACCCATCCCGGATCGTGTTCTTGATTTCCATATCCCAACCGATATGGAAAAACTCCCGTTTGGCAATACCATGGCATGCAATCACGATGTTGGCAGGTGGAGTGATGGCCTGTAAAGCATCCTCGAATGCCACGCCGGGGGTGGCCTCGATGAAGTAGCAATTCGGCTGATTCGCATAGGTGCCACGGACATCGTGCATGTTATGCCCAATCAGCACGTATGTTTTTATTGGTTCAGGCATAGGGCTCCAGAATGCGTCTGTATCTCCATTTTATACGGGGAGCATTAACATATCCTTAAAGTTTTAAGGGAATTAACAGGAAATTCGGGGGATATAGAAAAAATGACCCGGGAATACTGCGCGCTTCCCACCGTCTGCTGGGCGCATTCTTGCTTGCGTTTGGGGCTGTCGGGCGCTACACCACAGGCGAATTCATTGAGGGCTACATGGCACTGGCATTTCAGGATATTATTCTTACGCTTCAGAGGTTTTGGGCATCGCATGGCTGTGTGATTCTGCAGCCGTACGACATGGAGGTGGGGGCAGGGACCTTCCACCCCGCGACGACGCTGCGCGCGCTGGGGCCGAAGCCGTGGAATTGCGCGTATGTGCAGCCCTCGCGGCGGCCCAAGGATGGGCGCTATGGCGAGAACCCCAACCGGTTGCAGCATTACTACCAGTTTCAGGTTATCATGAAGCCGTCGCCGGATAACATCCAGCAGCTGTATCTCGATTCGCTGAAGGCGCTGGGGATTGATTCCAGCGTGCATGACATCCGCTTTGTGGAGGATGACTGGGAGTCGCCGACGCTGGGCGCGTGGGGCCTGGGCTGGGAAGTCTGGTGCGACGGGATGGAAGTGACGCAGTTTACCTATTTCCAGCAGGTGGGCGGCATTGAGTGCTCGCCGGTCTCGGGCGAGCTGACCTATGGGCTGGAGCGCCTCGCGATGTATATTCAGGGCGTCGAGAATGTCTATGACCTGAAATGGAACAACGCGCAGGACGGCCAGCCGCAGTTTACCTATGGCGACGTGTTCAAGCAGAACGAAGTCGAGTTCTCGACCTATAACCTTGAGGCGGCGGATACAGCGCAATTATTTGAGCAATTCAGCGCGGCAGAAAAAGAATGTATGGCGCTGCTGGCCTTTACCCGTGACGGTGTGGCGACGCCTTTAGCGCTGCCGGCGTATGACCAGTGTATCAAAGCATCGCATCGTTTTAACCTGCTCGATGCGCGTGGGGTCATTGGCGTAACCGAGCGCGCGTCCTATATCGGACGGGTACGGGCGCTTGCCAAAGCATGCTGCGAGGCCTGGGTCAACACACAGGAGGCCGCGTGAACCACGTGGAAGTAGAGACTGTCCGCGCCTTTACCGACGGCGCTGCCTTGCAGGGCAACAAAGCCGGTGTGTGCGTGCTGGCGGCATTCCCTGACGATGCGGCGATGCAATCCATCGCGGCGCAGATGGGGCATCCGGAGACGGCGTTTGTGGTGGCGCAAGGCGCGGGGCGCTATGCGATCCGCTGGTTTACACCGACGGTGGAGGTGCCGCTGTGCGGCCATGCCACGCTGGCGGCGGCGCATGTATTGCGCGCGCGTAGGCTTACATCCTCCGCTGCGCCGGTGGTTTTTGTGACCCGGGATGGCGCGGAACTGACGGCGGAATATGATGCGGAGCAGATTCGTCTGGCCTTGCCGCGCCGTGCGCTTACGGCATTGCCGGTAACTGCCGACGTGCAGGCCTGCGTTTCGCTGCCTATTTCGGCGGCGTATCTGGGCGGAGGTGAACTGCTGGTGGAGCTTGCTCCGGGTGCGGAATTAAATGAGGTGCGTGTAGATACCATGGCGCTTTCCAAGCGCGAGGAGCTGGGCGTGATTGTTACGAGTGCAGGCGGCGAGGGCTATGACTATGGCTACCGTTATTTCGCACCGAATATCGGGATTCCGGAAGACCCGGTCACGGGATCGGTCAACGGGTTGCTGGCGCCGTACTGGGCGCAGAAATTGAACAAAACGCAGTTCGTCGCCCGCCAGTTTTCGGCGGAAGGCGGCGTTCTCAGCGTTGCACTGCAGGCGGATCATGTGATGGTTGCGGGGCTGGCGGTGAAGGATTCGGTACGCCATGTCGTACCCTTATCGATGGGAGAAGCAGCATGATGCTCACACTGTTAAAAGGCAAACTGCACGGCGCGACGGTGACCGGGGCGGATATCAATTATGAAGGTTCGATCGGCATTCCGCGCGATTTGATGGATAAGGCTGGCTTTCTGCCTCACGAGCAGGTGGATGTGCTGAACTTCCGCAACGGCGCGCGGCTGACGACCTATGTGCTGGAATATCCGGCGGGATCGGGCGAGATTGTGATTAACGGCCCGGCGGCGCATCTGGTGAGCAAGGGCGACAAGGTGATCGTTGTGGCCTACGCGCAGATGGAGACGAAGAAAGCCAAAAAATATGAGCCCAAGGTGGTGATCATGGGGCTGAAAAACACGGTGAAGCCTCACCGCACGCCCGAGATGATCGACCCAAAACGCACGGCGAAGCCCAAGGCTGTCGCAACTAAAGCCAAAACGAAACCCGCCGCAAAAGGTAAGAAGAACTAATGGCCACGCTGCTGCTTGAACTGTTTTCCGAAGAAATTCCCTCGCGCATGCAGCGTAACGCTGCGGAGCAATTGCAGCGCGCGATGCTCGCGGGGCTTGAGAAGAATTTGCTGAAGCCATCGTCGGTGAAGACGTTTGCGAGTCCGCGTCATCTGGCCATCCAGTGCTTTGGCCTGCCAGCCGTGCAGCCGGATGTGCGCGAGGAGCGTAAGGGGCCGAAAGTCGGCGCGCCGGAACAGGCGATGAAGGGCTTCCTCGGCGCGACGGGGCTGACCGTTGAGCAGTGCGAACAACGCGACGGTTATTACTATGCGACCATCGAGCGCAAGGGCCAGCCGACGGCGGATGTAGTGAAAAAGATTGTGGAAGAGGCGCTGACGGCGTTCAGCTGGCCGAAATCCATGCGTTGGGGCGCGCGGCCACTGCAATGGGTGCGCCCGCTGCACCGGATTGTGTGCCTGCTGGACGAGGCCGTGGTGCCGGTAACATTCGCGCATCTGAGTGCGGACCGGGTGACGCAGGGGCATCGCTTCCTGTCGCCGGATACGATCACGCTGGCGCATGCGGAGAAATACGAAGATGCGCTGAAATCCGCGCATGTGGTGGTGGATTATGCCGCCCGTCGGGCGCAGATCGCCGAAGGCATCGCGGCGCTGGCCGCCGAGGCGAACTTGCAGGTAGTGGCGGACGACGCGCTGCTGGATGAAGTCACCGGGCTGGTCGAATGGCCGGTGCCGCTGCTGGGCGAGTTCGACGCGAAATTCCTCGACCTGCCGCCGGAAGTGCTGATCTCGGAGATGAAGGTCCACCAACGCTATTTCGCGTTGCAGGATGCGTCGGGGACGCTGACGAATAAATTCATCGCCGTCGCCAATATGGTGACGGAAGACGGCGGCAAACGCGTGATCGCCGGCAATGCCCGCGTACTGCGCGCGCGCCTGTCGGATGGCGAATTCTACTGGGCGCAGGACCGCAAAACGCCGCTGGCTGCGTGGGGCGAAAAACTGCGCGATGTCGTGTTCCACGCCAAGGTTGGTATGATGGACGCGAAGGTCGGGCGGATCGAGAAACTGGCGGTCAGTATTGCGCAGGCTGTGGGATTTCAGGATGAACAACAGGTGCGTCAGGCGGCACGCCTGTGTAAGGCGGATCTGACGTCGGGCATGGTGGGGGAATTCCCCGAACTGCAAGGCATCATGGGCCGCTACTACGCCAACGCGCAGGGCGAAAACGAGGCCGTGGCCGAGGCAATTTACGAACATTACAAGCCGCAAGGCGCGGGTGATTCACTGCCGGAGACCGCGCTCGGCGCGATTATTTCGGTAGCGGATAAGCTGGATTCGATCGTCTCGCTGTTCGCAGCAGGTGAGAAGCCGACCGGCTCGAAAGACCCGCTGGCGCTCCGTCGTGCGGCGTTGGGCGTGTTGCGGATTGTGTTGGATCGCCAGTGGTCGCTCAATGTGACGGAGTTGGCGGGCTATTCCTACCCCAGTGAGAATCCAATTCTAGTTTCGGGGCAGGATCCCAAACAGCAAATAGAGGCTGACATACGCAAGGGGCGCGTAGCGATGGAAGTTGCAGACTTCTTCCGTGATCGCCTACAGAATTTGCTGCGAGAAGAAGGCTTGAGTCACGACGTAATCGAGGCGACCTTGACCTCGCAGGCCAGATTCAATGCACTAGCCTTGGCGAACGATGCACGCGCATTGGCTGTGTGGCTGGCATCGGCCAGCGGCAAAGAAACACTCGCCGCCATCAAACGCGTGCTCAACATCCTCGCGGCGGAGGAGAAGAAGGCGAAGACGACGTTTGCCAGCGATGCGGTGCTCAATGGCTCGCTCGGTGGCGAGCAGGAGAAGGCGCTTTGGGCGGCGGTGCAGCGTGTCGCGCACACAAAAGTAGAAATGCTGGAAGAATTAACTGCGCCGATCAATGCATTCTTCGAGGCGGTGCTGGTGACGGAAGAGCAATTCCGTGAGGCGCGGCTTTCCTTGCTGGCGGCGGTGCGTGCGGCGGCACTCAACATCGCTGATTTTTCCAAGATCGAAGGGTAGGGGATCGCTCCGGCGCAAGTCGCCTTTGGCTCCGCACCCTCACCCAGCTTCGGCTAAGCTGCTTTGCAGCTAAGCCTGCGCAACCCTCTCCCGCGTTCCGCAGGAGAGGGATAGAAGAGAGCGTCTTATTCAAAGAAGCGAGATTGGGTTGACGCTGGTTCGAGGTTGGGCCTCTGCTGGTGGAGGCTTTTTCTTAAAGGGTAAGGACTTCTTCGCAAGGCTAGGATAAGTCGCTTTCTATCCTTGTCATACGGCCAGAAACTGGTATCCAGAGGGCAGTTTACCTGCATCTTCGGCTTTTGGGCCGATCCGTTCGGAGTCGTTTATGAAAACCGCTGCTGTAAAGAAAACCGATATGACCGAAAAACTCGTTTATACGTTTGGTGACGGGCAGGCCGAGGGCTCGGCGGCGATGAAGAATCAGCTGGGCGGCAAGGGTGCGAATCTGGCTGATATGTGCGCGCTGGGGCTGCCGGTGCCTCCGGGGTTCACGATCCCGACGGATGTCTGCGTTGCCTATTACGACCAGAACAAACAATTCCCCGCCGCGCTCGCCGCGCAGGTGCAGGAAGGGTTGCGTTATATTGAGCACGCCGTGGGCCGCACGTTTGGCGATGCGAAAAACCCGCTGCTGGTGTCGGTGCGCTCCGGCGCGCGCGCCTCGATGCCGGGGATGATGGATACGATTTTGAACCTCGGCCTCAACGATGCGACGGTTGAAGGGCTAGCCGCCGCGACGGGGAATCCGCGCTTTGCCTATGACTCCTATCGCCGGTTTATCCAGATGTATTCCGACGTGGTGCTGGGCGTGGACCATGATGTGTTCGAGGATTTGCTCGACCTCATGAAGAACGAGCGCGATTTCTCGCAGGATACGGATTTGACGGCGAACGACCTCAAGGAGCTGGTCGCGCAGTATAAAGAGCGCGTGCAGCAGGAGCTGAAAAAGCCGTTCCCGCAGGATGTGGAAGAGCAGCTCTGGGGCGCGGTGCGCGCGGTGTTCGATAGCTGGATGAACCCCCGCGCGAATACCTATCGCAACCTGCATGATATTCCGGCGAGCTGGGGTACGGCGGTGAATATCCAGTCGATGGTGTTCGGCAATATGGGCGATGACTGCGCGACAGGCGTGGCGTTTACGCGCAACCCTTCGACGGGTGAAAAATTATTCTATGGCGAGTTTCTGGTGAACGCGCAGGGCGAGGATGTGGTGGCGGGAATCCGCACGCCGCAGCCGCTGACGATCCAGGGCAAAGCCGAGGGCGGCGACCTGCCGAGCATGGAAGAAGTGATGCCGGATGTGTTCGGCGAACTGGTTGCTGTGTATCAGAAGCTGGAAGCGCATTACCGCGACATGCAGGACATCGAGTTCACGGTGGAAAACCGTAAGCTGTGGATGCTGCAAACCCGCAACGGCAAACGCACCGCGAAGGCGAGCATGAAAATCGCCGTCGATATGGTGGCCGAGGGGCTGATTACGAAAGAAGAGGCGTTGCTGCGCATCGACCCGGCATCGCTGGACCAGCTGCTGCACCCGACGCTCGACCCCAATGCCAAGAAACAAGTGATCGCGCGCGGGCTGCCGGCCTCGCCGGGCGCGGCTTCGGGCAAGGTGGTGTTCTCGGCGGACGACGCGGCGCATGCGGCGAATTTGAAAGAGAAAGTGATCCTCGTGCGGGTGGAAACCTCGCCGGAGGACATTCACGGTATGCATGCGGCGCAGGGGATTCTGACCGCGCGCGGTGGCATGACCAGCCACGCGGCGGTGGTGGCGCGCGGCATGGGTAAGTGCTGTGTGTCTGGCGCGGGGGAAATCCGCATCAACTACGCGAAGAAAGAATTTGCCGCCGGTGCGGTAACGGTGCGCGAGGGCGATGTGATTACGCTCAATGGCAGCACCGGTGAGGTGATGCTGGGCGAAGTCGGCACGGTGGAGCCGAACCTGTCGGGTGATTTCACGACGATCATGGAATGGGCCGACAGCCTTCGGCTGCTTAAAATCCGCACCAATGCGGAGACGCCGCTGGATGCGAAAACCGCGCGCGGGTTTGGGGCGGAAGGCATTGGGCTGTGCCGGACGGAGCATATGTTCTTCGACGCCGAACGCATTATTGCCGTGCGCGAGATGATCGTGGCCGAGACGAAAAAAGCGCGTGAAGTGGCGCTGGCGAAATTGCTGCCGATGCAGCGCAAGGATTTCGTCGAGATTTTCCGCATCATGGACGGGCTGCCGGTGACGATCCGCCTGCTCGATCCGCCGCTGCACGAGTTCTTGCCGCATACGGATGCCGAGATGCAGGAAGTGGCCGATGCCTCGCACCTGACGCTCGACGCCGTGAAATACCGCGCGGCGCAGCTGCATGAGGCGAACCCGATGCTGGGCCATCGCGGCGTGCGGTTGGGGATTACCTACCCAGAGATTTACGCCATGCAGGCGCGGGCGATTTTTGAAGCCGTGGCCGAGGTGGCCAAAGAAGGCAAAACCGTGCTGCCGGAAGTCATGATTCCGCTGGTGATGACCAGGCGCGAGCTGCAGCTGATGAAAGAAATCGTCGATGCCGCCGCGCAGGAAGTCGAAAGCAAAACCGGCACGAAAATTGTGTATCAGGTCGGCACGATGATCGAGCTGCCGCGCGCCTGCCTGCGCGCCGGGGAGATTGCCGAGACCGCGGAATTCTTCAGCTTCGGGACCAACGATCTGACGCAGACGACGCTCGGCATTTCGCGCGACGATGCGGCGAATTTCATCGAGCAGTATAAAAAACAAGGCGTGATCGAGCAGGATCCGTTCGTGACCATCGACCGCGACGGCGTGGGCGAGCTGATCCGCACCGCTGCGGAACGCGGCAAGGCCACGCGCCCGGACATCAAGCTGGGTATCTGCGGCGAGCATGGCGGCGACCCGGCATCCATCGCCTTCTGCCAGCAGGTGGGCTTAAGCTATGTCAGCTGCTCGCCGTACCGCGTGCCGATTGCGCGGTTGGCTGCGGCACAGGCCGCGATTCGCGAAAATATTGCGAAGGTCGTCGCTTAGTGAAAGCGGCCACCCCGGCGGCGTTGCTGGATGTTGATATGGCCACCCTTCCAGATCACGAGTGCATCGTTGGTTTCAACGGGGATCCCGTTGGTCCGTTCGTTGCCAATGACACCGGCGAGGATGCCATCGCTATGGATGACGCCTTCGGAAGGTTTAGGGTGCTCCGCCGTGATCAGTGAGACAAAGCCATTGGGTTGCCCTGGAATATAGACCGTGCGATTGACTGGAACCTCATAGGCCTGTTGCGAGCCGGCGACCTCGAACAGGACGCGATGGTCCATGGTGTCGAGATTGGTGACTTCGAGCGCCTGAGCCGCAGGGCTGAAGGCAAACAGGCAGGCGAGGAAGGTATATTTTTTCATAATGCGCTCCTTTGTCGGAGCAGCCTACGCGGCAGCTACAAAAAAGGCCATGGAGAATTTCACCATGGCCTTTTTGTTTGGAAGCGTTGCTTCTAGTGCTTTGGTGCCATGGGTGGCAGGTTTGGATTAGGTGCCACGGGCGGCAGAGCCGGAGCTGCTGCCGGGGGAACCGGTGCCATTACCGGAGGCTTGGGCGGGAGCCCTGCTGCTGCCGGTGCCGCGGGGGGCAGGGCTGGAGCCGTTGCCGGAGGCATGGCCGGAGCTGCCGGTGGTACGGCAACAGGCGGTACGGCAGCAGGTGGTACGGCAACAGGCGGCACAGCTGCTGGTGGTGGTGTAATCATCGGTGCGGGGGTGGTCGCTGCCGGTGCGGCTGGCATGGTGGTATCGTTTGCGGCTGGCATAGCTGCTGCGGCAGCAGCCTCGGCCTCTTCAGCAGCGCGGCGCTCGGCTTCTTCGCGTTCACGTGCTTTTGCTTCGGCACGTTCACGTGCCTGGGCTGCTTTGGCTTCGCGTGCTGCTTTGGCGCGTGCGGCTGCTTCAGCCCGCTCTTGCTGGATTTTTGCCGCTTCTTCCTGAATGGCGGATTGCTCGGCTTCGCTCAGCGGCTTGCTGGGTGCGCCAAATGGCGAGACAACCTGAGCCAGTGCTGTGCTGGTTAATGCTGTGGCGGCCAGAAGGCCAAAAAGATATGCGCGCATGATTGCTCCCTCGCTGTCGTTTTTTTTTATGGCCGCACATTGCCATAAAATAAGGCGCTGTCTAATGAAATCTTTAGCACTTGGGGTGGATTTTTCGCTGATTATTGACGGTTTGGTGCCGATTGTACCCTTAAGGCCATGGGGACGAGGCAGATTTTGCCGGCTTCCGGTGTATCCGGGGCGGGGCGCTGAGCTCCAGATGCAGTTGAAAATAGGGCGAAAACAGGGGGCTTGTTGACCTCTTATGTCATCAAACCTTCATACAAGCATCTGTTCAAATCGGATATTATAAAGAATGGAAAGGACTGAACCTATTGAGCGATAATCCCAGCAGTATGCAGCCGTCGCAGCCATCGCCTGCACCTTCGCCGCGTAAGACGCGCGGGGATGTGCTGTTCGATCGCTGGCTCTATGGCGGCCTCAATGGGGTGGGTACCTTTCTGCTGACGCTGCCACTAGCCTATTGGGGCGATCATGGTGGCGGGAAGGCGACGTTCCAGAAATTTTCTAACTTCCTGAAGGAGCGCACACCGCTTAGCGAGCAGACGGCAAAAACCGTTGTGCGGGCAACCACGCTTGGCCTTGGCGGTACGGTGATGGTGATTCCGGTGCGTATGATCGAAGGAATCCGCACCCCGATTGTTCAGGCGTTAAACCGGCGCTATGGTTCGCCGGAAGATCAGGCGGTGGGCGCGCAAGTCGTGGCACCGCAGACCTGGGGCTCTCAGCTCAAGGGGCGCGCTGTCGCGTGGACCGTGGTCTTTGGGAGCTTTAAAGCAATTGAAGGAATTGGCTTCGGCAAGAAAATGGAGCAGTTCGAGCATTGGGTGGCAGAGCATATCATTTGTAAAGCCCTCAAACAGCCGCTTCGGGATGCGATGGGGAATGAGAGCAAGGCCTTCCGCTATGGCAAGCTGGCCGCGCTGGATGCGTTTGCAACCGCTGCTGCTGCCATGTTGTTTTATACCGGCACCCGGTTTTTTGCCAGCCACCGCTCGGAAGAGAAGCAGGCACAGCTGGCGGAGCGCTATAGCCAGAATGGGGCGCATGTGCTGGCAGATGCTGCCGGTGAGCGCGCCTCATCTACGATAGACGCTATCCCGCAGACGATGGTCCATGGCGAGAAGCAGCACCCCGGTCTGGTGACCGAGACGCATACCTCTCCGACTGCGAGCCTGTAACCGGTATCCTTCAAGATTGATTATGTTCCGGCGCTTACTTTTAAGTGTGCGATGCCGCGATGCGCGCGCCCGGTATAAGGGCGCTGCAGAAGGCTATTGTAACGAGGAGGGGAGCGCAGACGCTGCGCGGTGGCAGGAGGGGGATCCCGCTAGTGGATTGTGTGTGCGTTGGTGTTTGCGCGCTCACGCTCGGCGAGGATGGCGCTGGCACGGTCGGTATCGCTGAGCGAACCGTTGGCGAGGATTTTATCGACATTGGTTTGTTGCGCGCTGCCGCTGCCGGTGCGCTCTACCCAGCTGCCGCGTTTGGTCTCGGGAGCCTGATCGATGTCCATGGATGGGGTCATCGTAACGCCCTGGCTGATGACGGGTACCATGGTGGCCGTATGGGTTGCATTGGAGTACGCGTTTTTTTCTTCGGAATGGGCACGGCGCACCCCCATGATGCCACTGAAGATACCGGTGGTCGCGATTGTCATTGCGATGGCTTTCGGTAACAGAGGCCATGCGCCAGTAGCCGCTAGCCCGATTACCGAGAAAATCCCCAGCATCAGAGCGCCGTTGACGACGCCAGAGCCACAGCCACGCAGAAACGCAGCAAGACTCGATGGTTTTGCAGCGGTTTTGGCTGTTACAGGTGCATGTACAGGTTTATTCATGCTCTTATTCTACCAAACGCGCGGCCAAGAAGTATGACAGTTCGATGAAGATTTGGCCGAAAATAGACAAAAACCGACTGGTTTTGCTGATTTTCCGTAGCAGAGCCGGTGGGCGCGTGATTGGCCGCCTGCGCGGCGGGGATTGTAGATGCTATCCTAAAGTGAAGTCTTGCAAAGCAATGGGCTTCGCCGTAAAAGCCGCGCATGACTGATATTACCAAGATCCGCAATTTTTCGATCATTGCCCATATCGACCATGGCAAATCCACCCTTGCTGACCGGCTGATTCAGGCCTGCCACGCCGTGGAGGCGCGCAACCTGCACGCACAGATGCTGGATTCGATGGATATCGAGCGTGAACGCGGGATTACCATTAAATCGCAGACCGTGCGGCTGAACTATACCGCCAATGACGGGCAGCAGTATATTTTGAACCTGATGGATACGCCGGGCCATGTGGATTTCGCCTATGAGGTGAGCCGCTGTCTGGCTGCGTGTGAGGGCTCGCTGCTGGTGGTGGATGCATCACAGGGCGTGGAAGCGCAGACGCTGGCGAACGTGTATCAGGCGCTCGATAACAATAACGAGATTGTGCCGGTGCTGAACAAGATCGACCTTCCGGCCGCAGAGCCGGAGCGCATTGCGCAGCAGGTCGAGGATATGATCGGCATTGACTGTACGGACGCGCTGCATGTTTCGGCCAAGACCGGCCTTGGGATCCCCGATCTGCTGGAGGCGATTGTCAGCCGTGTGCCGCATCCGACCGGCGACATCAACGCACCGCTGAAGGCGCTGCTGGTCGATAGCTGGTACGACACCTATCTGGGGGTGATTATTCTCATCCGCGTGGTGGATGGCTCGATTAAAAAAGGCCAGAAAATCCGCTTCATGAATGCTGGGGTGACCCAGACAGTAGAAGCCGTGGGCATGTTTGCGCCGAAGAAAACATCCGTGCCGCTGCTTGGGCCGGGCGAGGTGGGCTATATCCAGACCGGGATCAAACTGGTTGAGGAGTGCAATGTCGGGGATACGATCACCGACGAGAAAATCCAGACCGTTGAACCGTTGCCGGGGTTTAAGCCCGTGCAGCCGGTGGTGTTCTGCGGGTTGTATCCGACGGAATCGGCGGACTTTGAGAATCTGAAGGATTCGCTCAACAAGCTGCGTCTCAACGATGCGAGCTTCAGCTTCGAGGCGGAAAGCTCGACCGCGCTTGGGTTTGGCTTTCGTTGCGGGTTTCTGGGGCTGCTGCATCTGGAGATTATTCAGGAACGGCTGGAGCGTGAGTTCGACCTCGACCTCATCACTACCGCGCCCTCGGTTGTCTATAAAATGCATATGGTCGATGGTACGGAAGTGGAGCTGCACAATCCGGCGGATTATCCCGACGTTACCCGCATCGCCCGGATGGACGAGCCGTGGATCCATGCGACGATTTTTGTGCCGGATGAATATCTCGGCAACGTGCTCGCGCTGTGTACCGAAAAACGCGGCGAGCAGGCGAACCTGACCTATGTCGGCACCCGCGCGCTGGTGGAATATAAACTACCGCTGAACGAAGTGGTGTTTGATTTTTATGACCGGCTGAAGTCCGGCACCAAGGGCTATGCGAGCTTCGAGTATAAAATCGACAGCTACCGCGAGGCAGACCTTGTGAAAGTATCGATCCTCGTGAATGCCGAGCCGGTGGACGCGCTGTCTATGATCGTCCACCGCACGCAGGCCGACCCGCGCGGACGCGTGCTGTGTAAGCGACTCAAGGATTTGATCCCGAAACACCTGTTCCAGATTGCGATTCAGGCGGCGATCGGCGGGAAGGTCATCGCGCGCGAAACCATTTCCGCCATGCGTAAAGACGTGACCGCAAAGTGCTACGGCGGCGATATTTCCCGTAAGCGCAAACTGCTCGATAAGCAGAAAAAAGGTAAGAAGCGCATGCGCCAGGTGGGCAATGTCGAAATCCCGCAAGGCGCGTTTATCGCTGCCCTCAAGATGGGCGACGAGAGCTAGTCGTATTTGGTCGTTGCGGGCTCATGGCTGGCTCGCTTTATTCCCAGTGGAACTCTATGGGGATGGCGGTGTCGGGGTGGAGGCTTTGCTTTACCGGGCAGCGCAGGGCGGTATCTTCCAGCGCTTTTTTGTGGGCGTCGGTGAAGCTGCCGGGGATGTGGATACTGACGCGTAGTGTGCCGATGCGGCGCGGCGGGGGCGTCATTTCCTTGACGACGCTGGCACTGGCACCTTCGACGCTGACCCCCAGTGTACGCGCGGCGAGGTCCATCACGGTCAGCATGCAGCCGCCGAGCGCGGTGGCGACGAGGTCGGTGGGCGAGAAGCTCTCGCCCTTGCCCTGGTTGTCTTTGGGCGCGTCGGTGGTCAGCGTGGTGCCGGATGGTTCGTGCGTGGCCTCGCAATGCAGCCCACCCTGATAGTTGATGGCAATCGTTACCATACCCACTCCTCCATGATACGGCGCTATCCTATCGCCCGTGCCAGAAAATACAATCCCCACCCGCGCACGACAGAGCGCTTGCACTTGGCCAAAAAACTGGTTAGAAGACTCGCCTCGCCAGAGACATGTGGGGCATTAGCTCAGCTGGTAGAGCGCTTGCATGGCATGCAAGAGGTCAGCGGTTCGACTCCGCTATGCTCCACCATTCCCGACTTACCGTTAATCAAACCCCTTGAAACCGCGAATGGCAGCGCGAGAGCGGCGGTTTGAAAACCCTCATTCCGGCGGTATTGCAGGGGACGGGCAAAAGTGAGTTTTAGCACTAATCTTTTGTGGTCAATGTCCTCGGAATGCCAAAGTTTCTGCGGGTTTTCGATAAAATCAAAGACGGTTTGAAAACTGGTTTCGAAGTCAGTCGGTGCTTCTTCAGCAAATGCCAATTTTTCCCGCAAGATGATCTTCTCATTTTCCAGTTTTGCGATCTTGGTTTCATAGGCGCGGATCACCGCACCGCTTTCCGCTTCAATAATCCGCTCCATGAATTGCTCAATCTTGATGTCCAGGTCGCGCAAGTTTCGCTCCAGCGCCTGGTGTCTGGTTTCAAAATCGCTATAATGTTGCTGCCAGACTTCCTTCACCCCGGTTCGCAGCATGTACACCATGTCCGGCGTGGGTGTAATCTCATAGAGCAAATCTTCAAATTGCTCTTCCATCAGGTCACGCTTGATGGATTTTTTGTTTTCCGAGCAATCCTTATTCCGGCAAAGGTAATAAGGATATTTGCTGGTGCGCCCCGCTGACCAGCATGAGGTCATGGGTTTGCCACAGCACGCGCAGGTGACATAGCCACGCAGCGGAAATTCTTCGCCAATGCCTCGGCGATTAGGCTGCTGCGCTTTACCGCGCAACCGCTCCTGAATTTGGTTAAAGGTCTCAAAACTGATAATGCCCTCGTGCTTTCCCTTCTGCAGCGGAATGCCCCAAGGCTTGTACTCCATGTATCCCGTATAAAGCACCCGCTCCAGCATCTCGGTCACGCGGGTGATGTGGATACAGCCAAACCGATCGCGTGGATAGTCCGGCTGTGCCTCCAGATAGCGCAGAATCTCGGTCTGGGTTTCAAACCGGCCTATCGCAAACCCTTCAAGTACGTTTTTGACGATGGGAGCGAGCGTTGGGTCTTTGACCAGCAATTTGCCACAACCACTGACCCTTTCGTATTTGTAGCCAACGGGTGCGTTAAACACCCAATAGCCATTCTGCACCCGCGCACGCATCCGGTTTTTCACCTGCTCGGCGTTCTTCTCGCGTTGGTGTGCAGCTACCGATGCCAGCAGATGCTCGACCAAACGGCTATCGGAATCTTCACCGAACTCAATGGTGGGAGATTCCAGCTTGCCACCCGCATCAGCGATAGCGGTGCGAAGTTTGATATGTGTTTCTAAATCTCTAGCTAATCTGCTGATATCGTCAATGATAACAACAATCGGCTCTTTCTTTCCATGCTTCTTGAGATACTCCAGCAATTCGCGCATTTTGGCGCGATCAAGTAATTTGCCGCTTATCCCCTCATCGTAAAAGACCGCTTCGACCTGATATCCGCGCATTCGCGCATATTCCCGACAGCGTGTTTCTTGGCTGGCCAGACCATCGCCTTTTTTTAGTTGCGCCTGAGAAGAGACGCGACAATAAATGACTGATTTTGCATTAGTTTTCATGCCTTACACCATTGATCGAAACCGCTTCTTCATCAACTGGTTTCTCAAGGGTGAGCCTGCGTTTCATGGTGCCGAACTGAACATCCAGAACCATATGCGCGATGGCATGAATCGCCCCGACTAATTCGAGCTTTTGTTCCTCCGTGAGGTCAAAATTGTCAATATGAGGTCGATAAGGCGCGAGAGGGTCATTTTCGCCCACCTCTGCCGATGATATTGATGAAGATACGGTTTTTTGTTCATCTTGTTTAGTCTTTTTTTGTTCGAACACTTTAACGCCCTCCCAGCTTGGCATTGAGGCGTGTAACGATTTTAAGCAGCGCATACGTCCACATCTGCCATGCCTTGGTACGGCCACAGCCCAGCCGCCAACAAATGCGCTTCCAGACAACGCGCTCGGCGCGGAGCCAAATCAGCCTGCGTTCTTCTTCATCATCGAGATAGAAAATCCACTGGATGGTTTCTTCCATCCGGCTGATGGCATCTGCCGAAGGTGGGCCAAGGCGCATCGGCAATTTATCGCCCTGCATAATTTCGATGCTGGTGCGGATCACCTCCGGGTAAACGTTAAAATATCCTTGTACCTTTGCCGAAGGTAATCGCCGCAATGTGTATGCCGCTTCCTCGAAGCGATCGGCCACATCGGTGACTGTCCATTTTTTAATATCTCTTCTCATCGGGATGACCTCCTTCGTTGGGTTCGGGAAGCACTTCCGCCATCACCGCCGCGTAACCGGCGATATCGACAATGCTGTCGAGATGGGCGGGGTTTTCTTTTAGCCGAGCCAGCTTGAGTTCAATCAGACATGCTACCACCTGTTGAGGGGTAATCTGGCAATTCAGGATCAGCGACCATCTCCGAGCGACGTCGCGGAAGTGATGTTTTGCCAAGCCATAATTGGCGCGGCGCTCTTCGAATATCTGCATTGATTGCTGCAGTAGCTGTTCTCCGTTCATGATGTGACCTCCTTGGTTTTAAGTTCCACACCGATGACGGGCCGCGAGCAGACCACTTCGTCCCAGCAATGATTTAAATCGGTGAGGTAGTTTTTTTCGATCCAGCCGCGCACGAATTCGCGGGGGCATTCGAGGGTGAGCATCACCCCATCCGGGGTGTCAGCGGCGGTAGTGATGATGCTGTTTGAAAACCAGCTGCGAATTGCCGCCGGGCCATGATGATGCGCCATGCGCTTGATCACCTCATCCCATGCATCGGCAAATTCTGGAATGCTACAGGATGGTGGTTTTGATGGGTGCTTGCCTCCGGAGAAGCCGCCTTCGAGAATCTTGGCCACCCGATCCGATGACTGGGTTGCCCAGGTTAGATCGATCGTCCAGTCCTTGCCTTCAATCTTGCCAAGACAAAAATCTGATTTGCCGATGATTTCACAGAAATAGCGCCATGCCCGGATATCCTCTGCAAATTCATCTACCCATCTGGCGGCTAGCAGCTCTTTGCGTTTTTCTGTGAGTATGGCCTTCTGGCCGTTTCCATTTGTTAATTTACTCTGAACTTCTGTGTTCCAGATATCTAGCATCTGCTCTAAAACATCTTTTCCACCGATCTGCTGTTTTTCCTTCTCAGACTCTTTCTTTTCTTCTCTCTCTCTGTTTTTTTTATTTGAATCTTTTTTTGGATCTGAATCTGTATCTGTATTCTCCTCTGCATCTGAATCTGCTTCTGTATCTGTATCTGGGTCTCTTTTGCTGTTTTTGCGTCTCCCGGCGCTGCCTGCCGTTGCACCGCGTTGCTTAATGTTGCCACCCGTTGCACCTTCTTTTTTCTTCTCGCGGCTTTTCTTGGAACGCTCGGTAGATGTGGTGTGCTGGCGTTTGTGCCAGTTCATCACGTTGCCTTCATCGTCAATGAGATTCTTGGATTTGAGCGCATCGAGAATGGATTCCACCACATCCATCTCCATGCCTTGGATGACGGCGACTTCCTCCGGATCAATTTCAATTATCCCACGCGGGTCGTGCTGTGAGGCGGCATCGAGGATGCAAACCCATACCGCCACCACAAACGCCATTGGCTGATTACAGCGCTTGGCCACTACCTGCAATTTTGGATCGTGTGGCATACCGTGATACGCCCTGTACCATTCCATCGACATCCAACACCTCAATCATCAAGTAAACTTTGCTGGCTATCGTCGGCTTCCTTGATGGCGCGATCCTGATCCTGCGCTTTAAGCGACAGGGCCAACTCGATGCAGCCCTTCGTCAGCTTGGCACGATCAAACTCGCGGGTGGCCTGCTTTTTCAATTGAAGCAGGGTTTCCATATCCATCTTCCGCATGGTCTCGATGGTCAGGTGGCAGATTTCGTCAAAAGTAGAGATTGGTTTTTGTGAATCGTTCATTTTTACCTCCGTTGTTCGAACTGTTCGGACAAAGGCTGGCAAACGATGGGTGGGGATGTCGTGAGGCTTGGCGAGGGCTTGTTGGGGGAGCAATATCCCCCTCCATTGCTCAAGAAATACAAGGCTTAGAGCATGTGGATGGGGAGGAAGTGGGGATGAAATGGGGAGCCGCAATCCAAAACGCTGGAAATTATATTCTAGGTGGGGATGAAACGGGGATTAAAGGGGGATGCGGTGGGGATAATTTCCCTCAAAATAGCGCAAACGGCGCATGGAAATGACATGCCCAAAAAAGAAAATGCGCTGCCCATTAAGGCACACATTATGTCAACCATTTTGTGTGGGGCTTGGTGGTGGATGGAGTGGGGATTAAGGAGTCAACTCCTAGGAGTTAGATTCAAGGTTTAGTATGCAAATTGATGCAATGATCTCACCACGACACCGGCAACAGCAAACTGCATATTATCGGTCACATCAATTTCCGGATAGTTGGAATTAGCAGGCACCAATTTAATGGCATTGTCTTTTTTGAAAAAGCGTTTGACCGTGTATTCTCCATCAATAGCGGCAATGACAATCATGCCGTGCCTTGGTTGAATCGAGCCATCTGCAATCAGCAAGTCACCTTCATAAATATGATCATCTTCCATTGAATCACCCACCGCCTCAATTAAAAACATGCTCCCAGGGTCTTTAATAATCATCTGATTCATATCTACCCACTCGGAGATGTGGTCAGTAGCATTGAGCGGAAATCCTGCAGGCACTTTTCCGGTAAGTAATGGCAAACGATAGCCGCTTTTTTTGCAATAATTTTCGATTTGATCCGTCAATTCCAAAGGTACTCTCATCACCTTAGTAGGCCTTGCCGGACGACCTCTTTTCGCTGCTTTAGATGTCAAGTTTTTTATCCTATAGGTTGTGTTATTAAGTGTAGATATATAGTTTAGGTTGCATTATAGCCACGGATATTTTATATAAAACTTTATCTGTAACAAATCAAGTAACAACTATTGTAACAGATAATAACATGTAAAAAAGCGAGGCAGGATATGGCACTTCCCAAGCAGGATTATTTTCGATTGGAGATAATTGAAAAACAATGGAGTATCTCCCACGATGAGGTAATGTACGCAGTCGAAAATAATTTGCTCAAGGTTTGTGTCTGGCTACCAATATGCTTTGTAGAATATGGCAAGGAAGAAGGGTGTCAATTTCACACCGCCATTTGTGAGCATTATGAGGGGTTGGTAGGAGTACGGCCCAAAGATTGCCATATGCTATTTCAACGTGGAGAATCATCGCTCACTCATTTTCTCGCTGTAGGTCACAAACAGCATAGTGATATCCGTATTGCCGATGAACCACAGCAGCCACCGCTCATGGTGCTTGAGCGTGATTTATTGGTGATGAATAATGATAAAGAAGCATTTGAGAAGGAATATCAAATCGGTACGGTAGATCAGCAACCCGCCTATAGTGATCATTTACAGCATGATCCTTACTATAGCCGCAAAAGAACCAATGGCCGCCGTTTTGTCTATAGTAATCATTATCGTCATGTGGTGTATGAGGATGAGAATTTTCACCTTGGCACTATCCAGGCCAAGGTGATCGAACGCTTGCATAATGCCAGCCAGAACGGAGAGCCATGGATTTATGGTAAAGTGTTATTGCATGATGCCGGGTCGCAATGTAACCGCATGCGAGATGTATTTAAGAGCCAAC
>JAUIBB010000126.1 GCA_030427685.1 Alphaproteobacteria bacterium
GATGATTCTCTGCCATCTTGTCAAAGCGGAAAGATCCGTTGGAGAACTTGCTGATTTAGTTAATTTATCAAGCTCTGCCCTCTCCCAGCATCTAGCCAAAATGCGCGAACAGGGGCTGGTTAAATATACCAAACGTGGGCAGTCGGCCTACTACCAGATCAGCAACCCGGAAGTAGAAGCAATCCTCGCAACGCTTTACCTCGTCTACTGCAAAGAATAACACCCCGATAGTTAGGGAATACTAACATAATAGGAGCCAAGCATGACCATCACCCCCATTGACCCGACAACCCTGAAGCAGTGGCTGGATACAGGCGAAGCCATCGTGGTGGATGTGCGGGAGCCCGCAGAATATGCGGCTGAAAAAATCAAGGGAGCCACGCTGCTCCCTCTCGCACGCGTCAGCAAATCAACCCTTCCCGATTGCACCAATAAAAAGCTCGTCATCCACTGTCGAAAAGGTGGCCGCGGGGGGAACGCATGCCAAAAGCTGCTGGCAGAAGACCCCAGTCTGGAAATCTACCACTTAGAGGGCGGACTCGACGCGTGGAGCGCCGCAGGACAACAGGTCATCGCATCTGGCACACGCATCCTGCCGCTCGATCGCCAGGTGCAATTGACCATTGGCCTTGCTGTCTTAACAGGCAGCCTGCTCGCCTATTTCGTCAATCCGCTGTTTTTCCTGCTCACCGGGTTTTTCGGCGCCGGCCTCACCTTCGCCGGCATCAGCGGCTTCTGCGGTCTAGCCGTCCTAATAGCCAAAATGCCCTGGAATCAATAAGCAGTTACCGTCTGAAAAACTGGAGGTTCATGGACTCAAAAATCACTGAAGAATCTATAGGCGCGATTGGCTAAGCTGTTGCCATGACTGGAGAATAATTTATGTTTATGGCGTGCTGGTTTCCAATGGTCGGAGATAGACCCAAATATATATAAACGGTTATTATGAAGATATTTTATTCGTGGCAAAGTGACTTAGAAAACAAACATAATCGCGGTTTCATTAAAGAGGCCTTAGAAAAAGCTATTCAAGAATTAAATGCCGATTTGGAAGTTACTGAGCCTGATAGAAGAATAGAGCTAGATCATGACACAAAGAATGTGCCCGGCACTCCAGACTTAGCAGGCACAATTTTTGAAAAAATTTCGTCGAGCACAGTTTTTGTGGCAGACATATCCTTCGTGGCAGAACGCAAGGATGGTAGTGAAGAAGTGCTACGTAAGGTGGCGAATCCAAATGTACTGATTGAACTTGGCTACGCTCTTTCAGCTTTAGGCAGTGATAAGGTGCTCTGCGTGTTTAACACTGCAAACGGGTCAGTAGATGATTTGCCATTTGATTTAAAGCATAAGCGTCACCCAATTCAGTACAGTCTGAATAATGCTTCTACAGATAAGGCAGAACAAAAAACAAGCTTGGTTGCTAGTTTGAAAAAAGGCATTGAGTTAATTGTAAGCCTAGAAAGACATACACATACGCAATCTTTGTTATCCACAAGTCCCAGCCGACAAGAAATTTTTGAAGCTATTCTCTCATCGGATTCAAAAGATGATTGGGATTCATCTGGTGTAATTGGCGCAACAAGTGGTGAAACAAAATACTTTAAGAAAAATGTGAATCTTAGGTTCGAGCTAAGTTACGGGGAAGATGGCATACAGTGCCAAGATTTTAAAGAAACATGGGCTAACAAACACCCCGACCAAAGTGCTACTGGATATTGGCATCATCTTTATTTTGGCTCAACATTAATAGATAGTTTTATTTTAGTGTCGGTAGATGGTGCCAGAGCCAGTCTTCCTATACCAAAGCATCCACAGGATTTAGTCGTTTCGCCGCTGTATTATAAAGTTGCTCAAATACATGACACACTGGGTACATTAGACGAATACATGATTCGTTCCGGTCTAAGACTAGAAGATGTCGACTTAGAGTCAGGATTAGGCGACGGTTCAGGATTTGGCTTTGGGGCTGGAGCGGGCGCGGGTAACGGGGATGGCTCAGGAAACGGCTAGCATCCCGTACCTTCAAAACCGAAGTACGGGTTTCAAACCCAAGCATTTCCAGTACTTTAGATGATTTCTCCCAAGCAGGTTTTATAGGAGAAAGTGTCTATAGAGAGGAAAAGACACGGAATTTCCAACCTTTCACAAACTCTCTAGCGCGGATTATAACGCCCCAAGTTGCTTGTAAATCAAGATTATTTTGGCTGCACCATCCCACCGATAAAAGTTGCGATGCATAGTATGGAGGAGGGGAAGAGATTCGAACTCTCGATACGCTCTCACGTATACACACTTTCCAGGCGTGCGCCTTAAACCACTCGGCCACCCCTCCACGATCATGGGATCAGGGGCGCGTTTATACCGCGCAGATGGCAAAAGTACACGATTTTTTTGCCCCCTGCTCATCAGCACCTCTCCTCGCTTACGCTTGTAAATTGTAGTGGGCATGCTATCGAACTCGGAGTGAACACGCGATGCAGGCACCCCAACCGGATCTCCTGCCATCCGCATTTGGAGGAAGGCTTTTATGGCGCTCTACGTCACCCACTCACAGAAACAGGCGATTCCCCTCCACCCCATTACCACGAAACAATTACCCAAATTCCTGAACAGCCAGCCATCGCATGTACGCGCATGGGTCAAAAACCACCAGTTTAACGCCCAGCCAGATACAGCGCTGGTGCTTCCGAACGCAGATGGCAATATCGAGGCCGTGCTGGTCGGTGTTAGCAACACCCCGCATATCTGGTCGCTTGCGCATCTTCCCGCAATGCTGCCTGCCGGAAAATACTACATCGCCGCCGCATGGAAACCCCCGCTTCTGAGCGATGCAGCCCTGGGCTTCGCCCTCGCGCAATACCAGTTCACCCGCTACAAAGACCTTGAGCGCAAGCAACTCATCCTCGCCCTGCCGAAATCCGTACCGCTTGAGCCAATCGAAATGCAGGTGGAAGCGATTCAGCTCACCCGCGACCTGATCAATACCCCCGCCAACGACATGGGCCCAGACGATCTCGCGCAAGCCGCGAAAAGTGTCGCCGCCAAAACCGGGGCAAAGTTCAGTGAGATTGTTGGCGATGCCCTGCTCAAACAAAACTATCCGGCGATCCATGCCGTGGGGCGTGCAGCGGCACAGCCCCCTCGCCTCATTGAGCTGACCCATGGCAAAAAATCGCATCCACTTATCGTGCTGGTCGGAAAAGGCGTGACGTTCGATACCGGCGGCCTCGATATCAAACCCTATGGCAGCATGAAGCTGATGAAAAAAGACATGGGCGGCGCGGCGCTGATGCTGGGGCTGGCCCAGCTGATCATCATGGCAAAACTCCCCGTGCGCCTGCGCGTGCTGATCCCGGCAGTGGAGAACAGCATCGCCAGTGACGCCTTCCGCCCTCAGGACGTGATTGCATCGCGCAAAGGGCTGACGATTGAAATCGGCTCCACCGATGCGGAAGGGCGGCTGATCCTTGCGGATGCACTGACCGAAGGTGACAGTGACACCCCCGCCCTGCTGATCGATGCCGCCACCCTCACGGGTGCTGCACGCGCCGCACTGGGGCCAGAGCTCCCAGCCCTGTACTCAAACCGAGACAGCATCGCCAGACAGCTCGCGCAAACCAGTCTCGCCTGCAATGACCCCTTCTGGCAAATGCCACTTTGGCAGCCTTATGCAAAATACATCAACAGCACGATCGCTGATGTCACCAATACGCCGAACTTCGGCTTTGCCGGCAGCGTCACGGCGGCCCTGTTCCTCGAGCGCTTCACCTCGCCAACCACGCCATGGGTACATCTTGACACCTATGCCTGGAATGCCGAAACGCAGCCCGGGCGCCCCGCAGGCGGTGAAGCGCTGGGGCTACGTGCCTTGTTTGCCTACATAAAACAGGGCAAGTTCGCCTAGGCAGCATGCCATGGCATATTGCGACACTTCCTGCATTGACCTCTGCCGATAGGAGAGGTAATCTCATTCCATGACCGAAACTATGACAACCAATGATGCACTGAACCTCTGGCAACGGGTCGTTAGCCGTAGCCTGCGTGAATTACCGCACGACTTGTCACAACGACAGATTGCCATTCTGCTCTCGGTCTATATGACGCCTCCGCCACATACCATCCGCCACCTGGCGGATACGCTGGGCATTTCCAAACCCGCCGTCTGCCGCGCCGTGGATACACTCTCTTACCTCGATCTCGTCCGCCGCAAAAAAGATGACGAAGACCGCCGCAATATTTTGCTCCAGCGCACCATCAACGGCTCTGTCTTTCTGCGCGACTTCGCAGAATTAATCGTGCATGAATGCAATCTTCCCGCAGTGGAAAGCACTTCCACCGCTGCCTGAGCCCCATCTCGCCCTCAGGAACCCAAGCAAGTATATGTTTTTAAAGATATGTTGCCGATTTGCGTAATATAGGAAAATTTTGCCTATATTGTGAATAAAGTGCTTGCAAAAATAGGTCAATGAAGCTAGTTTACCAATGTGGGCAAAATTTACCTGACGCCCGGCAAAAAAAATAAAAAGACGACAAAAAGACCACGTTTGTATCAGAGTTTT
>JAUIBB010000127.1 GCA_030427685.1 Alphaproteobacteria bacterium
TGGGGTGGTCAGAACCGGATCTATGCAGCGTATAAATTCTTCCTCTACACGCTGGCGGGGTCGGTACTGTTCCTGCTGGCGCTGCTTTATCTCTACTTCACGTTCGATACGACGGACATCCCAACCCTGATTGCGCAGGCACCGAGCCTTGGGCTTGGGGTGCAAAAATGGTTGTGGCTTGCTTTGTTTGCCTCGTTTGCAGTGAAGGTGCCGATGTGGCCGTTCCATACCTGGTTGCCAGATGCGCACGTGCAGGCACCCACCGCAGGCTCGGTGATTCTGGCAGGGATTCTTTTGAAGTTGGGGGGCTATGGCTTCCTGCGTTTCTCGCTGCCGATGCTACCAGAGGCATCGCATTACTTTGCTGACTTCGTGTTTACCCTGAGTGTCTTTGCGGTGATTTACACCTCGCTCGTCGCGCTGGTGCAAGAAGACATGAAAAAGCTGATTGCCTATTCCTCTGTTGCGCATATGGGCTTTGTCACCATCGGGATATTTTCATTCACCCAGCAAGGGCTGGATGGTGCGATGTTCCAGATGATCAGCCACGGCGTTGTCTCCGGGGCACTGTTCCTGTGCGTGGGCGTTGTCTATGACCGCCTGCACACGCGTGAGATCGCACAATACGGGGGGGCCGCGAATGTGATGCCCTATTTTGCCGCCTTCTTCATGATCTTTACCATGGCCTCTGCCGGGCTTCCGGCGACATCGGGTTTTGTGGGGGAGATTCTTGTGATTGTGGGTACCTATAAGGCCGCGCCATGGGTTGCTGCGTTGGCGGCTACCGGGTTGATCCTTGGTGCTGCCTATATGCTATGGCTCTATCGCCGGGTAATGTTCGGTGAAATCACTAACCCGAAGGTTGCCAGCATGCCGGATGTCAATCTGCGTGAGTGGCTCTATTTTGTGCCGCTGGTTGCTATTGTTCTCTGGTTGGGGATTCACCCAACGGGAATCAGCAAAAGCATATCCCCAGCCGTTACCCATATTCTAACGCAAGTGGCGCAGCCATCGCAGCCGCCGCTGCAAGCACCGGAGCAAGAGCAAGAATGAACGATCTTTCAGAACTGGCCCTCATTTATCCTGAACTAACGGTACTGGTAGGAGCGCTCCTGCTGCTGGTCTTTGGTGCGTTGCGCGGTGCACGTGCGACCGGGGGGATCACCCTGCTGTCGATGGGGGTGATGATTGCTGCTGCATGGCAACTACTGCCGCTCGATACTCCGGACAACACCGCCTTTAATGACCTGATTATTGTCAGCAACTTTACGCAGTTCGTGAAGTTTATGGTGCTGATCGCATCGACATTGGTGCTGGGGATGAGCTTTAACTGGCTGGCCATTGCGCCGCATAAGAAGTTTGAATACCCCATTCTCGTTCTGCTTTCGACCGTTGGGTTGATGGTGATGGTTTCGGCTAATGACCTGCTGACACTTTACCTGGGGCTGGAGCTTTCTTCGCTCGCACTATATGTGCTTGCAGCCTACGACCGCGACAATGCCGTCAGCTCAGAGGCAGGGGTCAAGTATTTCGTGCTCGGTGCGCTGTCTTCAGGGATCCTGTTGTTTGGGGCCAGCCTGATTTATGGCTATACTGGCACCACCAACTTTAGCGTGATTGGGGAAGTTTTCGGCGCAGCTGGCGAGAGCGGCACCCCTGTTGCGTATGGCGCTGTGGTTGGCCTCGTGATGCTGGTTGTAGCCCTGAGCTTTAAAATCTCTGCCGTACCGTTTCACATGTGGACGCCAGATGTCTATCAAGGCGCGCCAACGCCGGTGACGATGCTATTTGCGACCTCGCCGAAGATCGCGGCCATGGCAATTTTTATGCGCCTGCTGATGGATCCATTCTCGGGCATGTTCCCAGACTGGCAGAACATCCTTGCCATTATTGCTGTAGCCTCGATGGCAATCGGTGCCTTCGGCGCGCTGACGCAAACCAACATTAAACGCCTGCTGGCCTACGGCTCGATTGGGCATGTCGGCTATATGCTGGTAGGCTTGGCAACCGGCACCCCTGAGGGCATCAAGGGTGTGTTGATTTATTTTGCGCTCTACCTGTTCATGAGCGTTGGCACCTTTGGCTTTGTCCTGTTTATGCGCCGGGCAGGGGAGCAGGTTGAGAATATCTCTGACCTGGCAGGCCTGTCGAAAACCTCGCCGCGCGGTGCGCTGTTTATGCTGCTTATGATGTTCTCGATGGCGGGGATTCCTCCCTTTGCGGGCTTCTATGGTAAGCTATTCATCTTCCTTTCGGCGATTGAGTCCGGGCTTTACTTCCTGGCTGTGGTTGGGGTGCTGACCTCGGTGGTCGCCGCCTACTACTACCTCAAAGTTATCAAGGTGATGTATTTCGACGAGCCGGTGCTGGGGCTGGAGCGTGACGTGCCGCTGTTCAGCCAAACGGTGCTCGCCATTTGCGCACTTGTGACAGCGCTTTTCTTCCTCTACCCTGCAGCCTTGTTGGACGCCGCGAGCCTTGCTGCAGGAGTATTTAGTTGATGGCCAAGAAACCAGAAAGCAACTTACTGAACGACTACCACCTGCTTTCCTACGACGTGCTTGATAGCACGAATGAGGAAGCCAAGCGCCTTGCTGGAGGCGGTGCATCGCACGGCGCCGTGATCTGGGCAAAACGGCAGACCGATGGCCGTGGTCGTATGGGGCGTAACTGGGTGTCTGCTGAGGGGAACCTCTTTGTTTCCGTATTGCTTAGTCCCGAGGTCGCGCTTGAAAAATGCGCGCAACTCTCGTTCGTTGCTGCCGTCGCTGCTGCGGAAACATTGCAGGCAGTTGTTGAGCATCCCGATGCAATCGCTTGTAAATGGCCGAATGATATCCTTTGCGCGGGTAGCAAGCTCGGGGGTATTTTGCTGGAGTCGTTCACGACGACGACGATTTCGGGCGCACCGCGCCAATGGGTGGTCGTCGGTGTTGGAATCAACATTGACTCTGCGCCAGAGCATGTGATGTTCCCGGCGACCTGCCTACGTGAGGCAGGGGTAGAACTTATCAGTGCTAAAATTGTGTTGTCGCGCTTCATTCATCATTTCATTCATCACTACGACCAGTGGGCGAATGAGGGCTTCGCGCCGATTGAGCAGGCGTGGATGGAACGCGCCTACCATTTGGGGAAACCCATTGAGGTGCTCGTTGGGGATCAGCAGGAAGAGGGGCATTACGAAGGAATTGATGCATCCGGCCAATTGCTGTTGCGTCAAAAGAACGGGAAAATTACCCCGATCAGTGCCGGCGATGTATTCTTCAAGGAGATGGCGTAACCGTGCTGCTCGCAATTGACATCGGAAATACCAATATTGTTTTTGCGCTGTGCGAGGGCGATGTTGTACGCGCGGAATGGCGCATTCGTACGGATACACATCGCACGGCGGATGAGTATGCCGTCTGGCTGTTCACACTGATGACGCATGCCGGGTTCAAGGCCGCCGATGTAAGTGCGACGATTATTTCCTCCGTCGTGCCAGACGCAAACTTTTCGATCAAAACCTTTGTGCGGCAACACTTAAAGTGTGACCCGCAACTCGTTGTAAGTGCAGAAAATACCTTTGGCATGAAGGTGCTGATCGACAACCCGCAGGAGCTCGGCGCCGATCGCTTCATTAACGCCTATGCTGCGTGGAACCACTGGCAAAAAGCGCTGATTATTATTGATTTCGGGACAGCCACTACCTTTGATGTGATCTCGGGCAACGGTGAATATCTCGGCGGCGTGATCGCGCCGGGGATCAACCTGTCGCTGGAGGCACTGAAGAAGGCCGCCGCCAAACTGCACGGGGTTGCGATTGCGCATCCGCCAACCGTCATTGGCCGCAATACCACCTCGGCGATGCAGTCTGGCATTTATTACGGCTATGCCGGGTTGATCGAGGGAATTGTCTCCCGCATCAAGGCCGAGCGTGGCGAAGTGATGCATGTCGTCGCTACCGGAGGGCTTGCGCCGCTCTATGCAGAAGCCGTGGATGCTATCGACAGTGTGGATGCGGATTTGACCATTCGTGGATTGATGCTATTGCATGCGCGCTCATGAGCAGCGCCTGCTCATTCAATAGGTGCCAGCCTTCGCTGGTACGACATTAGGGAAAGAACATGCCAATAAATTTTAACGACTACAATGATGATGTTCTCTTTGTGCCGCTGGGCGGCGCCAACGAGATTGGCATGAACCTGAACCTGTATCGCTACAAGGGCAAATGGTTGATGATCGACCTTGGGATTGGCTTTGCTGGCACGCACCTGCCAGGTATTGATGTAATGGTGCCCAATATTGATGCCATCACCCCCTATAAGAACGACATTGTTGGCCTTGTCCTTACTCACGCGCACGAGGACCATCTCGGTGCGGTGACAACGCTGTGGCCAGAACTGGGCTGCCCGATTTACGCGACGCCTTTCACCGCCGCCGTGCTGAAGGTCAAACTGGCGGAAGCCGGGCTGCAGGGGAAAGTAAAAATCCACGAAGTCAAAGCTGGTGAGCAGTATGACCTTGCGCCATTCCAGTTTGAAATGGT
>JAUIBB010000015.1 GCA_030427685.1 Alphaproteobacteria bacterium
CGCCCCAACATGCAAGGTGACGAACGCATGCCCCACACCACGCGCGGCCAATGCGGCCAATAACTCTGGGGTGAAGTGAAGCCCGGCCGTAGGTGCCGCCACCGACCCATCATGCGCGGCGTAGATGGTTTGGTAATGCGCCTTATCCGCCGCCTCGTCATCGCGGGCGATATAGGGCGGCAGCGGGATATGACCCACTGCATGAAGTTTTTCAAATAATGCGCTGGAATGATAGGGGAAGGAAAGCAGCACCTGCCCATCCTCCGTCCGTCCGACGACCGTTGCCTCGAACCCTTCCGCGAACGAAAGCAACATCCCCTCCTTCAATTTCCGTGCTGGTTTGGCAAACGCCGACCAGGTAGTCATCGCATCATCCTGCTGTACAGGTTGATGCAGCAGCACTTCCACGCGGCGCCCATTGACCTCGGTAAAAAGCCGTGCCGGAATCACGCGGCTGTCATTCATCACCAGCACATCGCCCGGCGCAAGCAGCGACGGTAAGTCGCGCACCCGGTAGTCCTGCAATGCGGCATCCACATGCAGCAGCCGCGCCGCATCACGCGGATTCGCGGGAGCCGTAGCAATATGCCCCGGCGGCAGGTCGAAATCGAAAAGGTCAACACGCATAGCTTATCCTGTCAGGCGGCAGATGCGAAAAACCCCGGGACAATGCCCGGGGTAGTGTTTCGCCGTGGCGGAGCAAGCTACTGAGCAGCTGCTGCTTTAGGCGCCGTTTCTTCTTTAACATCCGCAGCAACGCGCATGCTAATAATTTTATCTGGCTTGCTGACTTCACCATTACGGGCAGCCGCACCTTTTTTGATGGCATCGACAAAGTCCATACCCTCGATCACCTGACCAAAGACGGTGTATTCACCATCGAGACTTGGCTGTGGCTTGAAGCAGATAAAGAATTGCGAGTTGGCGCTGTCTGGGTTGTTGGTACGCGCCATCGAGAGCGTGCCACGCACATGCTTGGCGCTATTGAACTCGGCCTTCAGGTCTGGCAGGTCAGAACCGCCCGTGCCGGTGCCGGTTGGATCCCCGGTTTGCGCCATGAAACCATCGATCACGCGGTGGAATACCACGCCATCGTAGAAGCCTTTGCGGGTCAGGTCTTTGATACGCGCAACATGGTTGGGCGCGAGGTCAGGACGAAGCTCGATCACGACGGTGCCACTTTTCAGTTGCAGCAGCAACGTGTTCTCGGGATCTTTGATGGTCGTAGCCGAAGCCGTGGCAGAGGTTGCCATAATAAACACTCCTAGAATGAGGGATAGAAAACGCATGGGAAAACTCCTTTGTTGCGCGGCATGTCTAGCGTGATTTCATGCCCGAAGCAACCCTCAGATGCGGCTAGCGAGGAATTCCTGCTGCATTGCTTCGGCAACATGGAGCGACACAAATTTGGTGACATCCCCGCCCAGCCGTCCGATCTGCTTCACAAAACGTGAGGAAATAAAATGCGTCGCATCGGATGCTGTAAGGAAGACCGTCTCAATATCCGGCGCGATTTTATTGTTCACGCTGGCCATCTGGAATTCATATTCAAAATCCGACACCGCGCGTAGCCCACGAATCAGCAGCCGGGCCTTTTCTTCCCGCGCGAAGTTGACCAGCAAGCCAGAAAACGGTGTCACCACAACACGCTTAGCATCATCACCAAGTTGCCGGATATCTTCCCGCACCAACGTAGCGCGCATCTCGACATCGAACATCGGCTGCTTGGCAGAATCAAGCGCAACCCCGATGACCAGACGATCAACCACACTTAGCGCGCGGCGGACAATATCCATATGCCCGAAGGTAATCGGGTCAAAGGTCCCCGGATAAATGCCAACGCGCATTAGTCTTCCGTGCCAGGTTCAGCCGCAGGCGCCTGTTCAGCAACCGTAGCCTCAGCCGCTTCCGTGGTTGCGGTCTCCGCCGCAGCCATCTCCACAGCCTCTTCCTCAATGTCATCGCCTTCCAGCATCTCGGCACGGATGCGGACGGCTGAAATCACATGCTCTTTATCCGCAGTGCGGAAGGTAATCACGCCTTGGCTGGTACGGCCACACACGCGGATATCCGTTACAGGCGTGCGAATCAGCGTGCCTTTATCCGTCATCAGCATGATCTGGTCGCCCTCTTCCACCGGGAAGCTGGTTACCACATGGCCGGTTTTTTTGCTGATGCCCATGGCCGTAACGCCAGAGCCACCGCGCCCGGTGACGCGATATTCAAACGCGCTGGTGCGCTTGCCATAGCCGTCCTCGGTAATGGTGAGGATCATTTCCTCTGCCGCAGCCATTTCAGTGATTTTCTCTTCTGTCAGCGTAACGTCGGAGAGATCGATTGTTTCTTCATCGGCATCCTCCTGACCACTGGCGCGGCGACGCGCACTGGCAACCTTACGGTATTGCTCGCGCTCCTCTGCCGTCGCACGGATACCATGAAGGATGGAAATCGAGACCAGCTCATCCTTGTCGGCCAGCTTCATACCGCGCACACCATCAGAGGTGCGGGACTTGAACACCCGCACGGCATCGACCGGGAAACGCATAGCCTTGCCCTGACGGCTGCACAACAAGACGTGGTCTTCCTCGGCGCAGGTGCGCACACCAACAAGGTGGTCGTCGTCATCCATGCGGATAGCAATTTTCCCGTTGCTTTGCACCGATTTGAAGTCTGACAGATCGTTACGACGGACATTGCCTTTCGCCGTTGCGAAGAAGATGTTGAGCTTGTCCCAATCTTCTTCATTCTCGGGCAGTGGCATAAAGGTAGTGATCGTCTCGCCCGGCTTCAGCGGGAAGATATTGACCAATGCCTTACCACGTGCCTGCGGTGTCGAAAGTGGCAAGCGGTACACTTTGAGTTTATAAACCTGACCGGTGGAGGAGAAGAACAGTACCGGCGTGTGGGTGTTGGTAACAAACAGCTCGGTCGTCGCATCTTCGTCGCGCAGGTCAATACCGGAACGGCCTTTGCCACCGCGCTTCTGCGCGCGATAGGTCGCCAGCGGAACGCGCTTGATATAGCCACCCGCCGTTACCATCACGACCATTTCCTCACGCATGATGAGGGATTCCATGTCGATTTCTGCCTCGGAATCCTGAATTTCCGAACGACGCGGCACCGCGAATTGCGCCCGTACATCCACCAGCTCCTGACGCATCAGCGCATAGAGTTTCTCGCGGCTGCCAAGAATCGAAAGATGCTCTTTAATCTCAGTGGCAAGCACGTTCAGCTCGCCGTCGATCTTCTCACGCTCAAGGCCGGTCAGGCGCTGCAGGCGCAGCTCCAGAATCGCCCGAGCCTGCGCCTCGGTGAAGCGAATACGGTCGTTTTCCAATACGTTGCCAGAATCTTCTACCAGATTAAGTAAAGCAACAACATCCTCTGCTTTCCAATCCCGGCGCATCAGCTCTTCTTTTGCGATCACCGGATCTGCTGAGCCACGAATTACCGCGATGATTTCATCGATATTTGCCACCGCAATCGCCAGACCAATCAACACATGCGCCCGATCACGCGCTTTGTTGAGCAGGAACTGGGTACGGCGCGAAATCACTTCCTCACGGAAGCTGACGAATGCCGTGAGCACCCGGCGCAGGTCGAGTAATTCCGGACGCCCCTGATTCAATGCCAACATGTTGACGCCAAAACTGGTCTGCAATGGGGTGTAGCTATAAAGCTGGTTCAGCACCACCTCACCCATCGCGTCTTTTTTGATCTCGACCACCACGCGCACACCGGATTTGTCCGACTCATCGCGCAGGTCGCTGATGCCTTCAATTTTCTTTTCTTTCACGAGCTCGGCAATGCGCTCGACCATACGGGCTTTGTTTACCTGATACGGGATTTCGGTGATGATGATGGACTCGCGCCCTTTCTTATCTGCCTCAACCTCCGCACGCCCACGCATGATCACCGAGCCACGCCCCGTATGCATCGCCGAGTGCGAGCCGGTGCGGCCAAGGATAATCCCGCCGGTTGGGAAATCTGGGCCGGGACAAACGGTCATCAACTCGTCGATGGTCGCATCGGGGTTGTCGATCAACATACAGGTAGCGTCGATGACCTCGCCAAGGTTATGCGGCGGAATGTTCGTCGCCATCCCCACGGCAATACCGCTACCACCATTCACGAGAATATTGGGGAAGCGCGCTGGCAGTACCGTTGGCTCGCGCTCAGCACCGTCGTAGTTTTCCTGATAATTAACCGTGTCGTATTCAATATCGTTGAGAAGCGCATGGGCAGCCTTGGCAAGGCGCGACTCCGTATAACGCATCGCCGCGGCGTTATCGCCATCCATCGAACCGAAGTTCCCCTGACCATCAACCAGCATCAGCGACATTGAGAAGGGCTGCGCCATCCGCACCAACGCGTCATAAATCGCGCTATCGCCGTGTGGGTGGTATTTACCCATCACATCCCCAACAATACGGGCCGATTTTTTATAGGGCTTGTTCGATTCAACGCCCAGTTCCAACATCCCGAACAGAATCCGCCGATGTACCGGCTTCAACCCATCCCGTACATCCGGGATTGCGCGGCTCACGATCACGCTCATCGCGTAGTCGAGATAAGATTTGCGCATTTCCTCTTCAATAGAAATGTTCAGGATTTCGGCGGTGTTGGTGGTCATAATCGCTGCCTACAGTTGTTGCTTGCAGCGTTTTTAGACCCCTGCCCCACCAGACACAAGCCAAACCCGCAGTTATCCACAGAGGGGAAGGTATTCCGAGAGTATTATTTAGGTAAGTGAAGCACCGCGATCGGGGCTGGCAGGGCGCACGTCCCGTACGGGGGTTGGCGTAAACCCGCCTTTCAGGCCAATCAATGCGAGCGCCGCGGTAGTTGGCCCCATATCAAGCACTTCCATGCGCTGTGCGTCCTGCGACTGCTCGCTGTTGCGATTACTGAAAAGATTGAATTTATCGGCATCCATCTGGCGCTGTGCGGCATCACGGGCAACGCTGGCGAGCTCACTGTTGTTACCGGCCAAATTACCAACCGCCTGCTGGATCTCAGCATCGCTGGCACCTCGCGCCATCATCTGCTGTGCCAATGTCGTCGCACGCGCGGCCAGCGCGGTGGCATCTTCCTGCGAATACGAGCTGCGCCCCTGTGCTTTTGCATTCCCCACCATCGCCATTTGCTGTGCCTGCCCTTGCCCGGTTGGCATCATCGTCATCGGATGTGCTGCCGCTGGCTGGGAGGATCTCGGTGGCTGGAATGCCGGGCCATCACCCAGCGGAATATCATTGTCCATGCTCATATTTTCACCTTACCCGGAAAGGGTTTAAAATAGAATTAATTTTAGCTAAAATTTTATCTAATTCCAAAATCCGATACCAATTGCCTGTCCTCAAACAATCGATTCCCCTGCATTAAAATCGGGGGAGGCCAATGATAGCTGCGCAAAAGAAAGGATGCCGCAGCGCAGCAATTATCCCTTGCGTCCAGCGTTCAGAGCGTTCATAACGCAGCATCATCCCCCAAGAAAACAGTAGGACCTATGAATATCGACAAAATCAGCATCGGCGTGAACCCACCAGAAGACGTCAACGTTATCATCGAAGTACCGATGGGCAGCGAGCCGATCAAATATGAGCTGGACAAAGACTCCGGCGCGATTTTCGTCGACCGTTTCCTGCATACGGCGATGACCTACCCGTGCAATTACGGCTTTATCCCGCACACGCTGAGCCTCGATGGCGACCCGGTAGATGTGCTGGTGGTTGGCCGTCGCGCACTGATGCCAGGCTGCGTCGTCGGCGCCCGCCCTGTCGGCGTACTGCTGATGGAAGACGATAAGGGGCAGGACGAGAAAATCCTCTGCGTCCCCGCCACGCGCCTGCACCCGTTCTACGATGAAGTTGACGAATATACCGACCTTCCCGGCGTCCTGCTCGACCAGATCAAGCATTTCTTCGAGCACTACAAAGACCTCGAAAAAGGCAAATGGGTAAAAGTCCACGGCTGGGGCGACCGCGCCCGCGCACGTGAGCTGATTCTCGCGGGGATCGAGCTCGGCAAGAAAGACGCGAAGGCGGCTTAGCCTATAGGCCTACCGCCCTGCAGAAGGCGCTTTTGGCGTTGAGGCATTTGGCAGCGGCGCCTTCAGCACATCCGTAATCTCCCGACCAGAGATTTGATGGTTGAAGTTCTTATCAAGTTCGCTCAGCGTTACCCCGTGCGCCTTAAGGGAAGCCATCAGTTGCTCGGGAATAATATGTCCTGCCTTATCGGTGCCAATAATTTTCCCCCAGCCCTTGTCTTCGAGCGACTTTAACAGCTTACGATCTTTCAGCTGTTCAGCGGCCTCCGCTTCCGTGAGTTTTGCCTTGGGCTTGTGGGTGTTGAGGGCGTGCGAAACTTCCTTACCGGTGAGCGTATTGTTGAAATCTGCATCCAGCGTAGCAATCGCAATTCCGCGCTCGTTAAAGGCGCGCATCAGATGTGCGGCAGTAATATGACCATCCTTATCGGTGCCAACCACCTTACCCCAGCCTTTTGCTTCCATCTCGCGAAGCAGTTTGGGATCCCCCAATTGCTCAAGAATTTTTGCCTGCGGCATAGGTTCTTTGAGCTTTTTATCGAGGGCATCGCCAATGGCAGCATCCGCCGCAGATCCGGCCAACTCAGAACCCCAATATGCCCCTACTGCCGCGATACCAAACCCAACCACAGCACCGACCACCGTCCCCGCACCGGGAACAATCGAGCCATAGGCGGCACCAATTGCCATCCCTGCTGCGAGGCCGCCCAACGCGCCACCCGCCGATTTTGCCGCACGGTGGCCATCATGCGCAGCGATTGCCGTGCCCGTTTCCAGAACCCCAGCAACGACCGCAACAGCAGGGGCTCTTTTCGCAATGCTTTTGGCACCGACACCAAGAATCTTGCTGCTCCCCTTGAGGAGCGCCGCACCATCGGTGAGAATTGCCAAACCATCGGCGGCAACCGAGCTCGTCGCTACCGCTGCCTGTACGCCTCCGGCCTGCATATCCTGCTGATACGTGCCATCCGCTCCCAGCTTCTGGGAAAGCCCCCAAACGCCCATCCCCACGCCAAGACCCGACGAAGCATGTCCTGCCATCCCGCCATGCGATGGCGTAGGAATCTGCTCACCCGGGCGGATTGCATCTGTATAGCGATTAGCGGCCCCGGGCGCCTCTGACGTAGGCATGCTGTGACCACCATTCCCAGATGTCACCGCCGTTGCTCCCGACGGCGTATACAGCCCAGAGTTTTGCGCAGTATTCACTCCAGAATACCCCCACTCCGAAGTCGGCGCCGTATGGTTGTTCATAGGAGTTGGGCCGTGAGAAAAACGGTTTTGGTTATTGCCAGTTCCAGGTGCAGACCTGCCGCGAGTGCCTTGCCGACGCGCCTCATGGGCGCGGTCTTCACGGGAACCAAACTCAGCATCTGGCGCGTTACGTGGATCGCGGTTTGGCATATCGCCATGCAACCCTGCACCGCCATGCCCTTGGTTGCGTCCAGCACGTGATGAATGTGCCCCTTGTGCATTGCTTTGCTGGAAAACCTCCCACGCATACTGAACTTTCTGAGCAGGTATCACCAGCTTATCTTTTCCCCCAATACCAAAGAATCCTCCGACTGTTTCTTTGGTAGTTGCCAGCCCCTTCCTTGAGAGAAAATCAGTGTCCTGATTATTAAATACCACTCCTTTGTTGGGAACGATATCGTACACCACCCCGTGAACATCGCCACTTTGGCGCTTCTGCAACGAACAGCGCCCCTGCAACGGTGATTGCGCAATGATAGATTCCATAAATTCGTAGGACGACCTTGGCCCCTTAGGCTGCGCGGCCCCTGGCGTACCTGCAGGTGCCTTCTGCTGGTTCCCATACCCAGCACGAGCGTTATGAATGCCAGTAACACGCTCGACTTCTTCAATCGTAATAATCAACTCATGCGTGATATCGTTGCGTCCCTGACGTGAGATCACATCTGTATTAAAGCCTGCGGCTTTAAGGTTATCCCGGCTGAAATTGGCGGGAACATCCACCTGATAGCCAATCACCGCATTATCCGTGCCTATAATTGGCTTAAGATTGCCGGAAACCTCGACACCCGAAGCATTCAGCTTCGCATTCAGAACGGCACGCTGGCGGATCACACTGGAAATATCCATTTCCTGAATGACTACTTGATCCCACCCCTTATTGGCCCCTTCCCAACGCGAAACCCTGCGGGGATCAACCCCGATATTCTTCAGCGCCTCACGCGAGGTGCCCGAGGGCACCTGCATAATATACTGACCATTTTGTCTGTCTACGCCCCAAAGTGCATTCGGCTCGATCGTACCGATCTCAGGCTTGATGCCAAATGCCTGCCGCAGCTCCTGCCCCATATAATCTTCGATGGCATAGACAGGCATAGACTTCCCTGCCGCCGGACGAACAGGACGTAATGCTAATTCTGCATCTACCCGCGCCAAAAGCGCGGGAAAAGTATCGGAATTAATGCGGTTATTCAGGAGGTCTACGGTTTTTGCCTTTACAACATAGCTATCGCCAGCTTGCTCCACGACAGCTGTTTGAACGCCCTCCTTGCGCAACGCGGCTACCACGGCCTCGGCATGCGCACGCGTTGTCGGGGTTGAACCTGCGAACTCTCCGTCACCATACGAATGCAACGAAAAATTTGACATGGGAGCCCTTGCAGCATGAGGACTGGGGGAAGCCGCACGCGTCAATTCCACGCACACACTTTCGTTTAATGCCCGAATACGGTGAACATCAAAATTGTGACGCAGCGCCTCATCGATCGGCATCTCCAGTACATAGCCGCCATCAACTGGCCTACTACGCACCCCGCTAAGCCCCTGCTCTTTAAACGCGGCAAGCAATGCCTCTGCATGCGCAAGATCCGTGGTAGTGGACCGTAAAATTTCGCCCTGTGGCGACATCCAGAATTTGGTGCGATCCGTCATATACCTGTTCCCATGTTGCCCATAACAGCGCCTTGTCCCGCAATTAAGCAGAGTAGCATACGTCTATTAACACTATGCTAACACCACGTTAATAAATGGTTAATTTTGTATTTTTTTGAGCGTCACTCGTACGTAAGTCCGCAGTGACTCTGCTTACCGCATTGCAGCAGAAACAATACCCGCCCCGTCGGCGTACTGCTGATGGAAGACGATAAAGGCCGGACGCGAAAATCCTCTGCGTCCTACTCGACCAGATCAAGCATTTCTTCGAGCACTACAAAGACCTCGAAAAAGGCAAATGGGTAAAAGTCCACGGCTGGGGTGACCGCGCCCGCGCACGTGAGCTGATTCTCGCAGGGATCGAATTGGGCAAGAAAGACGCGAAGGCGGCTTAGCTACGCCCACCGTCTTTGTAGACGGCAAGTAGTGGGTGGTCTGGCTTGGTGAGTTTGAACTCACTGCTGTCTTTCACATATTGTTGCCATAATTTTTGGGCATGTTCATGAGAGAATGGCGCAATGCCTGCTTTTTCATCGATCCCCACCTGATGGTCGACCATTTGTCGCATTCCCTCAATCTGTTTTTCTACACCTTCATTGGAAAGGCCTGAGCTTAAATAATCTGCACGGCTTGGCATATTCTGAAGGGCTGAGATTCTGCTTTCCATCGCTACTGCAGGCGCCTCATATTCCTTTAGGTATCGCTGATAGTCCGGATGCTCAATGTAAGTGGGCAACTCTTCCCGTGTGAAAGTCAGCATGCTATCCGTTGCTTTTCTTATCTGCTCTCTAGCTGTGAGTTGATACGGAGTATTAAGCCCTGCATGGATGTGAGTGAGGACATCTTCTCTTCGATCGAAGATGGAAAATAGTTTTTCTGTATAAGCCGCAAAGGCGTTCTCCCACATTTTCTCCGCTTCCGCCCATCCGCGTTGTGTCGCATGCGTTAGTTCATGGCCCAATACGCTTTCTACAGAGGGAGAAAAATGCGTTCCGTCTTTCGCCTTAAACACTACGTGCTGCAAAAAATCAGGATTTATGTCTACCCGATGTTCTTGATGCACATATTGACATCCTTGTGGATTCAAAGTTGTCGCCCTGATGCTGACAGGTTGCCCATGGAGTTCGTATGCATCTCTAAGCAGCGATTCGCCAATTCCTTCTGCTTGCGGAGAAAGCAACCAATCCAGTGCTGCCTTGGCGCGGTCCAATAATGGCCCTGCTTCTCCCTCAATGCGATATAGCTCTTCAATCGGAAGTTTCATACCGTGTAGAGAGTAACAGCTAATGATTAACAGTTAATTAAGCCATCCCCACCCTTTGCTGCACCGCACCTAAACAATCGCTTGCATTAACGGCGATATGGCACTTCTATGCCTCTGCGTTTCACCACTTAAGAGGTTGTATCTCATGGACATGAATAGAATAGAAACCCTTATTCTGGCCTGCGGTGGGCTGGCGGTTGTTTATGGTCTGCTGACCATCCGCTCGATCCTGTCGCAAAGCCGGGGCAATGCTGCGATGATTGAAATTGCGAATGCAATTCAAGAAGGCGCCGGCGCTTACCTTAACCGTCAATACACCACCATTGCGATGGTAGGTGCTGTGATTTTCGTGGGTCTTTACTGGCAGCTTGGCCTGCTGGTTGCCCTTGGCTTTGCCATCGGCGCAACGATGTCGGGCACGGCTGGCTATATCGGGATGATGATCTCCGTACGCAGCAACGTACGCACGGCAGAAGCAGCACGTACCGGCATGCAGAAAGCGCTCACCATTGCGTTCCGCTCGGGCGCGGTGACGGGCATGTTCGTGGTTGGTCTCGGCCTTCTTGGCACGGCCGGTTACTATTTCTACCTGCAAAGCGTTGGCACGGAGTCGCGCGAGATTCTGGAATCGCTGGTAGCACTTTCCTTCGGTGCGTCGCTGATTTCGATCTTCGCACGCCTCGGCGGCGGCATCTTCACCAAAGGTGCGGATGTGGGCGCTGACCTCGTGGGCAAAGTCGAAGCCGGGATTCCGGAAGATGATGCACGCAACCCAGCCGTGATCGCCGACAACGTAGGCGACAACGTGGGCGACTGCGCAGGCATGGCAGCGGATCTCTTCGAGACCTATGTCGTGACCATCGTGGCAACCATGCTGCTTGCCTCGATCTCCTTCACCGGCGCAGACCGCGAGATGTTCATGCTCTACCCGCTGGCTCTCGGCGCGGTATGCATCATCGCCTCCATCGTCAGCACCTATTTCGTAAAGCTGGATGCCAGCCAAAACATCATGAAGGCACTGTATAAGGGTCTTCTGGTGAGCGGCCTTCTTTCGGCCGGGCTGATCTACAAGCTCACGGAAAAGCTGGTAGGCTTTGAAACAGGCTTTGCCATTCAGGGCCTTGCCTTCACCGGAATGGACGTATTCTATTGCTCCCTCGTTGGCCTCGGTGTAACCGGCGCGCTGGTGTGGATCACGGAATACTACACCTCCACGGCCTACCGTCCGGTACGCTCGGTAGCACAATCCTCCACCACCGGTCACGGCACCAACGTGATTCAGGGGCTGGCTGTTTCGATGGAGGCTACCGGTATGCCGATCATCGTGATCTGCGCAGGCATCCTGATTCCGTACCTGCTCTGCGGCCTGTTTGGGGTTGCCGTCGCGGCAACGACCATGCTGGCACTGGCTGGAATTGTCGTCGCACTGGATGCCTATGGCCCGGTAACGGACAACGCTGGCGGGATCGCTGAAATGTCGGGCCTTCCGGCGGATGTACGCGTCACCACCGATGCACTGGATGCCGTTGGCAACACGACGAAAGCCGTGACCAAAGGCTACGCGATCGGTTCGGCGGCGCTTGCATCGCTGGTGCTGTTCACCGCCTATGTACAGGACATCAAGTATTACTTCCCAGACCTGAACGTCACGTTCTCGCTCTCGGATCCGTATGTACTGGTTGGCTTGTTCATCGGTGGCCTGCTCCCTTACTTCTTTGGTGGCATGGCGATGATGGCTGTAGGCCGCGCGGCAGGTGCCGTGGTGGTTGAGGTACGTCGCCAGTTCAAAGAGATCCCAGGGATCATGGAACGTACGGCAAAGCCAGACTATTCCAAAGCCGTCGACATGCTGACGAAAGCCGCCATCCGCGAGATGGTCGTGCCAAGCCTGCTGCCGATTGCAACGCCAGTTGTCCTTTACTACGTCATCAATAACATCGCAGGACAGGCAGCCGCCTTTGCTTCCGTCGGCGCGATGCTGATCGGTATCATCGTTACCGGCCTGTTTGTGGCCATCTCGATGACCTCCGGTGGTGGTGCGTGGGATAACGCGAAGAAGTACATCGAAGAAGGCAACCATGGTGGCAAAGGTTCCGAGGCACACAAAGCCGCGGTAACTGGCGACACCGTTGGTGATCCGTACAAGGACACCGCTGGCCCTGCCGTGAACCCACTCATCAAGATTGCCAACATTGCGGCGATCCTGCTGCTCGCGCTCCTCGCGCACGCGGCGTAGTGGTTCACACCAAACGCGAAAGGGCCCCGAAGCAATTCGGGGCCCTTTTTCGTTGCTGCCTGCACAGCGATATCAGGATCACCCTCAGCTAAGGGATGGCTCTTTCGGGGTCCGCTTCTCTGCCTCATGTGCAGCAGCATGGCCGCCAGCCTCTAACCGTGGCTCAATAGAGGTACGAGAAGAAGTCCCTTCGGTATGGCTACGTGCTCGCACTTCAGCTTCCGCTTGCAGCGTATGAAGATCATTTTTAAGCGCCTCTTTCTCAAGCGTGGCAGCGTCGCGCTCGGCCTTCAGCCGCTCGAACTGTTCCCGCCCGGGATCATCATTGTTCAGGACACGGTGCGCTCCAATCGCTAATCCCGTATATTTACCAATTAACCCGCCTAGTAAGGCGCTACCCAGCATCACTGCCGATTTTCCGCTAACATCCGGCAGGCCAATCCCCTTGAGTATGCTGCTTGCACGGTTTGTGAAAAAGCCACTCTTTTGAGTCGTGAAAAATGAAACCAGCGCACCAATGACAGCCCCTGCCATTCCCAGCTTCATGCTCAGGACAAAGCCCTTCCCTGCCGAAAGCGTAACCTTCGAGGGGCCCGCATATTCTTCATTTTGTGGCGACTTGCGCTGCATAAAACCTTTTAAAGAGGTGGATGTTAACTATACCCTGTTTCAGCCCACTGAAATGTGACGGTTTAGTGAAATTCCACATGCATTTTGAACGATAAGCATACGCCCCCATTGCGGCAAGAGCGATCCTCGACTACCTGAGAGGTATGCGAAACATTCTGGTAGGGCTGGCAATCGTAAGTTGGGCATGGACATCCATGGCCGAGCCGACAGAAACCGCCCTTACACAATGGAAACAGCTGCGTGATCCGGATGTTACCACTATTGCCTTTGTAGATGGCGCAGAGTTCCTCAACGCGCACCCCGAATGGCCGGACACAAAAATAATCCGCCTGCGCACCGAAGCGGCTGCCCTGACCGAGCAACCGAAGGGGGCGCTGATCGAGGCTTTTTGCGAAGACATGCCCCCCATCTCGGGCCGTGGCATGTTCGCCTGTCTAAAGGCGCAGGCAGGCACAAACAAACAACGTGACTACTGGCTGCACCAGGGATGGTTGCAGGGCGATTTTTCCGCCAGCGAAGAGCAGCAGATTCTGCATGATCACACGGATGCACTCCAGCTTGCCGATCACCGAAACCGGTTAGAGCGCCTGCTCTATGAGCACAAGACAACTGCTGCCAAGCGCCTGCTGGATGCATTCCCCGCCATACGCCGTCCGCACCACACGGTATGGATCGCTATGATCGAGCATGACCGAAGGGCCAATGCCAAACTGCGCGCCCTGCCTAAAAGCGAGCGGCATAAATTTGGCATTTTGTTTGAGCAATTAAGTGCCGTCATTGATGCACGTAAATTTAACACCGCGGTGAAGCTGGCACGGGAAGTCCCCGGCAATGCACCCTACCCCGCGCTGTGGTGGCCCCTCCGACATACAGCGATCCGCGAGGCGTTGGCAGATCGCCATTACGATACCGCCCTCGATATCCTGAACCGCACGGGAACGCTGGAAGGCACCGACTTAGCAGAAGCACTCTGGCTGAAGGGCTGGATTACGCTTTCGTTCAAACACCAGCCTAAAGCTGCCTACAAAGCATTCCATCAGCTTTATACCGAGGTTAGCACCCCGGTGAGCCGCGCGCGTGCTGCCTACTGGGCAGGCCGTGCCGCTCATGAAAATGGCAACGATAGTATTGCGCAGGAATGGTATCAAAAAGCGGCACTCCACCCGACGGTGTTTTATGGACAGCTGGCCCATGTCGCACTTGCCCCTAAACGCGCCCTGCCGTTGCCTGACGCCCCAGCCCCCAGTGCCAATGAGCGCCGTGCCTTTGAGCATGAGTCGGTGGTCAAAGCAGCCCGCCTGCTGGCGAAGGACGAAGACCCCAAACTACGCGATCGCTTCCTGAATCACCTTGCCAGTTCAGCAGACTCTACCGAACGACTGGCACTGGTCAGCATGCTCGCACAGGATATTGGCGGCCTCAGCAGTGGCGTCAAAAGTGCCAAAATGGCGCTGCGCCAGCAGATTGTCCTGCTGAAAGCAGGCTGGCCCCGCATCGCGCTTCCCTCAAAGCTTGGGGTAGAATCTGCCTTGGCGTTGGCCATCAGCCGTCAGGAAAGTGAATTTGACCCCAATGCGAGGAGTTCTGCCGATGCACGGGGCCTGATGCAACTACTCCCCACCACCGCACGCCATGTCGCCAAACAGCATGGCATCACCTACCGTAAATCATCCCTGACCAATCCGGCACAGAACCTTACCCTTGGCACGGCCTATTTGGGGCAGATTATTGATGGGTTCGATGGCTCCTATGTATTGGGCATTGCCAGCTATAATGCCGGGCCAACCAATGTCCGCCGCTGGATTAATAGCATGGGAAACCCACCTAAAACCCTCAATGGCATGCTCGACTGGATTGAAGCAATCCCGTATGGCGAGACCCGAAACTACGTGATGCGTGTACTCGAAAACTTAACGGTTTACCGTACCCTTGCCACCCCCGACCATGCACCGGAAATTATCCACGACCTGACGCGCTAAAGCCCTCCGCAAGAGGGGACAGCGCCAATGGTATTGCACATAGAAGACGTACGACGTGGCGGCACATAGTAGCTATCGTTATCGATGGGAGCCCCACTCACCGGATGCAGGGCATAAATATCATAAGGCTCTTTATGCAAGCTGCCACTACAGGCATCCAGCAACAGGCAGCAGCCCACCATTATTAACAGGTACTGCCCGAGATAGTTCGGATAAAATTCAACAGCGCGCATATACCGATAGTAGCGCACAGAACGACTAAGCATAGTGGTTTGCCCCGACTTGATAGGATTTAGCATGTTTTTTTCGCGTATTTAATCATTAATGCCACCTAGAAAAATTAACCATTTATTAACTATTTTCCTGTATCTGTAATATCAGGAAAAATATGCAGAATCAGCCCCCGCCCCCCTCATTGCTTTTCCGCGAGTCCCGTCTGCACCCATTGTTGATCGCAGACGTCGGACTTTCCAGTGCGCTGCTAGCCCTGCCTAATACCCTGCTTGCCGTAAGCTTTATGAAGTCGATCCAAACATCTGATGGCAAGGTGGGGTACAGCACATGGGCAGCTCTCAACGCCCTGGAACTGACAGACTGCCTGCTTTGGGTATTGGCAAACCTCTGCCTGCTGGTCGCACTTTACGCGCTACAACGGCACCTGTTTACCCCCATGGCTGGCATCATTCGACAGCTCTATAGTCTACGCGTGGTCTTTCAGGAAGTGGCGCATCCAACCTCCCCGGCCCTTAGCATGCGTACCATTGCTGCAGAAGTCGGGCGCATCGCCCAGGTTGCCCATGAGCATTATGCAAAGCAGCAGGAAACGGCCTATGCACTGAAACAGGCACGCGGACTTATTTCGCAAATCAGCACCCAGCAGTCGGCCATTGTCTCCAGCACCAGCCGCGAGATGATGACACAATACCAATCCGTCCTTGCCTACGCGAATTACCTGGAGAGCCAGATCGCATGTCAATCCGCCGATCCGGACTTGCGTTACGACTTTGATGAAGTCAGCGAATCCAGTTTTAATTTAAAGCTAATCGCTGGCGCCCTCAACCTCGTCGGCAGCACAGACCGCACCACCGTTACGCGCATTGATGTCCCACAACTGCTGCAACATACGATGCTGGCACTGGCCCCCAGCCTCGACCGGCGCAATATGAAGCTAACCACGGCACAGGTAGACCTTGGCGTTACCGCACTCAGCGACCCCGCCACCATCGCCCACGCCTTATGGATGATGCTTCTGGGCACCGTACGCTATGCTGCCGATGAGAGCACCCTGCGCCTACGCTGCCTCTATAATCGTGATAAAAGCCGGGTCTTATTGAGCATTGTTGTCAGCGAGTTATCACCGGGGCGGCTGTCTGAAGAAGAGCGCCGCACCTTCCTTGAGCACCAACTAGAACGCCTGAGCCCTCATTTATTTGCTGATGCCATCCGTATCCACGGAAATATCCAACTGGCTGATATGCTGGTTACCCCACTGGATGGCACCCTCTCCGTGCTACCCCTCACCAGCCATTCCTGTGAAATCTGCCTCAGCCTCCCCACGGCCCCCGCCTCCCCCGAATGATTTGGGGTTGACAGCGCCCCACCGGCTGGCTAAAAGGCAGCCTCTTTACGCTTACAGGATATGGTTATGAAAGTTCTCAGCTCGTTGAAATCCGCCAAAAAACGCGATAAAAACTGCCGTGTTGTGCGCCGCAAAGGCCGCCTGTACGTCATCAACAAGCAGAATCCGCGCATGAAGGCACGCCAGGGCTAATTACCCGGTCGTTGACGACGTTGTCGTCAGCCATTCTCGCTTTTCTCTTTTGATTAATACGCGAAGACCTGCGTTTCGTCATAGCGCAGGCCTTGCTGTATGCGCCCAATCACGCGCATGCGCTCCATCGGCACGCCCATATGCTGCATAGAAGCAACCACGCGCTGAGCGTTATGGCTTGCCACTTTTACCCAATGCGCGTCTCGCACGGCATCGCCCGAAGCAGGAGCCATAGCAACCACGTCAAACATCACATCCGGCTTGACTTCGATCGCCTTTGCAATGGCACCATAAAGCTGTTGGTCAAAATAAACACTCGGCTGATTAAAGCGGATAACCACCAGCGGCACACGCTCGATAGGAGCCCCCTCTGCCATCGCAACCGGCGAAGAAACACTGGTGAGCACAGCTCCAAACGCTAGCATTGCCGCGCAATATAGGGGACGAATCACTTGCATACCTCTCCCCTAGCACGGCCATAAACCCGGCGCAAGAACGACATCGTAAAAACCTGCTTGCACTCTTGCGACGAGTTGGTTAGGTTGCCGCTCCTTTCGACGACAACAGGTCGTGCGCACCCGTAGCTCAACTGGATAGAGCATCTGACTACGAATCAGAAGGCTAGGAGTTCGAATCTCTTCGGGTGCGCCATTTCCTCTCCAAGGGCTTCAGATAGAGTATCCCCTTCCTCCTGTTAACTTTTCTTACATATTTCCATGATAGAATCACTTCACGAGCAATGTGGCACCGACAGATTCTACTACCCCAGTCATTATTATTGGTGCGGGAATAGCAGGCCTAATGGCTGCTCGTGAATTGAAGGAACAAGGAATCCCCTTTGAAATTCACGAAGCAAATAACCGTCCGGGCGGCAAGGTGCAATCCATAGAGGTGGATGGCGCTCACGCGGATCTTGGCGCACATTGGCTGCATAACGACGACGACAACCCACTAACAGCGATTGCGCGCAAAGCAGGATTAACGCTGCAGAAAGATACCGCCTCCAACCGCCTTGCCTATGTCGATGGAACACGTCACGGATCAGAGTTCCGAACCAATCTCTCCCAGTATTTTGACGCTTCAAAAGTAGCTCAGGTTCGCGATGGTAACATAGCAGACATTCCGTATCACAAGCTGACAAACTCTCCTGAGGGAGAAGACCTCATCAAACGGCTTACGCCGACCTGGTCGGGCGTGGATGCCAATGACGCCTCCCCGTCTGCCACTGCCTTGCTAAAAAGCGCGAACGAGCCTGGGGGCTATGTCGTAAAAGAAGGGTTTCAGGCAGTTATTGATGCACTGGTAAAAGAAGTGGGAGAAGAGAATATCCACTACAATTCACGCGTAAAGAAAGTTGATAATAGTCAGGAAACATCACGGGTAGAGTTTGCCGATGGCAGCACTGCCATCGGTAAAAAAACCCTATTCACCGGATCACTTGGAGTCCTTAGAAGTGGCCAGATCGAATTTAATCCTCCCCCTCGCGAAGTAGCCGCACATTTGAAGGGGATGCAAACCGCCTACATGGCAAAGATTGTCATGAAGGTTGACCCTCAGTTTTTTGCTCAGCATCCCAACTTACATGATCTGCATGTCAATATTCTGGATGGTGATAAGACATCCCTGCTAAACGTCGCATCCGCAGGGCAGCCTTTCGTTACGTTGATGGTTGGCGGAAAAGAAGCCCGGCGGCTGGAAACACTCCCCGCATCTGAACTAAACCGTTACTTTTTTGACCACATCAAAGATGTAGCAGAGTTAAATGGCCTACAAGCACATTTGAAAGGTGCCCCTATTCGCACCGGATGGTCAAAGGCAGCAACATCAATGGGCTGCTACAGCAGCACCAATGTCGGGGCAGAGCGTAGCGGCGCATTAAGCATGGGTAATTTGCATTTCGCCGGGGAGGCAATTGAAACAGAATATGCTGCAACCACCAATGGCGCCGCACGATCAGGACAGCGGGCAGCACGCAATATCGCAAAGGAATTGGAAAAAGATGTGACAGAGCAGCTTGCTCCGCAAGTTCCTCCCTGCCCCCCTCAATCATTCGTCAACATGGTAGAAGTAAACCGAAACCAACCTGCACCTAATGGCAAGCCGTGGCATTTCACTCGGTAACCCACGCCATTCAAGCGGCAGCGTTTTGCCGTAGGTAATAGCGGCGCCCCGATTCCATTGCCCATTTGGCTTCGGGCACTTCGCTCGCAAGGTGGAGCTGCTTTTCAACGCGCGTCATTGCCTTGGCTGGAAAGCTTGCGACCGAAGTAATCCGCAGCCGGGGAAGCTCATCCTGTACCAGCAAGTGGTGCCGCCCCTGCACATGCAGTACCGCTACCAGAGCCGACCATGCACGTAAGCGCGCAGCGATATCGTCCTCTGCCTGCTCAAGCGCAGCGACCGCATCCAATGCGCGCAGCTGGATACTGTTGAGCCGCAGCACCCGCTCGCCCACCCAGAGCAATGCCCCCACGCGACGATACACGCGCCATGGCTGCATGTGATTAAACGGCTCGATACTGTGCGTAATGCGAAATCCCGGCAGGTCGATGCGCCCTTCCACCGCCAGCACCACCATTGCGGCCATATGACGCGGCAATCCTAACGCCTGCGCATCGTAATTATTCAACGCAGCAACATCGGCATGGCTAAGATGCTGCGTACGCCCCGGCAGCAATAAGGTGACGCCCTCTGCATCGGCCTTCATGGCTGCACCACAGGCTGGAGGGCGGGCTCTGCTACCATGGGCAGTGCCGCCGCTGGCGTCCCCACCACCGTTGGCGAAGAAATTTGTTGGTCATTGGCGCGCATATTAAATCGCACATCGATCCGACGATTGGGGTCAAATGCCTCCCGCGCGACAGGGCGACGATCCGCATAAGCGCTCACCCCAAGCAACGGCTGATGGTTCTGATTGATGATCGCCTGATCGAGCGATGGCGCCACGGCCATCATTGTCTTATAAACCGTGATCGCACGAAACGCCGAAAGCTCCCAGTTTGTATAGCCCTGCGCACTGCTAAACGGGCGACTGTCGGTATGCCCCTCAACCAGCACAGAATCCAGCTTCAGCGGCTGCACCTGCCACTGACATGCTGCCGTCGCATAGGCTGCACAGGGCAGAACCTCGGCCAATACTTCGGCCAGCGCCTCAACGGTCTTTTTACCCTCTGGCAACAGCTCCCATTTGCCAGACTGAAACAAAAGGGATTCCGGCAGCCGCACCACACCATTGGTCAGGTCGAGCACCACAGGCAATCCACGCTCCTGCATCCGCCGCTCGATCTCATGCAGCACATCCGCACGGATCTTTTCAGTAATGATTACCGGCTTCACGATGGGTGCAGGTTTTTTGAGGTTTAACGCGAACACCATCAGCAGCAGCATAAACAGGAAAATAACCCCCACCAGAAGATCCGTGAAGGACGTAAAGAAATGCTCGGTAGACTCTTCGTTATCTGGCGACATCTATTGGCTTTGCTTTAGCTGGAGGGTGACCTCGGTGGCGATATCTTCAGCAAGCCGAGCCTGTCCGCGTTGCGTCTGCTGCTGGGCAATCAACCACTGGAAGAGCAACTGCTCAGTTGTCACAAGCTGCGTACGCTGTTCTAAGGCCATACAAAACCGCTCGATCAGCACCGAAGCACGGTTCAGCCATGCCTTCTGGATAAACGAAAGCAGAATGCTAAAGGCAATCCCCGCCACCGAGCTGATAAACTTCAAACTCGCCACACTCAGAAGCTGTACCAGCGCCGCCTGCGTTTGTTCGACATCGGCCCCGGTGCCAAGCCCCTCAGCCGCGATAGCAATGGCGGCCACCAAGCCAATAAATGTAAAGAATAGCCCAAGGCTGATAAGGTATCCCGGCATCGCCGCGTAGAGCCGCAGGTTGATGCGCGGCGCGATCAGGCTCTGGCTGTTAAAGAATTCCTGTGGGCGACGCGTGATCCGCACCAATAAACGGGCATCATCCAGCACGACCGTTTTGGAAAACTCCCGCCACGGGTTGGTAAAAAGCGGCTCACGTACGAACCTATCCCCCAGCCCCTCGAACTGACCGTAGAAGGATTCCGGGCTGTCTGCCGTTGCAAGCAGTGATGTCGCCCGATACGTAGCCCGTCGTACGCCGCTTAACCGCACCCATCCTTCCAGTAACGCATAGGTAAAAACCAGCAGGATCACCCCACAAAACAGGTAAGGGGCGCCAGGAGAAGACAGAAAAGCAATAACGGAAGACCACACAACAGACCTCAAAAATAGAGAAACTACCCCTGCCTAGCAGCTATAGCCTCATCCTCCAACGGTTGTTTTGTCCACTTGAGCAGCAACACAAGTCATGGTAGTAGCACTCGGCCATGCAGATCGTACCACTCGACAGAAGCATCTATCTTTACATGGGCAAATGCGCGGCAAGCTGTGCACTTGCCTATGCCTTGTCGCGGCTGTTGCCCGGGCATGACATGAGCTGGTTCCTGATCTCGATTGTGCTGGTACTTTCACCAGATAGCGCCGAATCGATCCCGCTTGCGATTATCCGCATCAAAGCCAACCTGCTGGGAGCCGCAGCCAGCATTGCCGTATTGCTGCTGACGTTACCGCCCCTACTCGGCCTTGCGATTGCGTTGATGATGACCGTCGCCCTCTGCCACCTGTTCAACGTGATGTCGGGCAGCCGCCCTGCGCTGGCGGCCGTGATTATCATCCTGCTACACCCGCATGACGGCCTGCACCCATGGGACACCGCCGTATTACGGCTGCTGGCAGTGGCTGGCGGCTGTATCGCAGGGCTGGCCATTACCGCCCTCTTTCATAGCAACTACTCGCCTCGGAAACGGCGCAAGCCAACCGGGTTGGTGGAGTAATGACACAACCGACAGACACAGACCGCAGGAGCCAAGGCATGCCACAGTGGATCGCGACCCTCAAAAAAATCGTCTTCGCCCTCTTCCGCTACAGCTATCTCCTGCTGGCCTATCTGTGGAATACCTTCTGGCGCATTGTCTCTTCTGAGGAGGCTGGCAAGCTGTTCCGCCAGTGCCTGACCTTTCCCTTTCATGCACGCCAGAAAATACGTGAGGCGCTAACCTCTCCAGCGGCAGAAGAGTGGCGACAACGCTATGCAAGCTGGCTGTTCCAGGCACAAGGGAAGGCAGCCGACATCGCTGCCTCTGAAACCGCACAGGAGGCGAAAGTAAAGCTGCGCGGACTGCGCTATTGGTGGCAGTATAAATACGTCACCCAGATCAATCACGAGGAAGTCGTAAACTATGTCCGTAGCGAAGGGCGGATGACCTCGCGCTATTCCTTTATGGTGACCATGTCCTGCGCTATCGCGGTACTGGGCTTGCTGCTCTCGTCGCCAGCCGTTGTCATTGGCGCGATGCTTATTTCACCGCTGATGGCACCCATCGTTTCACTGGGATTCTCGCTCTGCCTGCTGGATAGCAAGCAGATGAAGAAAACCCTCGAAAGCCTGCTCTGCGGCATTGCCCTATCGCTTGTGGTTGCCTGGCTGATTGTGAGCCTCTCCCCCATCACCGATGCGACCCCGGAAATCATTGCCCGTACGCGCCCCAACCTGTTCGACCTGCTCGTCGCTATTTTCTCGGGCATGACGGGCGGCTACGCCGTGATCAAACGCAAGGGCGAAACCATTGTTGGCGTTGCTATTGCCACCGCCTTGATGCCACCGCTGGCAGTCGTGGGCTTTGGCCTTGCCACCAGCAACGCGGCCATCGCCAAAGGTGCGTTCATGCTCTTCATGACCAACTTACTCGCGATCTCGCTCACCGTTGCCCTGATGGCAAAGTTTTATGGATTCCGCAGCCAGCATAGTGGGAAGCATACCGTTTGGCAGTTTCTGCTGATCGCCATCGTCTTCGGCGTGCTCTCGCTACCACTAGGCGTGGCACTGAAAAACATTGCCTACCAGACCTATATTACCAAAGTCGCCAAAAACACGATCAACGAGTATTTCGATGCCGAGCATAGTCGGATCTCAGTCTTCAATATCAACTTCACCCCCGGCGAGCCGACTGCCATCGACACCGTCGTGCTGACCCCGAGCTATAAATCGAAAGCACAGCCAGATCTAAAAGACCTGCTATCGGAGAGAACCGGTAGTGCCATCAATTTCTCGCTCGATCAGGTAGTAGTGGCCGGCGAGGTCATCAAAGATGCCGAACCGCAACCCACCAGCGACAATACGATCTCTTCTACGCTACCCAGTAGCCCGCCGCACGCATCGCGGATGGAAGAGATGACCAGCGCATTGCAGCAGGCAACATTCTTCCCCACTGAATATATCAAAGTGGATATCGACAATAAGCTGGCCTCCATTTACCCCAAACCCAGCAAAGGCG
>JAUIBB010000128.1 GCA_030427685.1 Alphaproteobacteria bacterium
TATTGCAGCAATTGTGGATGCAGAGCATGCCTTTGACAGGTTTTATGCAGAAAACCTCGGTGTAGATACAGAGAATCTGTTGATTTCTCAACCAGACTCCGGCGAGCAGGCTCTCGAGATTGCAGATACACTTGTACGTTCGGGCGCCATTGACATGGTCATCGTTGATTCGGTTGCGGCACTGGTCCCGAAGGCAGAGCTTGAAGGCGATATGGGCGATGCCCAGATGGGCGCACAAGCACGCCTGATGAGCCAAGCGCTTCGCAAGCTCACCGGCACCGTCAGCCGCACACAATGTACCGTTGTGTTCATTAACCAGATCCGCCAGAAAATCGGTGTGATGTTTGGTAACCCAGAGACCACAACCGGTGGCAATGCCCTCAAATTCTACGCATCCGTTCGCCTTGATATCCGCCGTATCGGCGCACTGAAAGACAAAGACGAAGTAGTGGGCAACCTCACCCGGGTGAAAGTTGTCAAAAACAAAGTGTCGCCACCATTCAAAACCGTTGAGTTTGATATCCTCTACGGTCAGGGTATCAGCAAAGAAGGCGAGCTGATTGACATGGGCATCAAGGCCAATGTGGTCGAGAAGTCTGGTAGCTGGTTCTCCTACAAAGACCAGCGCATTGGTCAGGGGAAAGAGAATGTCCGCCAGCACCTGAAAGACAATCCTAAAATGGCAGAAGAAATTGAGGCCGCCATTCGTGCAAAAGCTAACGCGGTTGCTGCGGCACTGGAAGGCCCAGCCTCCGAGTATGCAGAGGGAGCGACCACTGCTGCCGACGCGGCTTAGGGTCTGTCATACCTGTGTTATTGCCCAGCCCTAGTGGCAGCTATCCACAGAATTCTATCTGTCCGTTCAGTCGTTCTGCTGCCTTCTTTAGGCTACGGACGACTGAACGGACGGCACTTGATCGGGGCGATGCCCCTTTCTGACAGGCGAGTACCGCTCCGGCTTCTGTTGCCTTTCCCGGGGGACTTCCTCCCAATGTCTATGCTTCGTTTTCCCTGCAGCCGTGACATGCCTTAACGCGCCATCCCCCAAACATCTGACGAGATGGGCGCCATGGTTGGCGTAAGGAACCAATCGGTCGTGGCTCTGGGTTCCCCTCCACACCCCGCATTGATTCCCTGTGAAGTGATTGAAATCACTTGCCGCTTCTACGCGTAGAAGTTATGAATTCCTTCCCTTTCTATCGAGGAATACATGCCAAACACTACCGACGTCCGCAGCCAGTTTTTAGAGTTCTTTGAAAGTAAGCAGCATAAAATCCTGCCGAGCGCATCACTCGTTCCGCATAACGACCCGACATTGATGTTCACCAATGCCGGGATGAACCAGTTTAAAAATATTTTTACCGGCATGGAAAAACCGCCCGAGCCTCCCCGTGCGACAACCGCACAAAAGGTGGTGCGCGCCGGAGGAAAGCATAACGACCTCGACAATGTCGGCTACACGGCACGGCACCACACCTTCTTTGAAATGCTCGGCAATTTTAGCTTTGGCGACTATTTTAAAGCAGAGGCCATCTCTCACGCCTGGGAGCTTATCACCAAAGTCTGGGGCATTTCTCCCGACAAACTTTGCGTCACGGTCTACCACACGGATGATGAAGCCTTCGACCTATGGAAAAAAATCGCAGGGCTGCCGGATGAAAAAATCATTCGCATTCCCACGAACGACAACTTCTGGGCCATGGGCGACACCGGCCCTTGCGGCCCCTGCTCCGAAATTTTCTACGACCACGGCGCACATATTCCCGGCGGCCCTCCAGGCTCGGCCAATGAGGATGGCGACCGCTTTATTGAAATCTGGAACCTTGTCTTCATGCAGTATGAGCAGAAGGACAAAGACACCCGCGTAGCACTTCCCAAGCCCAGCATTGATACCGGTATGGGGCTGGAGCGCATTACCGCACTGCTGCAGGGCGTCCACGATAATTACGACATCGACCTCTTTAAAACCCTGATCGCTGCATCGCAAGAATTCTCAAAAAATGCCGATGAGGCACACCGCGCTTCACACCGGGTGATTGCAGATCACCTGCGCTCGAGCAGCTTCCTGATTGCAGATGGCGTACTGCCCAGCAACGAAGGTCGCGGCTATGTCCTGCGCCGCATCATGCGCCGCGCCATGCGCCATGCCCATATGCTTGGCTGCACCGCACCGCTGATGCATAAGCTTGTTCCCACGCTGGTCGCGGAAATGGGCTCTGCCTACCCTGAGCTACAACGTGCGCACTCCGTGATTGCTGAAACTCTGAAGCTTGAAGAAGAGCGGTTTAAAGATACCCTCGCCCGTGGACTTAAACTGTTGGATGAAGAGAAGCTGAAACTCTCTGCTGCTACCGCCCTGCCGGGAGAAGTCGCGTTCAAACTCTATGATACCTATGGTTTCCCGCTCGACCTGACGCAGGATATTTTACGGTCAGATAATTTTTCGGTCGATATCGAAGGCTTCAACACCGCGATGAAAGAACAGAAAGACCGCGCCCGTGCAGCGTGGAAAGGGTCGGGCCAATCGGCAACTTCTAGCCTGTGGTTTGACATCAAGGAGCGGACAGAAGCAACTGAGTTTCTTGGATACTCAATGGATTCCGCACAGGCAGAGATTATTGCCCTCCTGAAAGATGGCGCAGAAGTCTCTGCACTGAATGCTGGCGAAAGCGGCCAGCTTGTCGTCAACCAGACCCCCTTCTATGCGGAGTCCGGCGGCCAAGTCGGTGACGTGGGCATTGTCCACGCAAAAACCGGCGGAGGCCGCATTACCGACACCACCAAGCCACTCGAAGGCCTGCTTGTTCATCATCTGACGGTCGATAGCGGCACCCTCACCGTTGGTACAGCGGTTGAGTTGATCGTAGACGCAGAACGCCGCAACCGGATACGCGCAAACCACTCCGCCACCCATCTACTGCACGCCGTGCTGCGTAATCAGCTGGGGGATCACATCACCCAGAAGGGTTCGCTGGTAGCGGAAGACCGACTCCGCTTTGACATCACACACCCCAAGCAGATTAGCCGTGAGGAGCTGGCGGCCATTGAGGCAGAGGTCAACCAGCTGATCTGGCAGAACGCCGCCATCAACACCCGGCTGATGTCACAGGAAGATGCAATTAAAGCAGGCGCCATGGCACTGTTTGGTGAGAAATATGGCGAAGAAGTCCGTGTGCTGGATATGGGGCTGGATGCTTCCGGGGGAATCTATTCGCTCGAACTTTGCGGCGGCACCCACGCCCACCGCACCGGGGATATCGGCCTGTTCAAGATCATCAGCGAAGGCGCTGTCGCCGCTGGCGTGCGCCGCATTGAAGCCGTAACGCAGGCTGGCGCCTATGCCTATGCTACCGAGCAAGAGGGCCGCGTTCGCGACCTCGCTTCGCTGCTAAAAACCCAACCAGAAGAGCTGTCCGAAAAAGTCAGCGCCCTGCAAGAGGACAAGAAAAAGCTTGAAAAACAACTAACTGAAGCCAAAAAACAGCTGGCCATGGGTGCCAGCAACGGCTCTGCCGAAGCAGAGGTTGAAACAGTGGGTAGCTTTAAAATGGCCGCGCGCACCTTTGGGGAATTGGATGCCAAGTCGCTCCGTGACCTTGCGAACGGCATGCAGCAAAAACATGGGGATGCCGTTAGCGTCCTGCTTTCTTCAAACGAAGGCAAGGCCTCAATTATCGTCGCGGTCGGCAAGTCGCTCGCAGGGACAGTTGATGCCCCAACACTAGTAAAAGCAGCGGTAGAGGCTGTTGGTGGCAAAGGAGGGGGCGGCCGCCCCGACTTCGCCCAAGGCGGTGGGCCAGATGGCAACAAGCTGGAAGCAGCCTTGGCAGCAGTCAAAAGCGCCTTGGCGGCATAATCCGTATCATATTCTTTTGCCCTACCCCTTGATTTCGCCTGCTGCTTTACGCCAGCTATTCCTTTGCATTGTTTCAGATCAACCGATGAAATTGCCACAATCGACGTGGAGAACCATCCAAAATACGCCGAACTCCGGCTTTCACTGGCACAATTGCCCCGCCGCATAGTATAAGGTAGGCACATCATTCAAGGGAGCATCTATGTCGTCCGTCGTTCAACTGAACAAAAACCCTCAAGCTGCACCAATTACCGTAGCGTATGGCGATGGCATCGGGCCAGAAATCATGGAGGCAACGCTTAAAATCCTTGCAGAAGCACGGGTACCCCTGAACATTGAAACCATTGAGGTCGGCCAGAAGTTTTATGAAAAAGGCGTCACGACCGGCATTCCACCGGCAGCATGGGACTCCATCCGTCGCACCAAGACCTTATTAAAAGCCCCGATCACTACACCACAAGGGGGTGGCTACAAGTCACTCAACGTCACCATGCGCAAGGCGCTGGGGCTCTACGCGAATGTCCGCCCGTGCACCAGCTTCCACCCGTTCATTAAGTCGATGCACGCAAACATGAATC
>JAUIBB010000016.1 GCA_030427685.1 Alphaproteobacteria bacterium
GCCGTCCCCGCTGTGATTGCAGGCAACATTGAACAAGAAATCATCAATACCATTGAGTACCTACGTCGACTCGACTTTCACGACGAAGAAGGGCTCGACATTACCGTTGTCGCCTCGTCCGACGTAAACGAGGTATTGGACCTGAAGCGCTTCGATTTCGGCGTCAATCAAGCGCTAAGCCCACTCGACATTTCGGATGCGCTCGGGCTGGATCAGGCTGCGCTCTCGGCCGATCGGTTTGGCGATGTGGTCTTTGCTTCCGCATTCTTGCGCTCGCGCAAAAAGGTATTACGCTTCTCAACCGCCTATATTGATGCGCTGGCGAAGCTTTATCTCGCACGCCGGGCGATTAAAGCCAGCCTGTTTCTGATTGTCCTGCTGATGCTCGGGTTGAGCGGCGACAACCTCCTGCGTATGAATAAAATTCAGGGCGAGATCAGCACCAGCGAATCACAGCGCCAATCGCTGCAGGGTAAGCTGGGCACGCTTAAAAAAGAGGTGTCAGAGTTAAACAGTGACCTGACCTTCAAATCCACGATCATCAGTGCGTATGATATTTTCATGAAAGACGCCCCGCTCCCGCGGGAGTTCATTCAAGAGCTTTCCGATCAGCTCGCAAATAATCATCGGATTATTGCGCTGGACTGGAGCGCAGCCAACACTGCGAATAGCGCCCCCGCACGCCCAACACGCAATGCCTCACGTAACACCCGTGCCGCTGCCGCAAAAGGGCCGTTGGAAATCAAAATTGAGATGGAATTCCTCGGGCGCTTCGCGGATCTCGATGAACTATCCAAAGCAGAGCAGGCTTTTATTGATAAGCTATCTGCCGATATGCCGCTTTATGATATTTCGCATGCCCCATTCCCATGGCTTAAAGGCGGCGAGAAAAGCCTCGAAATTTCCTTCGACCAGAAACAGGCTGCTATCCACAATGGAGACAACCGCCTGACCCTGACCTTCGTTGGCCCAAAAGCTGAAAAGAAAAAGCCGACGCCCACCTCTAACAAGAAGAGGTCGCGGCGATGAATAAAAAAGAACAGCTCGTAAAAGCCCTTATTCGCCGCGGTGTGATTGCTGGCTGCGTTGTCACTGCTTTTGTCGGTGTCTATGTCGGCACAGATATGTTGGCAACCAACATGGAGCCCAAGAAAGTTGCGGCCGATCAAGCACTCAGCAAAGATAAAAGCGAAATCAGCCGGCTGGAAGACCAGTTAGAGAAAGCCAGCGTTGCAGAAGCACGCTTTGCCGATCTGATGACCGAGCGCCGCAGCCTTGACTTCTCTTCTAGCAGCGACTCAATGAAAGACTGGCTCCGCAGCGCCAAAGACCGTTACCGTCTATCAAATAGCTTCAAGCTCAACCTCACCGCCGAAAAACCCGTCCACAACCGTTCACTGGATGAAACGAAATACGAAGTGGCCGAGCATCCTGCCATGAAGCTCGAGTTTGATGCCATGTCTGATACCCACGTCTATGCATTTCTGGATGATATGCGCCGCAACGGGCCGGGGCTAATCCGCATCGACAGCCTCGCAATGAAACGCACGGGCGAGCTGAATGCCAACACCCTCAAGCAAATGCGCTCAGGGCACACACCGTACCAGATCGACGCAAAAATTGAATTCAATTGGATTGGGATTACTGAAAAACAAGCCAAGCCAGCGCCCGATGCATCCGCCAAATCACCGAGGAAACGCTAATGAAACGGCAGCGTATCCGACAGTTTGTCCTGATGACAGTTAGCCTGCTTCCCTTGGCGATGCATGCGCAAGAGGGGCCGCTGCCTCCAACCGATGCAATGCTACCGCCCAGTGCAGAAACGTTACCGCCATCGCCTGCAGGCATGCTGCCGCCCACAGGCCCTGCTGTCTCGTTACCCCAAATCGATGTCGCCGCGCCACCGACAGCCAAGCCCGTCCCCCGGGGGGCAACGTCGGAACTGGATCTACCCTCAGACGCCAAAAAACCAAGCCCGGCGGCACCTGCCCCATCTCCAGAACCCGCTCCCGCCGCGGTGCAACCAGAACCGGAGCCAGAGGCACCTCCAGCAGACACACCATCGACCAAAAACGCGTCTGCCCCCAAAATCGCACTCAACAAACTACCCGCCTCTATGGGAGGAGAGCAGCTCAGCATTTTCTTCACGCCCGACAATATTCGTGAAATGGCCGAAGCACTGCACGCCTATGAAGGCAGCCCTGGAACGCCTGTTATCGCGCCCCAACCCACACCTGTTAAACAAGAGCAGCAGGAAATCGAAGAGCCGGCAAGCTACCCCGTGTTCTACCTCTCCAGCATTGCCTTCCGCGCCAACAACGACTGGAGCATCTGGGTCAGTGGCCGCAAAATTACGTCGCGCAAAAATCCAACAACCCTCCGTATTTTAAACGTTACCGCCAATCAGGTTTCATTCTCATGGGAGCCAACCTACAAAGAGGCGCTGGCAATCCGCACCAAAAAAGATCTGTTCGCACCGACTGGCCCGGTAAAAAATCGCCTGACCAAAACACCATCCTATCGTTATAACGAGCTGACAGGCGTGATCACATTTACCCTCAAAGCGAACCAGTCGCTGACCGTTGGTTACATGAATACCTTTGAGGGATACATGGCCAGCCCAAGCCTTGCGAAGCTGGATCCCTCCACCCGCGAAGTACTCACGCCTTCTCCCGCCGCAGGCACCCCGATCGCAGGCAAAGCGCCACCCTCTGATGCAACAGCAGGGGCCGCCGCACCAGATCAGGACGAAATAATGGAGCTACGCAAACCCGCCAGTGTTTCAGATAGCGTTTCTGAAGGCTCTGGCGCTGCGCGCAGCGCGATTGATGCAGAGCTGGAGCGCTCAGCGAACCTTCCACCCACCGCCCCCAGCGCTCAATAACCAGACGGAGCCTTTATGACATCCCCCACCGCCTCGCCACTTGTTGTTGATGCCGTCAGCAAATCCTATGGCACCCAACATGTACTCGACGCCATTTCCTTTACCCTCAACCCCGGCGAGATCTTTGGGCTAATTGGGCTAAACGGGGCAGGAAAAACAACCCTGATCAAAATCCTGCTCGACCTCACCACGGCAGATAGTGGACAAGCACGCATCTTTAATGAGGGCAGCAATAGCGTCAAAGCGCGCACCCAACTGTCTTACCTTCCAGAGAAGTTCACCCCCTCGCGCTACCTGCGCGGCGTTGAGCATCTGGCACTGGCACTATCCTATTACGGAAAGAAACTAGATCTGGAGAAAGCAAAAGCATTGGCAACCGATCTGGATCTCGACCCAGAGGTATTAACGGGAAAAGTCGGCAGCTACTCAAAAGGCATGGGACAAAAACTCGGCCTCATGGGCGCCTTTATGGTGGATCAGCCCTTCATGATTCTGGACGAGCCGATGAGTGGGCTCGATCCCCGTGCACGGATTAAATTGAAGGACGTCATGCTTCGCGCAAAAGGCGAAGGAAAAACCTTATTTTTCAGCTCACATATTCTCTCTGACATCGATGAAATCTGCGACCGGATCGGCATTATCCATAATCAAAAGCTGGTCTATCTTGGCACCGCGAGTGAGTTCAAGCCCACCTTCCGTGAATCAACGCTGGAACGCGCCTTCCTCCGCGCGATTGGAGAGCAGGAAGCACTGAAAAACAGCGCCGCCTAGCTCCTCTCACCCGGCACTAAAAATCAGAGCCGTCGCTGCGTTTGATAATATTCTGGGCAACCGTCATCGGCTTTAACCCTGCACCATATTGCCCTGTCGCACGCTTGTGATTGCTAATCATCAACTGCAGGTTGGCGGAGCTGTCTGATTCAGCAAGTGCGGCCATCTCACTCACCTCCTCGGTTTTGTATAACTCAAATAAATGCTGATCGAACGTATGCATCCCCTCGTTCGCACCTTTTTCAATCATGTCGCGCACTTCATTGATTTTTCCCTCAAGGATCAGCTGCTTGATTAAACCCCTATTCAGCATAATCTCAAGCGCAAGCGTCTTGCTTCCTTGCTGATTGGTTACCAACCGCTGTGAGAGAACGCCACGCAGGTTGAGCGCCAGATTCAGTAGGATCTGACGGTGGCGCTCCTCCGGGAAAAAGTTGAGCACCCGTTCAATCGCCTGACTGGAGTTATTGGCATGAATAGTGACCACGCATAAATGACTGGTTTCCGCAAAATAGATCGCCTGCTCCATTACTTCACGGTCACGCACTTCGCCGATCACCACCATATCGGGGCGTTGGCGAAGGGCGTTTTTCAAGGCCAAGGCATAGGAATAGGTATCCAACCCGACATCGCGCTGGGTGATAATGCATTGCTGGTGACGGTGGATAAACTCAATCGGATCTTCCACCGTAATAATATGCCCCTGCCCATGGCGATTGCGGTGCCCCACCATAGCTGCCAGCGACGTCGTCTTCCCAGAGCCAGTTGGCCCCGCCACCATAATCAACCCCCGCTTCATAAGCGATAGCTCACCATAAATCGGCGGCAGGCTAAGCGCATCGAGTGTTGGGATTTCCATCTCAATCCGGCGGATCACCATCCCGGCATGCGACTGCTGGCGGAAGACATTCACCCGAAAGCGCGCATCTTCCGTCCAGTTAAGGGCCGTATTTAACTCATAGGTCGACTGAAACTCTTCATGCTGCTCGGCGGAGAGCATCTGCTCCATATAGCGTGCCAGATCAGTATCGCTCAGCGCCGTTTCAGAAAGCAGGATAATGGCATCATTCACCCGCAGCGCCGGAGGGCTCGCATGCGTCAGGTATAAGTCCGACGCCTTATGTCGCTGCATTTCTTCCAGCAGGCTATGAATGTGCTCTACGTTCATCGGCGCCCCTAGAAGGAATTATTGGCGGCGCTATTAGCCGCAGCCGCCGGGCGCTTGGTGGCACCGGGAGCGGCAGGCGTTGTACCGCCACCTTCATCCTCGCTGCCGCCGCTCATCAACGCTTCACGCATGGTCTCGGATGAAATCATCCCCGCCTCATGCATTCGGGTGATGGACTCACGCATGGTAATCATACCGAGCTTGCTACCCATCTGGATCATCGAATTGATCTGCGGAATTTTCGCTTCACGAATCAGGTTCCGAATTGCCGGCGTGCCAAGCATAATTTCGTGCACAGCCACACGCCCCTTGCCATCTGCGGACTTCAGCAGTGTCTGGGCAACAACCGCCTCAAGCGAAACCGAGAGCATGGCGCGCACCATTTCTTTGTCATCGGCCGGGAACACGTCGATAATACGATCGATCGTCTTAGGTGCCGAACTGGTATGCAGGGTGCCAAGTACAAGGTGACCCGTTTCCGCCGCGGTCATCGCAAGCTGAATGGTCTCAAGGTCACGCAACTCCCCCACCAGAATAACATCCGGATCTTCACGCAGCGACGATTTAAGTGCTTTCGCAAAGGAGCGCGTAGAAGCACCAACTTCACGCTGGTTAATCAGCGAACGCCGCGATTTATGGACAAACTCCACTGGATCTTCAATGGTTAAGATGTGCTTGTTAAAGTTCTGGTTAATGTGATCGACCATCGCCGCCAGCGTCGTCGATTTCCCCGAACCAGTTGGCCCGGTGACGAGAATCAGCCCCTTGTGCAAGTGGCAAAGCCGCCGCAACACCTCGGGCGCCTTCAACGTATCAAGCGAAAGAATTTTGGTTGGAATGGTACGAAACACTGCCGCCACCCCATAGATCGTATTGTAGGCGTTGACCCGAAAACGCATGTCATCGTTAAAGCTAATCGAGAAATCAAGCTCAAGGTCGCGCTCATAGTCACTGCGCTGTTGCTCGGTCATGATTGAGTGAATCATCTGCTTAATCTGCGCCGCATCCAATGGCGGCATATCCAACGGCAGCATATCACCATGCACCCGCATCACGGGCGGGTTATTGGTAGACAGGTGAAGATCAGAGGCCTTGTTATTATGCGTGGCCATTAACAGATCAGTGATTTCCATGAAGTCCTCTATGCAGGTTAGAAACAGTCACGCGCGCCACCTTAATGCGCCATCGCCGCATCAGGCATCCGCGTGTTCTGGGTAGTGTCCATCGTAGCGATATAGTTAAGGCGTTTTTGCAGCGAATCCAGCGGCGCCGGAACCGGTTGGCCGCGCGTCGCGGCATCCACCAACAGGCGGTATAACTGGCTTGCCTCGGCATAGCTCCCCTGACCATCCAGAATCACCGCAAGGTTATATTTATAGGTCATGTTGTTAGGGGCGAGCTCAATCGCGCGCACCATTTTTTCAGCAGCCTCCTGCGAGCGTCCCATTTTGCTAAGCACCAACGCCTCTTGCGCAGGGATAGGGCTGAACTCCGGATCACGCTGCTCCAGTTTCGCCAACTCCAGCAACGCATCTTCCGGCGACTCATCCGCCACAAGCGCCAAAAAGTTTGTTAGCCCCGCACGGTGGGTCGGATATTGCTTCAGCAGTCGACCATAAAATGAGCGCGCCTTCGGAAAGTTTCCTTCACGATGATATAAGGCCGCAAGACCAAACAAAGCATCCGCATTGTTCGGCTCGGTAGAGAGAATATTCTGGTAGACACTCATCGCTGTCTGGCTATCGCCACCTGCCAGCGCTGTGTAAGCACGTCCCAGCTCATAGTTGGTATCAAGCCCCGGACGGCGCACGCTGATTTTAATACCGCTTGCCTCATAGGCATCAACATTATCCGATGCCAGCGATTGCACGGTGGGATCAATCCGGTCGAGCGCAATATTGCCCTTTTTGGCCGGCGCGCCACTATCAAGCTTCGAGGGAATGCGGCTTAAAATAGCGCGTGTATCCGCAGAAAGTCCCGGCGGCTTCGGCGTAGCCGGCATCACAGTCTCCACGGCAGGCTCAGGCTCAACCAACTCAATTGAAGGCGGCACAGATGTTGCTGCCATCGGCGGCTCGGATTCAGACATAGGCACCGATGGCTGCACCAACGGCTCTGGCAACCCCGTGATGCCAGAAATCAGTGGCGGTGGCGCAATATAGCCGCTAGGCGATGCCGCCGCCTGAATTTCATGTGCACGCTGCAATGTCTGGGCATCGACATGGGGGAACATAACGGATGGCGCACGTTGTGCACCGGGTTCCTCAGGCTGCGTTACCATAACAGGCACAGGAGCCGGCGCAGGCGTAGCCGCCGATTCCTCAAGCGCTGCTGTTGAGGGCAAGCTAGGGATTACCATCGTGGGCTCTGGCGCCGGAACGGCTTGCGCCAAAGTGGCAGAGTCCGTCAAAACAAGTTGTGCCCTGGGGCTGATAACCTGACGCTGCCGAGCCTCCCCCGTCAGCAGGCTCGTACTCGGCAAGTGCGAGGCAGCATGCGGCGCAGGCGATTGCATCGACGACTGAGGCAGCGGCATGGAAGGTAATGCAGAAGGCAGTGCGGGCGGCGGCGCAATAAAGCCCCGCGGCGCCACCGGCATTGGGAATGCAGGTGGAAGCGTGGTTTCGGTTGGCGCCATAACCGGAACCGTCGCAGGTTCCGCCATAGGCGAGCGGGCGACAGGAGGAACCGTGCGCGATGCATGACGCGGTGTCTGCACCATCGGCGCAGGAGCGGATAAATCCTCGCCCTCCGAAGGATTAAAGGCCAACACAGGCGTACTAATCGCAGTCGTCACCAGAACCAACGCTGAAAAGCACCGTAAGGGACGATAAAACAGATAGCTTACAGGGTTCATCAGAAGCAACTCTCAGCATCAGGCGGATACGCAGTTATTCACCCCTTTCTAGACTATATTTTGGGTGTAAAGTAAACAGCAATTACTAGCTGTAGTAAAAATGCACCTATCACCTGTGCATAGCCACAACGGGCTGGCAGAAGCGCATCATTGCCATTGCAACCGATGCTTCTGCCTCCGAAGATGTGCCAGACTCCGCTCCTTGTTACGGCACGCAGCGCACGGTTTTTTGGTAGGCCCCGCGGGCGCAGAAGGTTATACTAAAGCAAATGAAATACCTTACCATCACTGTGCTGCTACTGAGTATGCCCATCGTCGGCCATGCAGCAGATTCCATGCCGCTGGACAAGAACGCTTCCAGCCACCCCAGCTTTTTTCCACTGGACGCCGCACGCGGCGAACAGCCAGGCATTCCCCTCTCTAAACAGCGCAACATAAAACCCCTGCGCTCCGACAGCACCGCCATTGAAGGTGGATTTTTACGGCTGGATCGGCGCCTCTTGAGTACAGCCCCCCAGCAGCATGGCCTCATCATCACCCCGGTAGAGCGCGGCCCATCAAGCAGCCCCGCCATCATCCGTGGGCCCGACCTGCCGAGCACCCCGACTGAAAGCACAGAGCCCCCCCTGCCCTCGGCCAACACCAGCAACGACCCCATTCTCTCCCTCTTCGACTCCAGCGCCGGGACGGCACTTCCTTCTTTTCGCCGGGCGCTAAAAAATCGACAGGATGCCACCCCACTGGCGGCGGAAGTTTCGACCAGCATTGTGCATCACTGGCCCCTGCCAGAAACCACCGAACAAAAGGTCAGCTCTCGCTACGGCGACCGCGCCGACCCGCTCGACCACGGCGCACAATTTCACAGCGGCATTGATATTGCGGCAGCCGTGGGCACTCCCGTGCTGGCCTCTGCCGATGGCGAAGTCACTCATGTCAGCAGCGATGCCTTATACGGCAAGTCTATCACCATCCGCCACCGCGATGGCAGCCTCAGCCAATACGGGCATTTAAGCCAGCAGCAAGTAAAAAAGGGTGAGCATGTCTATACAGGACAGGTGATTGGTGCCGTTGGTGCTACGGGGCGCGTAACCGGCGCCCACCTGGATTATCGGCTAAGCAAGGATGGGCTGAACTTTGATCCGCTCTCGATGCTGGATCGCCCAGCCTCAGTGCCCCTGGAAACAAAAACCGCCGATCCGCATCATGCGGCAGCGGCCGATACACCTAAAAGCAATGCCAGCCCTAAACAGGGACGGCTCATTATTGTGCGCTAAATTAAGAAAAAACTAAAGCGTCGCCAGAATGATCGCTTACTGTCCCTGACCAACACTATGGAGCATCAGTGCAATGCTGGCATGGTGTGCATTCAGCTCTTCGATATCCTGCTTCTGCATCACCCGATCGAGCGATAGCGTAACGAACTCAACAAAGTTAGCGATCACCTGCTCAAGCTGACGCTTGATTTTTTTGACCACCATCATCGCCGCATTCTTAGTCTCACGCACACGCTTCTGATAATCATGGATCGCGACATATACCTTGCGCAGGTTAGCTTCGATTTTTGATTTGGCTGCCGTACGGGTAGAAGACCCTTCACACAGCGCGACATATTCTTCGGTCAGCACTTCGGTGGCTTCGCCCAGCGTCTCGATCAGTGGCGCGACAATCTCAAGCTGTGCCTCTGGATTCGCCGCCAGCTCGACAGTTTCCATCAGCTCTTCGTTGAGCGCATAAAGCTCAGTGATGTCGTAGTACTTTTGTTCCCAGACATTCATCTGTTGGACTGCCGCCGCGCTCATTGCTTGCTCCGTTATCTTTTCCATCCGTTACACTCCTCGCCCGTGTGCCGAGCTGAGTTCATTGACATGTACGCCGCCTTCGCCGCGCATGTAGTTGTTATACATCTGTTGCGAGTTCTGGCCACGCTCATTTGCTACTTGCGTTGCGAAACGGCCTGGTGCTGCCGGCACCGCTGCGCCGACGGAACCAATCCCCGCCTGATATGATTTGAGCACCTGTGGCTTAACGCCCAGCGCACCCGTCAGGCCGCCAATCGCCATCTCTGTCACTTTACGCGCGTGCGTACCAAGGCTTTTGCCCGTGCCAAGGCCCGAACCTGCCCCCGCCATCCACCAGGTAAGGCTACCGCCCATTTTACCGGGAAGGCCCGTTGGTAATACGTTGACCGCATTGCTGATCGTACCAGCCGTCGCAACGGTCAGCGCGCTGAGGAATTTCCCACGAAGCAGCCATTTCCCGGTATCAATGGCCGTATCCAGCATCCCTAATGGGAACGACAACGCACCGCCAATCACCGGGATCAGACTCACTTTGTTCGCAAAGCGCGTTAACCCGCTATTGCCGGTCTTCGTGTAGCTGTCGTCAAATTTGCCTAATAGTGCCATAGTTTTGTCAGGGAATACCCTATCTCCTATCCTTCACTATAGCATTCCGTATGAGAAGTAGGATGACAGTTTTGTGACAATTAGCGCATTCATTGCATAGAAAAACAAATGGTTAGGCGGATTTTAATCCCTTATTTTGGACCCAGAGGCCTACCCCTCGCCGCCCATTGGGCGCTCAAGCAGTTTTTCGATGGCCACCTCCACCTCCACCGTTCCGGCCAGAATGGCGTGCACCGCGCTGGCAATCGGCATCGCTACGCCGAGCTTATGGGCGAGCTGGGTAACGGATTCCGCAGTCGCGACTCCTTCGGTCAATTGGCCGCTATGCTGTTTGCTTCCCTGCCCGATGGCCACTCCCAACGCATAATTGCGCGAGGTGGGGCTGCTGCAGGAAAGCATAATATCACCAAGGCCAGAAAGCCCCATCAGCGTATCTTCACGCCCACCCTTTGCCTTCGCAAGGCGTGTGATTTCAACCAAGCCGCGCGTAATCAGTGCTGCACGCGCATTTTCACCGAGACCACGCCCTGCAACAATCCCACACGCAATGGCGAGCACGTTTTTCACCGCGCCACCGATCTGCGTGCTGATCGGGTCATCGCTCATATACATCCGAAAATATTTTCCACCCATGGCGAAAGAAACCTTTTCCGCAAGGGAGCTGTGGCGCGTTGCCAGTGTCGTTGCCGTTGGCTGCCCAGAGGCAGCTGCATGCGCAAAATTCGGCCCCGAGAGGATTGCATACGGGTTGTGCGGCAGAATCGACTGAATCACCTCACTCATCAGCATCAACGAGCCGCGCTCAATACCCTTGGTCGCCACAATAATGGGTAGGTCTGCGGGAACAGCATCCGATAGCGAAATCGCCACTGCACGCATGGACTGCGCGGGAATGGTGAGTACCAGCAGGTCACACGCGCTGACGAAGGATTGATCGTCCGTCACCGTGATGGCGGGGTCGATGAACTGGTCGGGCAGGTATTGGGCATTCTCGCGCCGGTCGTGGATCGACTCGATCACCTGAGCGTTACGCGTCCACAGAGTGGTGCGGCTGCCCGCGCGATTGGCGAGAATGGCCAGCGCCGTTCCCCACGCCCCTGCGCCGATAACCCCAACCTGTGATTCCTGATGCATCATGCCGCCTTGCTGATGCCGATGATGAACTGCTCGCCGTCGAGCTCCTGCGTCATTTTCTGGTCTGCCGAGGCGCTGCCCTCGCTGACGGAGGTCGCCAGCGTTTGCGAGGCGATATAGGCCCCATGCGTCGCCAGTGCGGCCTTGAAATCCGCCGGAACATCAAGCGCGAGGGTGATGCGGTCGGCCACATTCAGCCCCGCATCCTTCCGCGCCTGCTGGATCATCCGCACCAGATCCCGTGCGCGGCCTTCGGCTTCGAGTTCGGGGGTGATGGTGAGGTCGAGGACGACAACTGCGTTACCACAGGCTTGCGCAGATTTTTCGTATCCAGCTTTTGGTTCCAGAATAATGGAATATTCCTCATCCACACTATTGAGCATCTCTCCCGCAACGATGATAGCATCAGAGTCATCAGACACATATTCCCATTCGCCCTTTTTAGAGGCAGGTAGTATCTGCTTCATTTTCTTAGGCAATCGTTTGCCCAGCTTCTGCGAGTTGATAACTAATTTTCTTGATGCTACTTGCTCAAAATCCGACTGCGATTGATACAATTTAACATTATGCACGTTCAGTTCATCTTGAATAATTTCTGCACAGGTTTTCCAATAAACCCCTACTTCCTTAAAATACTCAGCATTTTTTAGATCATCCATTCGTCTGCGCATAATTGGATTTTCTCCATAGATGCTGAGACAATCAAGAGGTTGACGATTACGAATATTTTGCTTGTTACGAATTGCAGATCCCGTGTTGCATACGTCGCGCACCCAGTCCATATCCGCCACCAGCTCTACGGCACTATCGATGCCCGACACATCCGGGAAATCCTGCAGATGCACGCTCCGCTCGCTGCCGTTGAGGCCGCGATAGATGGCTTCTGCGGTGAAGGGCAGCAGCGGTGCGGCGGCCATGCACATGAGGTTTAGCACGGTAAAGAGCGTATCGTAGGCGCTCTGCTTGTCGGCATGTACTTCCTCCGCCCAGAACCGTGAGCGGCTGCGGCGGATATACCAGTTGTTAAGCACGTCGAAGAAGCCAGTGATAGCCTCCGTCGCGCCAGGTGTGTCGTAAGCATCGAGGCTGGTTTGCACCTGCGTCACCGCTGCTTTTGCCTTAGCGAGGATATACTGGTCCAGCAGGTTGGTGGCGCGTGTGACCTGCTTCGCCTGCACCCCGTCCGCATTGGCATAGAGCGTGAAGAAGTTGAACGCGCTCCAGAGGGGTTTGATGTTGAGGCGCACCACGTCGCGGATGAATTTGCCTTCGGGGTCGACGCCGAGATCGGAGCCGCGCATGACGGGCGATGCGAGCATCATCCAGCGCAGGGCGTCGGCGCCGTAGGCGTCCATCACCTCTTTCGGGTCGCGGTAGTTTTTGAGGCGCTTGCTGTATTTCAGCCCGGTTTCCTCGTCGATCACCACGCCATGGCAGATGACGTTTTTAAACGGCGCATGCCCGAACAGGGCGGCGGACAGCACCTGCAAGGTGTAGAACCAGCCGCGGGTCTGCGCGATATATTCGGTGATGAAATCCGCCGGGAATTCGCGCTCGAAACGCTCCTTGTTCTCGAACGGATAATGCAGCTGCGCGAACGGCATGGAGCCGGACTCGAACCAGCAATCGAACACGTCTTCGATGCGGTGGTAGTCCTCGCCGTCGATTTTCAGCACCACCTCGTCGATGTAAGGACGGTGGAGGTCTTCGACCTTCTGGCCGCTGAGTTTTTCGATTTCTTCGATCGACCCGCACACATGGATTTTGCCGCTGGCGGATTTCCAGACCGGGATCGGCGTTCCCCAGAAACGGTTGCGCGAGATCGACCAGTCGGGCGCGGACTCGATGCCCTTGCCCATCTGCCCGTCGCGCACATGGTCGGGAATCCAGCGGATGTTCTGGTTGTTGGCGGCCATGGTGGATTTGATCGCCTGCACATTCACATACCACGACGACATCGCCCGGTAGATCAGCGGCGTATCGGTGCGCCAGCAGTGGGGGTAGTTGTGGGTGTAGGCTTCGTCTTTCACCAGCTTGTTGTTGGCCTTCAACCAACGCACAATGCGCATATTGGCGAGGCCGTATTTCTGCACGTCTTTTTCGGCGATGTGGAGGGCTTTGTCTTCCTCCGCCACCGTGATGTCCGCAGGGGCAATGCGCGTATCCGGCACGACGGTGAGGCCCTGGAGTTTGAGGTCGGCCAAGTCGTAAATCTCCGCCGTGAATTTGCCCTTCTCATCGACGGGGACGATGGCTTCGATACCGTTCTTTTTACAGACATCGTAATCCACCTCACCGAAACCGGGAGCCATATGGACGATGCCGGTGCCGTCGCCCTCGGTGACGAATTCGGAACCGTCGAGAACGTGGAAGGCCTTCGGATAGCCCCCAATAGGGTCGATGCCGAGCCGCATGCCATGAGCACCAACCCCTCCCGCCATTCGATTGACAAAATATGGAAATAACGGTTCGTATTTGAGGCCAATCAGGTCATCTTTTACCAAAGCACCATCGGGCAATTTGGTCTTTTCACCCTTACCGTTAGCAGCTTCCACGAAGGTGATTTGATACCCCTGCTTGTCCAACTCTAGCGCTAATTTAGGCAGATAGGAAGTCGCCGCAATGTAGACCTCCTTTACACCTTCTTTATTTCTAATCTCAATATAGCCGTAATCCAGATCACCTACTGCCAAAGCAAGATTGCTCGGTAGTGTCCAAGGCGTGGTCGTCCACGCGACGAGGTAGCAGTTCTCCACATTCCCAATTTCTTGTGGTGCAGCCTTCAGCTTAAACTTCACATACGCCGCTTTGTCCTCGCGCGGCCTCGTCGCGTTATCGATCCGCGTCTCGAAGTTCGAGACCGGCGTCTCAGCCGCCCATGAATAGGGCATCACGCGCATGGATTCGTAGGTGAGGCCTTTGTCGTGGAGCTGTTTATAGGCCCAGATGACGGACTCCATGAAATCACGGTCCATGGTTTTGTAGTCGTTTTTGAAATCGACCCAGCGGCCCTGACGGGTGACGTAATATTCCCAGTCCTGCGTGTATTTCATGACGCTGGTGCGGCAATGCTCGTTAAACTTGCCGATGCCGTAATCCATAATCGCCGCGCGGCCGCTGATGTTCAGCTCCTTCTCCGCCCCCATCTCGGCGGGAAGCCCGTGGCAATCCCACCCGAAGCGGCGCTCGACGCGCGCACCTTTCATGGTGTGGTAACGCGCGATGGCGTCTTTCACATAGCCGGTGAGCAAGTGGCCATAATGCGGCAGGCCGTTGGCAAAGGGCGGGCCGTCGTAAAACACATAGGCATTGCTGCTGCCATCGGCCTTGGCAGCGGGGCGCTGCGTGACCGAGGTCTCGAAGCTTTTATGCGATTCCCAGAAACGCAGAATGTCTTCTTCCATCGCGGGAAAGTTGGGATTTGCTTCGATATCGGGGTAGTGTTTCGTGGTCATAATGCTTGCTTTTCTGGGACTAAAGACAAGCGTTGTACTGAACCGCAATCAAAAAATCCAGCCTGAGATCACAAAATCCCTCCCCATGGCGTGGGGAGGGTCAGTGGGGCTCAAGCGAAAAAAGGAATAATCATACCCGTAGGCCGGGAGGCGCGCATGCCGGCATTTGCAATCCCCGGCCAAACTGCGTATAGCAACAGCAGTGCAGGGCTGAGAAAGATGTCGGCAAGCGCCAATAGAAAACGGAAGGTTTGCATACAACCAAAGGTTTATCAATAATACGATAAACACGCAACTTTTAATTGTATATTGCAGCAACGTGGGAAGAACAGCATGCACGACCAACGCCTCATCGAGCGCCTGACACACTACTGGAACAGCATGTGCCGCGGAAAAGACATGCCGCGCTTTGCTCAGTTCAACAGCTCGGCAATTGCAGATATCTGGCAGCAATGCCTCCTCTTCTCGGTACAGCCCGGCAGCAGCGAGCGCTCCGTCGGCCTGATTTTCCAGATGATCGGCGACCAGCTTCAGGGCATTTATGGGCAGGAGATGCTGGGCGCGGCTTTCAGCCACAAGCACCGGCATTTTCAAGGTGCCGCCGTTGTAGGTCGCGCGGGCGAGGTTCTTGCCTCCCCCGCCCCCCTCATCGATATCGGCCAATTCGCCTGTAACAGCGGAAAAATGATTAAATTTCGCTCCTGCCTCTTGCCTTTTGGACAGCAAGGTGTAGTGACGCATATTGTCGCTGGCCTAAGCTGGCGGGAATTCTAAAATAACAGCGACAGGACATCCTATGGGCCATCACGATTCACAAGAACTCGACACCCAACTCGTTTACCTCGGGCGCGACCCTAAGCGCGACCTTGGCTCCGTCAACCCGCCGGTACACCGTACCAGCACGGTAATCTTCCCGGATTATAAAACCTTCCGTGCGTACGAGGATGACAATGCAACCCACCGTGGCTATGGCCGCTATGGCTCGCCCACGCTCGATGGGCTGGAAGAAGCGCTCATCAAGCTGGAAGGGGCAGATCGCGCAATCATCACCGCCTCGGGCCTATCGGCCATCACCACCTCGCTGCTTGCCTTCCTTAACGCAGGCGACCATGTACTGATCCCCGATTGCATGTATTCCTGTGCGCGCGCCTTTGTGGTACAGGAGCTGCCACGCCTCGGCATCGAGGTCGAATTCTATCCGCCAACCATTGGCGCGGATATTGAGAAGCTGATGAAGAAAAACACCAAGGTGGTCTATACCGAGAGCCCCGGCTCGAACACCTTCGAGATGCAGGATCTCCCGGCACTGGCAAAAGTTGCACACGCCCACGGCGCGCTGCTGATTTCCGACAACACCTGGGCCACTCCGCTACTACAAAAACCATTCGATCTCGGCGTGGATATCTCGATTCACTCTGCAACAAAATACATCGCTGGCCATTCTGACCTCGTGATGGGGGCCGTCACCTGTAAGCAGGAACATTTCAAAACCCTGAACCGCGCCCACCGCAATATCGGTGCGATCCCAAGCGGCGACAACGCCTACCTCGCCCTGCGCGGCCTGCGCACCATGGCCGTGCGCCTGCAAAAGCATCAGGAACACGCGCTGAAAGTGGCCGAGTGGCTGCAAACCGTGCCGGAAGTCAAGCGCGTGCTCTACCCCGCGCTGCCGACCGATCCGGGCCACGCAATCTGGAAACGCGACATGACCGGCGCGAGCGGCCTGTTCGGCGTCGAGCTGAACACCGTGACGGAAGAAGCACTCGGCGCAATGCTCGACGGGCTGGAATATTTCGGCATGGGCTTCAGCTGGGGCGGGTATGAGTCGCTGATCGTGGCCTACACCCCGTCGCGCATGCGCTCGGTGACGGAATGGGGCAAAGACGCCCGCTTCCTGCGCCTGCATATCGGTCTCGAATCGCCAAAGGATTTGATCGCCGATCTCGATGCAGGCTTCCAGCGCCTGCGCACAACAATGCAAAAAGCGGCGTAATGTTAACCTCTCCCACCGGGAGAGGTCTAAATCGGCGTTAGACGATTTAGGGTGAGGGCCAAGCCCCACCTACGCATGCCCTCACCCTGCTCACGTTGTTCGCAGACCTCTCCCACCGGGAGAGGTAATCAGGCGCGACGCCGTGCCACGCCACACACCACAAACAGTGCAGATGCACAGACGACCATCATCGGCCCGGTCGGCGCGTCGAATTGCAGCGAGCTGAAGAGCCCAAGGCCACACGATAGCATGCCGATAATACTGGCGCGGATAGCCATTTGCTCTGGCGTGCGCGAAAGATAGCGCGCCGCCGCCGCCGGCATGATAAGCAGCGCCGTAATCAGCAAGACACCGGTCAGCTTGATGGCTACCGCAATCACCGCAGCCAGCATCAAGGTGAATAGCAGCTCCACCCGGGCAACATTAACACCCTCCACCGCGGCGATGCTTGGCTCAATCGTCGCCATCAGCAGCGCACGCCATGCGCGCCAGAGCAATAGCAATACCAGCAGGGCAAGCCCTGCCAATACGCCAATATCACCCCAGCTAACACCCAGAATATCACCAAACAGATAGGCATTGATATCCACCCGGATACTGCGTGAGAATGCCACCAGCAACACCCCTAGCGCCAAGGTGCTGTGCGCCAGCAAGCCCAGCACCGTATCCGCCGGAAAGCGACTATCGCGCACCGCTTTGGTCAATAGCAGCGCGATCACTACCGCCACGCCAAGAATCGCCAGCAGCATCGGCACCACCTCGTCAGAGAGCAACGAAAGCGCAACCCCCAGCAATGCAGAATGGGCAATCGTATCGCCGAAATACGACATCCGCCGCCAGACGACAAATGTCCCAAGCGGCCCCAGCATCGCCGCCAGCAGCACTGCTGCAACCAACGCACGCAGAATAAACTCATCCATGCGAATGCCCCTCCTGCGGATGATGATGCGTATGCGGATAGTCCTCATCCCCCAACCCGTGACGGTGGGTATGGTGATGGTGATAGAGCGCCAATTGTGCGGCTAAATCCTCGCCAAACAACGCACGGAACGAGGCATCGCCACCCACTTCCTGCGGTGATCCTTCGCAACATACATGGTGGTTGAGGCAAATCACCCGCTCCGAGGCGCTCATCACCACATGCAGGTCATGGCTGACCATCAGCACCGCCAGATGCAACTCCTCCGCCAGACGCTTCAGCAACCGGTACAGCTCTCCCTGACCGGCAACATCCACCCCTGCGGTCGGCTCATCCAATACCAGTAGCTGTGGGCTTTTCAGCAATGCACGCAACAGCAATACGCGCCGCAACTCACCGCCAGAGAGGGTGTCCAGCGCATGCCCCATTAAAGCCTCTACCTGCAACGTAGCAGCCAGCGAAGGGTTAAGCGGCGCATAGAGTTTCAGGAAGCTTCGTACCGTCATTGGCATACTGGCCTGCGGCTTAAACTGCTGCGGCACATAGCCGATACGCAGCTGTGGCGCACGTATAACGGTGCCATACTCCGCCGCTTCCAGCCCCAGCAGGCATCTAAGCAGGGTGGTCTTCCCCGCCCCATTGGGGCCGATCAGCGTTACAATTTCGCGCGGATGGAGCGCCAGGCTCACCTCATGCAGCACTTCGCGCGCGCCATAAAACTTGCACAAGCCCCGCGCCTCAAGTAGTGGCGTGGGCGGAAGGGGAGCCGATGCGTCTGCGATATTCATACCTCGCTGTGATAGCGGTAATGCTACTACAAGCGCAAGCAGCAAGCGCAGGCCCGTTACGGCCACAGGTTGCGGTGATGGTGACCGCACTCACTCCGTATGTCGCCGCAATCCTTGGCAATGTCGGAGACGCCCACAGCCTGCTCCGCCCCGGGCAGGATGCCCACCACCTGATGCTCTCCCCCTCACAGATCGAAGCGATCGAGCATGCGGATATCCTTGTGATCCCAGACCTAAGCATGAGCCCATTCATCGCAGCGATGGCAGCCAAGCGCCCTAGATTAAAGGTCATCGAGCTTAGTAAACTCAGCGGCGCACATCCGTTGCCTTACCAGCAAGAGAATGCATGGCTGGCAGACGCTCAGGCGCCCGCGCCAGACATCACTCCGATGAAGCAATCCGCGCCGAACCCGCTTTATCCCAAGCGCCTGCCAGACTTTGGCGCATCAGAACCTCAGCCAACCAGCACGACCTCCACGATAGATCCGCATTTCTGGCTCGACCCAGAGCGGATGGCTGCAATCGCGCCCGCACTGGCCGAGCAGATCAGCAATTTTAGCCCCGGCGAAAAAGCAACTTATTATGCAAATGCACAAGCATTGGCACGACACCTGCGCGATGATGTTATGCCTAGCCTCTGGCAGATTCTAGCCTCGCGCCATGCCGTTACCGCCAGCGGCAAGGAAATGACCCCGTTCATCACCTCACACGCGGCCTACCAGTATTTCCTCGCGCGGTTTGACATTGCCAACCCTGGCGCACTTGCCATCCGCCCGGATGAATATCTTGGCGCGGCAACGCTGGCGGCTATTCTGCAAACCGCAAAAAAAATCCATATTCGCTGCATCATCACCGAATCTAAAACGCGCCTGTCCGAGCAGGTCGCCGAGCTTTCAGACGCGCATATCGTTATCCTCAGCCCCGAACAATTGATTGCCGAGCACCCGATCCCTCCCCTCAGCTGGATTCAAAACGATTACGACCGTCTGCTGTATGATATGGCACGCCAGTTCAGCGCGTGCCTTTAGGCTAAAGAAACAGGCTACGAATTAACGCCATACGCGGCGACTTCTTGAGCTTTTTCCACGCTGCCTCATGATCGCCGACGACCGTCACCCCAAAGGCAACGGCGATAGCAAAGCCAAGGCCAAGCGACATCAGCACGCCCAACAGGTAATAAATCGGTGCCGCGATGGCCGGTACGGCCCCCATATAAAATCCACCAAGGTGAAACCCTAGCGAGGCCAGCACCAACAGCATCAACACCGTCAGCTTTTCACGCGCGATACCAATCAGCAACCCCATGCACAAAATGGCCCCCAACATAAAATAGCGCAGCCCCGGATACTGTGCCATGTCCAGCACCACCACACCGCCCAGCATAATCATCAGGGCGAATGCCACCGGCATCAGCAAAAGCCCATCACGCGGCAGCAGGGCAGCAACCAGCCCGGCAGTCATCAGCATCACCAGCACGGGGATATGTTGCAACGGCGCACTGAAGCCAAGGTTAAGCCCGGCGCTGGCGATTGCAGAAGGCTGTACGATCAGGAATGGCAATGCCCCAAACGTAAAGATCGCTGCAAAAAATAAAATAAACCGCCGACTCGACATAGGCCGCTCCTCACCGTGAACCCTGCAAATGTAGCGAATTAGCGCAGAATCTCCAGCAGAATCTAGGCGCGCGCCAGTTCTGTCAGCGGCCAACGGGCACGAGGCTCAAAGCTCGCATCGTCAATCAGCCCCAGACGAAAGCGCTCAAGCCCTGCCCAGGCGATCATCGCGGCGTTGTCCGTACATAAGGCAGGTGGCGCAGCAACAAAGGGAAGATCATGCTGCGCCGCCAATGAGCGCAGCCCTTCACCAATCGCCTGATTCGCGGCCACGCCGCCAGCAACGGCTACCGCTGTGACAGGATAGCCAAGCGTTGCCATGGAAAGGCCATTGCCCACACGCTCGGCAAGAATAGCAACCACCGTCGCCTGAAAACTGGCCGCGACATCGGCGACGATCTGTGGCGTCAGTTCTCCTGCGCGCGCCACCTCCCGCTCGATGGTCAAGCGCACCGCCGTCTTCAGGCCAGAAAAGGAGAAATCACACCCCCTGTCCCCGCTCATCGGATGCGGGAAGCTATAGGCTTTGGGGTTGCCATTGCGCGCCGCAGCCTCAAGCTCGGGGCCACCAGGATACGGAAGCCCTAGCATTTTCGCACATTTATCGAATGCTTCGCCAAGCGCATCATCACGCGTTGTGCCAAGCCGGACATAATCACCAACACCGCGCACCACCAGCTGCTGGCAATGTCCTCCTGAAATCAGCAACAGGAAATATGGGAACGCCACCTGATCCGTCAGCCGCACCGTCAGCGCATGCCCTTCGAGATGATTGACAGCAATCAATGGCTTTTGTGCAGCCGCGGCCAGCGCCTTGCCCAGCATCACCCCCACAATGACTCCACCAATCAAGCCCGGCCCCGCAGTCACCGCAATGGCATCGACGGCATCAATGGTCAGCTTGGCGTCGTCCAGCGCCTTGGTGTAGAGGCGGTCAATCTGCGCCAGATGCGCACGGGCCGCGATCTCGGGCACCACACCGCCATAGGGCGCATGGTCATCGCGCTGGGTTGCCAGCGCTTGCGCGAGAATCACACCCTCACTATTCACCAGCGCAACAGCGGTTTCATCGCAGCTGGACTCAATCCCTAAAACGATCATCATACCTGTTCCTATAAACACTCGCCAGCGGCAGTCAAATCGGTTATGCAACCGGCATGACGACCCTGATACGCATTGGCACTCGTGCCAGCAAGCTTGCCCGCGCGCAAGCAGAAATGGTGCAGGCAGCACTGGCTGCACGGCATCCAGAACTGGTGTTTGAAACCGTCGCCCTGACGACGGCTGGGGACCGGGAACTTCACAAACAACTGACAGACTGGGGCTATAAAGGCCTCTTCACCAAAGAGCTGGAAGATGCCATGCTGGGCGGCAGCATCGACATCGCCGTGCACTCGATGAAAGATATGCCCAGTATACTGCCAGATGGCCTGACCATCGCAGCGATGCTGCCACGTGCCGACATCCGCGATGCGTGGATCAGCCAGCATTACGCCACCCCTGCCGACTTACCCCAAGGCGCGGTGGTGGGCACGTCATCGACCCGCCGAGCAGCACAGTTGCTACACAAGCGCCCGGATGTCACGATTGTTCCCTTGCGCGGCAACGTGCAAACCCGTCTCCGTAAACTGGAAGACGGCGAGGCCAGCGCAACCTTCCTTGCCGCTGCCGGCCTCATGCGCCTTGGTCTCGACCAGCATATCCGCACCTTATTACCCGCCGATGCATTCCTTCCTGCTGCGGCACAGGGCGCCATCGGGGTTGAGTGCCATCAGTCACGCGACGACCTTCGGGCACTGCTTGCCAGCATCAATGATCTGCCCACCTTCACCTGCGTCAGCGCTGAACGGGCGATGCTAAACATCCTCGACGGCTCGTGCCGCACCCCCATCGGTGGGCTGGCCGAACTATCCGGCGACCGGCTGACCATTCGCGGTGAAGTGTTATCGCTGGACGGTAGCATCCGTCACTATCACGAGCATAGCGGTGCTGCAGCAGACGCCGTCGCGCTGGGCGAAGCACTTGGTGCTGAACTTCGCGCCCGTAGCGGCGACGCCCTACTAAGCCATGCGTAAGCCACCTCTCATCTGGCTGACACGTCCTCGCGAAGATAGCGAGCAGCTCGCGGCCCGTCTTTCCTCCCACGGAATTGACAGCATCATTGCCCCGGTGATGCAGATAGAATTAATAGAGACCAATCTATTGAATCTGTTTTCTCATGCATTACCTGAAGCATTCCTGCTGACCAGCCGCCATGCGGCCCACGCACTTGAGGGCGCCCCCGAGCCAGCACGTGCCGTGCCGGTATTTTGCGTAGGTGCAGCAACGGCGGCAGCTGTCCGCACCCATGGCTTTACGCAGGTAATTGAGGGCGAGGATGATATCCTGAGCCTTCTGCCACGCATTGCCGCCACCCTTCCCTCCGCTTCACGATTGACCTATCTCGCGGGGGAGCATACCAGCGCCGATGTTGGCACCTTGCTGGGCACGCACGCCATTCATACCGACACCTATACCTGCTACCGTGCCGTGGCAGCGGCATCACTTAGCCCCGCCCTGCACGAAGCCCTGCAAACAGAGCAGCTGACGGGCGCTTGCTTCTTCTCGGCACGCAGTGCGGGGCTGGCCCAGCAGCTGCTTACCCAGACGTACCCGGCCACACTGGCTGCTTCTATCCGCGCCTATTGCCTCAGCCTTTCGGTGGCCGAGGCAGCGGCGGCGTTGCCATGGTGCACCATCCATGCCTGCCATGTCCCTACGCGCGATGCGATGGTCGATTTAATTGTGTCTTGCGAGCCCCCGGTGCTATAAACGCCGCATGGAAGCATTGCCCCCTCCTTCAAAACGGCCACCTGTCGCTGGCATTATCGTCGGCGCCCTTTTTGTTGGCGCACTGGTATTTGTCTGGCAGGATGGTCAGTCCAGTATTGCAGAGCAAGCGCGCACGGCACAGACCCGTAGCGAAGCGCTGGATCAACGAATCACGGCGCTGGCCACACGCGTAGCTACGCTTGAAAGCACCCCCGCTCCGGATAGCAGCGAGCTTAGCATCCTGCGCGATACAC